>CAZCUR010000038.1:0-1109 GCA_964501815.1 uncultured Geothermobacter sp.
AATTCACGATTCAAGACCTGCCCCCCGGCGGGATTTTTCCGGGACGGGATTTGAGCCAGGTCATTTTTCCGGCAGAGAATTTGCTCTATGATGCCGGGTCATGAGACATCTGCTGCGCAAAACCACCGCGCTGCGGCTGGCGGTGCAATGGATCTTTCTGGGCTGGTGCCTCTTTCTCGGGGTGCAGTTCAGCCTGTTCGTTCGGCACTACACCAGTTTCGGCCAGACGCCCGACTACGTGCGGCCGCCGGGGGTGGAAGGGTTTTTGCCCATCGGTGGGCTGATCGCGCTGAAAAACTGGCTGGTCAACGGTCGGTTCGACAGCGTCCATCCGGCGGCGCTGGTGCTGCTGCTGACCTTTTTCGCCATGGCGCTGCTGGCGCGCAAGTCCTTCTGCTCGTGGCTCTGTCCGGTCGGCACCCTGGAAGAAGGGCTGTGGCGGCTGGGCAAGCGCCTGTTCGGACGCAACTTCGCCATCTGGCGCTGGCTTGACATTCCCCTGCGGGTGCTCAAGTACGCGCTGCTGCTCTTTTTCGTCAAACTCATCATCATTGATATGCCGGCCGCGGCACTGCAGGGCTTTCTCGCCTCGCCCTACTGGGCGGTGGCGGATGTGCGCATGCTGCACTTTTTCACCGGCCTGTCGCCCCTGGCTCTCGGCATCATCCTGGCGCTGGCCATCCTGTCGGTCCTCTACCAGAACTTCTGGTGCCGCTACCTCTGCCCCTACGGCGCCCTGCTCGGCCTGCTCGCCATGCTCAGCCCCTTCAAGATCCGCCGCAGCGAAGACCACTGCGTCCGTTGCGGCGCCTGCAGCCGCTCCTGCCCGGCCCGCCTGCCGGTCGACCGCAAGACAGCCATCCACTCGCCCGAATGCACCGGCTGTCTCGGCTGCGTCTCTTCCTGCCCGCAGCCCGGCGCCCTCGGCATGCGGCCGCCTGTAACCGAACGCGCCCTGCCCGGCTGGGGTTTCGGCCTGTTGGTCTTGGGGATTTTCTTCGTCGGCGTCGCCGCCGGCATGCTCAGCGGCCACTGGCACACCAGCCTGACCGCCGAGGATTTTCAGCGCCTGATTCCGCTGGCGGAGCGTTTTGGGCACTGAGAGGACT
>CAZCUR010000038.1:1209-24722 GCA_964501815.1 uncultured Geothermobacter sp.
GCTCGCGATGCCTTCTGATAGGCAAAAAAATTCACAATTCAAGACCTGACCCCCGGCGGGGAACAGGCATCTAAATATTCAATATGCGCCATTGGAATGGCTGATAAAAACCTGGCGGACAATCCTTGCTTGTGCTAATTTTCTGCCCGCTCTGATTCTCTTTACTGCTACCACAGGAGGCAAACCATGCGTCAGACCCTTTTGCTTCTGGTTTTTGTCCTTGCTGCGAGCACCTGCTGGGCCAAAAACTACGACTACATCTCGCCCGCTGATCTCAAAGCCAAAATTGAATCCGGCGCTCCGCTGCTGCTGGTTGACATTCAGGCAGCAAAAGAGTTCGCCCAACATCACATCAAGGGAGCGCTGGCCACCTACGCCTATCCGGTGAAATCGGACGAGGACCGCGCCCGGCTGGCACCCGTCCTCGAGCGCGCCCAAACCGGGGCCGAGCCCATCGTCATCGTTTGCCCGCGCGGCGCCGGCGGAGCGAAGCGAGCCTATGATTTTTTGCAGGAATCAGGAGTCGCAACCGAAAGACTGAACATTCTCGAAGGCGGGCAGCAGGGATGGCCCTATCCCGAGCTTCTGGTACAACAATAGCCGTTTCTGAAACGGCGAAAAGCAGCAAGGGAGGATGTCCGTTCAGGGCATCCTCTTTTTTGTCTGCCACCCTGGCGTCATAACGCCAGCACCGCGGCGACATTGCGCGCCAGCGCGGTCAGATTGGCCTCAGCGTTGGCGAGGGCCTCATCCAGGCTGCACAGTCCGGGGACACAGGCAAAGGCGGCACGGATGGTTTTGCCGAGCAGCGCCTCGTAGCCGGGGCCGAGGCTGCCGGCGAGCACGACAACCGGCACCCGGTGCCGGGCGGCGCACGCGGCGACCCCCATCACGGCCTTGCCGTGGGCGCTCTGGGCATCGAAACGCCCTTCGCCGGTCATCACCAGGTCGGCCTCGGCGAGGTGCCGGTCAAAATCGAGAGCGGACAAAACCAGGTCGATACCCGGTTCCAGGGTGGCGTCACCAAAGGCGAGCAGCGACACCGCCAGGCCGCCGGCGGCCCCGGCACCCGGGCGATTCACCAGATCTCGACCGCTGATCTGTTCAAGCAGGGCGCCGTAGTGGGCGAGATTGGCGTCCAGCCGTTCGACCAGCACCGCATCGGCCCCCTTCTGCGGCCCGTAGACGCGCGAAGCGCCGCGCGGCCCGGTGAGTGGATTGTCGACATCGCAGGCGATGCGAAAACGGCATTTCTTCAGGCGGGCATCGAGGTTTCCGGTATCGACGCGGGCAACCCGGTCGAGCTGCCCGCCCCCCTGGCCGACCGGCCAGCCGTCGGTATCGAGCAGCTGTGCTCCCAGGGCCTGGAGCATCCCGGCGCCGGCGTCATTGGTGGCGCTGCCGCCCAGCCCGAGGATGATCTCGCGCACGCCGGCATCAAGCGCGTGGCGGATCAGCTCCCCGGTACCGAAGCTGGTGGCGGCGGCCGGATCGCGCCTGTCCGGCGGCACCAGCGCCAGACCGCTGGCGGCGGCCATTTCGATCACCGCCACCTCCCCGTCCCCGAGCAGACCATAGTGCGCCAGCACCGGATCGCCCAGGGGGCCGGTGACCGTCACCTTGACCAGGCGGCCACCGGTCGCCTCGACCAGGGTACGCGCTGTCCCCTCGCCACCGTCGGCGACCGGAAGGCAGACCCCTGCGGCCCCTGGCAGGCCCTGGCGCAGCCCGGCCGCGATGGCGCGGGCGGCGGCGGGGGCGTCGAGGCTTTCCTTGAAGGAATCGGGCGCGATCAGAATTTTCATGATTCGGGCCAAACCAAAAGCCCCCGCGGAAGGGCTTCCTGCGGGGGCGGTCATGGTTACTTCACTTTCCAGGTCGTGCCGTCCTTGCTGTCGAGCAGCTCGATGCCGGCGGCCGTCAGTTCGTCGCGGATGGCGTCGGCGCGGGCGAAATCTCGGGCCTTGCGCGCCTCGGCCCGCTCACGGATCAGCGCCTCGATGCGCTCGGGCGTGTAGCCGGTCTGCTCCAGGCCGCCGGCCTTCTGCTTTTCCAGCCAGGCGACCGGGTCGCTGCCGAACAGGCCGAGCACGCCGCCGAGTTCCCGCAGCTTGCGCGCGCCATCGGCGATGACCCGCAGGGAGAGCGGACAGTCGTCGAAGCGCGCCTCACCAATCAGCCGGTTGATACCGCGCACCGCTTCGAACAGGTGGCCGATGGCGGCGGCGGTATTGAAATCATCATCCATCGCCTCGGTGAAGAACTCTTCCAGATGCTCGATCCGGTCCCAGACCTCGCGCTCGGCGTCGGAAATCTCCGGACAGACGGCCCGTTCGGGAACGGGATTGTCCGCCAGGGTGCGGTCGGCGGCGGCCAGCGCCTCGTAGAAGCGGGTCAGGCCGGCCTTCGCCTCCCGGAGGTTCTGGTCGGAAAAATCGATGGGCGAACGATAGTGCGCCGTCAGGATGAAGAAGCGCAGAATCTCGGGATCGTACTCCTTGAGGATGTCGCGGATGGTGAAAAAGTTGCCCAGCGACTTGGACATCTTTTCCTGGTTGACGTTGACGAAACCGTTGTGAATCCAGTAGCGGGCAAAGGGCTTGCCGCTGGCCCCCTCCGACTGGGCGATCTCATTCTCATGATGCGGAAAGATCAGGTCGCGGCCGCCGCCGTGGATGTCGAAGGTGTCGCCCAGCAGCGACGAACTCATGGCGGAGCACTCGATGTGCCAGCCCGGCCGGCCCGGTCCCCAGGGTGAGTCCCAGCTCGGCTCGCCCGGCTTGGCCGCCTTCCACAGGGCAAAGTCCATCGGGTCTTCCTTCTGCTCACCGGGCGCAATGCGCGCGCCGGCCTGCATCTCTTCCATGTTGCGCTTGGAGAGTTTGAGATAGCCGTCAAACTTTCTGACCCGGTAGTAGACATCACCGCCGGCCTCATAAGCCAGCCCCTTGTCCATGAGGCGCTGCGTCAGGGCGATGATCTGGTCGATGTACTCGGTGGCACGCGGCTCGAAGGTCGGCTTTTCCAGTCCGAGAGTCTCCATGTCCTCATCAAAGGCACGGATGAACTCTTCGGCCAGCTCTCTGGCGCTGATGCCGCGTTCGTTGGCGCGGTTGATAATCTTGTCGTCGACGTCAGTGTAGTTGCGTACGTAGGTGACATCGAAACCGCGGTATTTGAGATAACGGAAGATGATGTCGAAGACGATGTTGGCGCGCGCGTGGCCGATGTGGCAGTAGTCGTACACGGTGACGCCGCAGACATACATCTTTACCTTGCCCGGCTCAAGGGGAACGAAGTCTTCCTTTTTGCCACTCAGGGTGTTGTAAACACGCAGGCTCATGGTTTCTCCAAAGGCAGAATACAGAATTCAGAATACAGAATTCAGAAGTCGTTACTGACTCCTGTCTTGCGCATTCTGGCTTCTGGTTTATTTCCTCATCTTCGCCCAGCTGTCACGCAGCGTGGCGGTGCGGTTGAAAACCGGCGCGCCGGGCCGGGAATCGGTCCGGTCGGCGGTGAAGTAGCCGGTGCGTTCGAACTGAACTGTCGCACCCGGCTCGATTTCAAGCAGAGCTGGCTCGACCCAGGCCTCGATAGTGCGCAGCGACTCGGGGTTGATGCAGGTGCGAAAATCCTCGGCCTTGTCGGGGCGTTCCTCGGCGAACAGGCGGTCGTAGAGGCGCACCGGCACCTTGCGGCCGTATTGGGCCGAAACCCAGTGGATGGTCCCCTTGATCTTGCGGCCGTCGCTCGGATTGGCGCCGAAGGTCTCCGGATCGCAGCTGCATTTGAGTTCGACCACTTCGCCGTCGGCGTCCTTGAGGACCTCGTCGCAGCGGATGACGCAGGCGTTGCGCAGGCGCACCTCGCGTCCGGGCGCCAGACGGAAAAACTTCTTCGGCGCGTCCTCCATGAAATCGGCGCGCTCGATGTAGATCTCCGGCGTCAGCACCAGTTCGCGCTCACCCATCTCAGGCTTTTGCGGATGGTTGGCGCCGCTGCAGACCACCTCATCCTGCGGCAGGTTGGTGATGGTCACCTTGAGGGGATCGAGCACCGCCAGCCGGCGCGGTGCGGTTTCGTTGAGCACCTCGCGCACGCAATCCTCAAGCACGCTCAGGTCGATCCAGGCTTCCGACTTGCCGACACCGATGCGGTCGCAGAAGAGCCGGATCGCCTCGGGCGGATAGCCGCGCCGGCGCATGCCCGACAGGGTCGGCATGCGCGGGTCGTCCCAGCCGTCGACCAGCTTTTCCTGTACCAGCTGCAGCAGCTTGCGCTTGCTCATCACCGTGTAGCTGAGGTTGAGCCGGGCAAACTCGATCTGCTGCGGCGCGTGAATGCCAAGCTCGCGGATGAACCAGTCGTACAGCGGACGATGATCTTCAAACTCCAGGGTACAGATCGAATGGGTAATCCCCTCGATGCTGTCCTCCTGGCCGTGGGCGAAATCGTACATCGGATAGATGCACCATTTGTCGCCGGTGCGGTGATGTCGGGCGTGCAGAATGCGGTACATCACCGGATCGCGCAGATTGATATTGGGCGACGCCATGTCGATCTTGGCGCGCAGCACACAGGCGCCGTCGGGGAAGTCCCCCTTGCGCATGCGCTCGAACAGCTCGAGATTCTCCTCGACGCTGCGATTGCGGTAGGGGCTTTCAACCCCCGGTTCCGTCAGTGTGCCGCGGTTTTTACGGATCTCCTCCGGACTCTGGCTGTCGACATAGGCCTTGCCCTTGCGGATCAGCTCAACGGCCCACTCGTAGAGCTGGTCGAAGTAGTCCGAGGCAAAATAGAGGTGCTCGCCCCAGTCGAAGCCGAGCCAGCGCACATCCTCCATGATGGCGTCGACGTATTCCTGCTCCTCCTTGGTCGGATTGGTGTCGTCGAAGCGCAGATGGCAACGGCCGTTGTAGATCTGCGCCAGACCGAAGTTGAGACAGATGCTCTTGGCGTGGCCGATATGCAGGTAGCCGTTCGGCTCCGGCGGGAAGCGGGTGACCACTTCGCTGCGCCGGCCGCTGGCCAGATCCTCATCAATTATCGCTCGGATGAAATTGCTCGGGGTGGTTTCGCTCATGGGCTCGACATCGTTTCGAAAAAAGTCTCGCGCAAAGACGCAGAGACGCTGAAGGATCCAGGAATGATTTTCCAAAAACGGACATCTGCGTCCTGGCGGCTCTGCGCGCTCAGGGTTTGATGTTTACACGTCCAGCTCGGCGCTGACGTCGACCGGCAGCATCAGCACTACGGCATGGGCGGCGATGCCTTCACCGCGGCCGGTGAAACCAAGGCTCTCCGTGGTGGTCGCCTTGACATTGACGCAGCGGATATCGACCTCGCACAGGGCCGCGATGGTTTCGACCATGGCGCCGATGTAGGGCGCCAGCTTCGGCTTTTCGGCCATAACCGTGCAGTCGAGGTTGCCGACCCGAAAGCCGCGCCGGGCGGCAATGGCGAGAGTTTCCGCCAGCAGCTTGCGGCTGTCAATCCCCTTGTAGGCCGGATCGGAATCGGGGAAATGCCGGCCGATGTCCCCTTCCCCCACGGCCCCGAGGACGGCGTCGCAGATGGCGTGCAGCAGTACGTCGGCATCCGAATGGCCGAGCAGGCCGAGATGCCAGGGTATCTCGACACCGCCGAGAACCAGTTTGCGCTCCGGCACCAGCCGGTGCACGTCGAATCCGTGTCCAATGCGCATCAGTCGTCCCTCTTCATCCGCAAAAGCGCCTCGGCCAGGACCAGGTCTTCAGGGGTGGTGATCTTGATATTGCGGTAGTCCCCTTCGACCACCGCTACAGGCTTCCCCAGGCGCTCGACAAGCGAGGCGTCGTCCGTGCCCACAAAACCGTCCCGCAAAGCCTGGTCGTGGGCCTGACAAATCAGGTCGAAACGAAAAGCCTGCGGCGTCTGCGCCAGCCAGAGGCAACGGCGTTCAGGCGTCTCCACCACCCTGCCGGACGCAACCCGCTTGACCGTCTGCTTGACCGGAACCGCCACAATGGCGGCACCCGTATCCGCGGCCTGCTGCAGCAGCGGGTCGATCAGTCTCGCATTGAACAGGGGGCGGACACCGTCGTGGATCAGCACCAGATCGTCGTCAGAAGCGGCGCAGGCCGCCAGTCCGGCACGCACCGAATCCTGCCGTTCGGCACCGCCTGGGACCATGCGTACCGGCTTGCCGCCAGGCAGGTCCGTCAGCACCTGCGCGCGGCAAAGGTCCTGCTCCGCCCGGGGCACCACCAGGATGATGCCGTCGATGGCGGTATGGTTCAGAAAAAGCTCGAGCGTGTGCGTCAGGATCGGCCGGCCGGCAAGCTGCAGAAACTGCTTGCTGGTCGCGGTCCCCATGCGCCGTCCCATGCCGGCGGCAGGTACGACAACCCAGACTGCCATGGCTCCCACCCCGTTGTTGCTTCAACAAAAAACCGGGCCAAGTGCCCGGTCTCTTTCCCTGTCAGCTGCCGTGTACGTCTCAGTTGAGCAGCATTTTCTCCACGCGCTCGGCGACCTTGTCCTCGTCCTTGCCTTCAGCGCGTGCGATCTCGGATATCAGCAGCTTGCGGGCCAGCTCCAGCACCTTCTTTTCACCGTAGGAGAGCTCCTTGTCTTCCTTGATGAGATAGAGCTCGCGCAGGACTTCGGCCACCTCAAGCGGGTCGCCTGACTTGATCTTCTCCTGGTACTCGCGCTGGCGCCGGCTCCAGGACGGAATGCTGCCGAGACCATCGCGGGGCTTTTCCTCCAACACCTTGTAGATGCGGCTGACCTGCTTCTTGCTGATCAGACGCCGCAAACCGACCTGCTCGACATTGCCGACCGGCACCATGATGGTCATGTCAGTATCGACAATGCGCAAAACGTAAAAATCGTTGCGGATGCCGGCATACTCACGCGATTCGATGGCTTCGATAATCCCGACCCCCTGAGAAGGGTAAACGGCGCAGTCACCGACCTTGAAGGTTGTCTCTGTCTCTTGCATTCTTCCATAGTAGCATGGCATTTTTAAGCCGTCAAACTGAAAGGCCTTAGAAACCTTATACTTAGCAATATCTTGTCCCCTGTGTCCTTCCTGCCGGCTGTGCACGGGGCTGACCTCGGCCGGCGGGCTGTGATAGGCTGGCCGCCACCGCTTCTGCAACCTTTTTTGTGCGGAGACCCTGCGATGCGACTGTTGCTCCTGCTGCTCGCCTTTCTGCTGTTGACGACCGCTCCGGCCCCGGCCACCGATGCGGACCAGGTGCTCGACTTCGCCGACCACCTGTTTGCCCAGAAGGACTATTACCGCGCCGTCACCGAGTACAAACGCTTCCTGTTTCTTTCTCCGGACGATCCGGCGGCTCCCTCCGCCCTGCTGCGCATGGCCCGGGCCTACCTGGCCGGGGAACGCTGGCAGGAGGTCGACGCCACCGTCGATGAGCTGGTGCGACGCTTTCCCACCAGCACCGAGGCAGGCCAGGGCGTCCTGCTGGCCGCCGAGGCCGCCTTTCGTCAGGGCAAGTTCTCCCTGGCGCGGCAGCGCTACGGCAGTGCCGGGCTGCGCTATCCGCAGCTGGCCGATGCCGCCCGCTACCGGATTGCCTGGTGTCTGCTCGAAGAAGGGGCGATCGACGAGGCCCGACACCAGCTCGACACCCTGGAAGCGCCCCAGGCGCAGACCCTGGCGGCCGATCTCGACCGCTTCAGGACCCTGCCACGCAAGTCGCCGGCCACCGCCGGACTGCTTTCCGCTCTTCTGCCCGGGGCCGGACAGGTTTACACCGGTCATGCGCGCGACGGCGCCATCGCCTTCGCCCTCAATGCCGCCTTCATTCTCGCGGCTGTCGAAGCCTTTGATAACGGCAATGAGGCCCTGGGGGGCATTCTCACCTTCGTGGAAGTCGGCTGGTATGCCGGCAACATCTTCAACGCCGTGACCAACGCCCACAAGGTCAATCGGCGCCGCGAACAGAGCCTGCTGGACGATCTGCGCCGGCAGCACGGCCTCGACCTGGCCACCGGACCCCGCATAGGCCTTGTCAATTTCAGCTGGAGGTTCTGAACATGAGTCATCTGCCAGCCCGCCCGGTCGTCGGCGTCGTCGGCGCCGGCGCTCTCGGACTCTACTACGGCGCCCGGCTGCAGACATGCGGCCTCGAGGTGCGCTTCCTTGCCCGCCGCGACCTTGAAGCCCTGAGCCGAGGCGGCCTGACGGTTCACTCGGTCGATGGCGACTTCCGGCTTGCCAAGGTGCGCGCCTTCGGTTCCAGCGAGGAGATCGGCCCGGTCGACCTGGTACTGGTGGGGCTGAAGACCTTTGCCAACGACCGGCTTGTCGATCTGGTGCGCCCCCTGGTCGGCGCACAGACCGCCATCCTCACCCTGCAGAACGGCCTGGGCAACGAGGAGCTGCTCGCCGAAGCCTTTGGCGCCGAACGGGTACTGGGCGGCGTCGCCTTTCTCTGCTCCAACCGCGGCGAACCGGGTGTGGTGCATCATCTCGGCGAGGGGCGCATCCGGCTGGGCGAGTTCTCCGGCGGACTGAGCGACAGGGCACGCAGGCTGGCGGATCTTTTCTGCGCCGCCGGCGTCCCCTGTGAAGCGGTTGAAGATCTTGCGAAGATTCGCTGGGAAAAACTGGTTTGGAACATTCCCTTCAACGGGCTGTGCGCCCTGACCGGCCGGGACGTCACGGAGCTGCTGGCGCACCCCCCCAGCGCCGAGCTGGTGCGGGAGATGATGGAAGAAGTGGTGGCCGCCGCCAACGCCCAGAATTTGAGTCGGCCGCTGGACGGAGGTGCCTTTATCGACCGGATGCTGCAGATGACCGCGGCGATGGACCACTACCGGCCAAGCATGATGATCGACCGGCTGGAGGGCCGCCCCCTCGAGCTGGAGAGCATTTACGCCATTCCCCTTGAACGGGCACGGGCGGCGGGGCGCCCCATGCTCCGGGTCGACATGCTCTACCGGCTGCTCGATCTCGGTGAGCGGTTCCTCGCTCAGTAGGAGGCGCGGAAGGGACTCAGTTCGATGGTGCCGATATCGAGCAGGGTGCCGTCGGCCAGGTGCACGCAGCCTGACTCTCCGCCCTGCCAGAGACCGTACAGCTCTCCCGGTTTCGGCTGACCGCGACTGCCGGTGCGCGCGGCGAGACACCAGACCCCGCCCCGGTCGACAAAGAGCTGAAACCGGCCGTCCTCCAGAGACGGCGCCGAGGTGAAATCGGGCATGCTGTGGCGCCGGTTCTCACGGTATGCCAGGGCAAAACCACCCTGAACCGGCTGTCCTCTGCGGTCGACCAGAACCCCGGTAAACCCGGTATCACCGCCACTCAAGCTGCCACGTCGCAAAAGGGAGGATTGCGCTACAGGCATCAGGACAAAATCGGCCTGAACCACGTGCCCGGAGCGGACCTCCAGCGGGTTGTGCGGCCAGGGCGCCCAACCGTCCCCCTTGAGAGGCGGCCCGGTATCGGGACGTCCCTTCGCCCGCCAGCGTGCCACCAGCCAGAAACGCCCCGGCGGCAAATCCAGCTCATAGCGGCCGTCCGCATCGACCCGGGCGGCGTAATCCGCCGGGCCGCGCAAGCCCCGGCCGCCATCGCTGTAGGCGTAGACCCACGCCCCGGCGGCCACCCGACCGTGCCGGTCGACCACCTTTCCGGCGACACCGGTCCAGCTGTCATCGGTTGCAGCACCGGGGGCTCCGGTGCCGAGGCAGCCGGTCAGCAGCACCGGCAGCAGGAAACAAATCCAGAGGAATCGGCTGCCGCAACCCTTCACGGTTCCTCCGCATCGAGCTGAACGATGCGACCGTCACGAACCTGCAGCAGATAGAGAATCTTGTCGGCATCCCCGTCAAAATCGAAGCTGGTCGCTCCGGTTACCCCGGGGTAGTTTCGCAATTGACTCAGGGCCAGGCGAACGTCCTGCCGGGTCCGGACTTCGGGACGATCGAAAATGCTCAGCAGCATACCGGCGACATCATAGCCCTGCGCCTCGAGAATGGACGGCTCCTCGCCGTAGACTTCGGTGTAACGCCGAACGAAGTCCTGAACAAAAGGATAGGGGCTGTAACGGAAAAAACCATCCGGGAAAACGGCCCCTTCGACGTAGCGGCCGGCATGACGCAGCAGCTCCGGGTCGTTCCAGCCGTTGATACCGAGCAGGGGAACATCCTTGATGCCGTAGAAGGGGAGCTGCGGTGCGATCAGCTCGATTTTGTCGGCGTAATCGGGAAGAAACAGGGCATCGAAGCAGACCGGCGGGAAGTCGGGTACAAACAGATCTTCGATGCGCTCCTCTTCGGTCCAGTCGGCCGGGTCATCGGGCCGTTCCGGATCCTCGCCCATCAGATGCTTGATCTGGACCCGAAAATCGGTGGCGTCGACCGGGTACACCTCCTCGTCGATCACCAGACCTCCGAGGGCTTCGACCTCCTCGGTAAAGACACGTGCAAACTCTTCACCCAGCCGGCTCTGCGGCCGGAGGATGCCGAAGGACTCGTAACCCATGCGCTCGACCGCATAACGGGCCAGGGCACGCGCCTGCAACCGGCTGGTGAGGGAGTTGCGGAACACATAGTCGCCCAGCTGGGGGATGCCGTCCCGCTGGGCCAGAGAGAGAATGGGGACCCGTTCGAGCTGGGCCTGCCGGGCGGCTTCAAAAGCCCTGGCACCGGTAATCGGTCCGGCCAGAGCCATCACCCGCTCTTCGTTGGCCAGCCGGTCCACCTCAAGGGAGACGTCGGCATCGGCGATATCGACATAGAGGAAACGGACCGAATCCTGACCATGGACCTGGCGCGCCAGCTCCATGCCGCGACGGACCAGCTCGCCAAAAGCGGCATAGCGCCCCGACAGGGGGAGGAGTACGCCGACGGTCCGCTGCAGCCAGGGTTGTCCGGTCAGGCGATCGAGCAACAGAACGGCATCGCGCTTGTACGCGAAAGCGACCGGCTCCTGAACCAGCCGGCGTACCAGATCGAGGGCGTCCGCCGTTTCGCCCCGGGTCGCCAGACGCTCGGCTCGCACCAGGCGGGCGATCTGCCCCACCGTCGTGCCGCGCAGCATGAACCCGGCCTCGGCCAGATCCGCATCGTCCAGTGCGCCGAGCAACCGGTGGGCCTCTTCCTGCAAGGCACGGTTGTCGCTGTCAAGCAAGCCTTCAGCGTCATCCAGGGTGCGATGCACCAGCAGAAGCGCCGCCAGCCCCCGGTCCTGTGCGGCCAGAGCCCGCACCATCGCCCGGGCGCGCAGATAGCGGTCCCGCGGCCCCAAATCGGTGGGACGAACAGCCTGCAACCGGGCCAGCCCCTCACGGGCGCGCCCGTCGGCAACCGCCAGCGCGGCCTGCAACAGGTCGTATTCCACCGTCCCGGCGCGGTCGGCAGCCCGCTCCAGGTACAGACGCGCCTCCTCAAAGCTGTCCTGCAGATAGAAGATACGCGCCAGAACCAGCGCCGCCTGTCCGGCGAAGGGAGAATCGGGCTGCTGGATGACGAAGGCGCGCAAAAGGCGCAACGCCTCGTCCTGCCGTCCCTGCTCCCAGGCGGTCAGTCCCTCATTGAATTGTTCCCGGTCGGTTTGCGGAGCAGCGTAGAGACTGCCCGGCAGCTGCACGGCGCCCGAAGGACCGGCCAGTCCAAGCCAGACGGCGACCAGCAGGATAAGACAGAGCCTTGGCATGGCCCGCTCCTTGAAAGGGATTGCAACGGCTGTCAGCCGAAAAGCTCCTTCACCTTATCAAAAAAACTCTTGCCCATGGGATGAATATCTTCTCCTCCCTCACGGGCAAACTCTTCCAGCAGCTCGCGCTGGCGCGGTGTCAGTCTGGTCGGCGTCTCCACGCGCACCACCACCAGCTGGTCGCCACGCCCATAGCCCTGCAGAACAGGAATCCCCTTGCCCGGCAGCTTGAAAACCTTGCCGGTCTGGGTTCCGGGAGGAATCTTCAACTTGACCTTGCCATCGAGAGTCGGCACCTCAAACTCATGCCCCAGGGCCGCCTGGGTAAAGGAGATGGGCAACTCACAGATGACATCATTGCCTTCCCGCTGAAAAATGGGATGGTCCTTGACCGTAATGACCACATAGAGGTCCCCGGGAGGGCCGCCGCCGGTACCCGGCTCCCCCTCGCCGGCAAGCTTGAGCCGGTTTCCGGTTTCCACCCCGGCGGGAATTTTCAGGGAAATGGTCTTTTTGCCCCGGACCCGTCCGGTACCGTGACATTCGCGGCAGGGGTCGTCGATAACCCTCCCTTCGCCCTCGCAATCGGGGCAGGGGCGGGTCAGGGAGAAGAAGCCCTGCTGGTAACGCACCTGACCGGCCCCACGACAGGTGGGACAGGTGCGCGGCGATGTGCCGGCCCGGGCGCCACTGCCGCCACAGGCTTCGCAGGTCTGGTGCCGGGGGATCTGAACCTTGGTTTCCAGACCGAAGGCGGCCTCTTCGAAACTGATGGTCAGGTTGTAGCGCAGATCGTCTCCGCGACGGCCGCGGCTGCTGCGCCGCCCGCCCCCGCCGAAGATGTCCCCGAAGATATCGCCGAAGATGTCTTCGAACGGGCTGCCGGAAAAACCGCCGGAGGAGAACCCGCCCATGCCATCGACACCGGCGTGGCCGAACTGGTCATAGTTGGCCCGCTTCTGCGCATCGGACAGCACGGCGTAGGCCTCGGAGATTTCCTTGAACTTCTCCTCCGCCTGCGGGTCATCCGGATTTTTGTCGGGATGGTACTTGACCGCCAGACGACGGTAGGCCTTTTTGATTTCGGCCTCGCTGGCGTTGCGGTTGACCCCGAGTATTTCGTAGTAGTCGCGTTTGGCCAAGACTGATTACCGCCATGGTCGCGCCTGCAAACACCTCGCATGTGGCGCGGACAGAAAAAGGGCCGGGGCTGTCATCGCCCCGGCCCCGGGGAGTTACTTCTTGTCGTCGACATCCTCAAATTCGGCGTCGACCACATCATCGTCCTTTTTCTCGGTGCCGGCTTCCGCCGCGCCCTCACCCTGCTGGGCCTGCTGGTACATGTGCTCAGCCAGTTTGTGCGAGGCCTGGGCCAAAGCTTCGGTCTTCTGGCGGATGGCGTCAATATCATCCCCTTCCATGGCCTTTTTCAGCTCGGCCAGGGCGGATTCGATGTTGCTCCGGGTGTCGGCATCGACCTTGTCACCATGCTCGGACAGGGCTTTTTCCGTGGTGTAGACCAGACCGTCCGCCTGATTGCGCGCCTCGATCAGTTCGCGCTTCTTCTTGTCCTCGGCGGCATGGGCTTCGGCCTCCTTAACCATGCGCTCAATCTCCTCCTCGGACAGTCCGGAGGAGGCGGTGATGCGGATCGACTGCTCCTTGCCGGTCCCCAGGTCCTTGGCGCTGACGTTGAGAATACCGTTGGCGTCGATATCGAAGGTCACCTCGATCTGGGGCACCCCACGCGGTGCCGGCGGGATGCCAACCAGCTCGAACCGGCCGATGGTCTTGTTGTCGGCGGCCATTTCGCGCTCGCCCTGGAGCACGTGCACCGAAACCGCCGGCTGATTGTCGGCCGCGGTGGAGAAGATCTGGCTCTTCTTGCACGGGATGGTGGTGTTCTTCTCGATCAGCTTGGTCATCACACCGCCCAGGGTTTCGATCCCGAGGGAGAGCGGGGTGACGTCGAGCAGCAGCACGTCCTTGACATCCCCCTTGAGCACCCCGCCCTGGATGGCGGCGCCGATAGCGACCACCTCGTCGGGGTTGACTCCCTTGGAGGGGGCCTTGCCGAAAATCTCCTTGACCTTCTCCTGCACCGCCGGCATGCGGGTCATGCCGCCGACCAGAATGACCTCGTCGATTTCCGAGGAGGACAGGCCGGCGTCCTTGAGCGCGATCTTGCAGGGCTCGACCAGCTTCTCAAGCAGGTCGGAGCAGATGGCCTCGAGCTTGGAGCGGGTCAGTTTGATATTCAGATGCTTGGGGCCACTCTGGTCGGCGGTGATGAAGGGCAGATTGATGTCGGTCTCCATGGAGCTCGACAGCTCGCACTTGGCTTTCTCCGCCGCTTCCTTGAGACGCTGCAGGGCCATCTTGTCACCGCGCAGATCGATGCCCTGTTCCTTTTTGAATTCGTCGGCGACGTAGTCGATGATGCGCTGGTCGAAGTCCTCGCCGCCGAGGAAGGTGTCACCGTTGGTCGACTTGACTTCGAAGACCCCGTCGCCCAGCTCCAGAATGGAGATGTCGAAGGTACCGCCACCCAGGTCGAAGACCGCGATCTTCAGCTCATTCTTCTTGTCCAGACCGTAGGCCAGGGCAGCGGCGGTCGGCTCGTTGATAATCCTCAGCACGTTCAGGCCGGCAATCTTGCCGGCATCCTTGGTCGCCTGACGCTGGGAGTCGTTGAAGTAGGCCGGCACGGTGATGACCGCTTCCGTGACCTCTTCTCCCAGGTAATCCTCGGCGGTCTGCTTCATTTTCTGCAGCACCATGGCCGAGATCTCCGGCGGGCTGTATTTCTTGCCGCGCACCTCGACCCAGGCGTCGCCGTTGTCCGCCTTGATGATCTTGAACGGACTGATTTTGATATCCTTCTGCACCGCTTCGGAATCGTACTTGCGGCCAATCAGGCGTTTGATGGCGAACAGGGTGTTCTCGGGGTTGGTCACCGCCTGACGCTTGGCCTGCTGTCCGACCAAACGCTCACCGCTTTCGGTGAAGGCGACCATCGACGGCGTCGTCCGGGCCCCTTCGGCGTTGGCGATAACAGTCGGTTCTCCACCTTCCATGACAGCCACACAGGAGTTGGTGGTGCCGAGGTCGATTCCTATCACTTTTCCCATGGTTCGTATCCTCCTTGAAAGTTGTTATTCGTTCTGCTGTGCTGCGTCGCCGGTATCGGCCCCTGTTTCCGCCTCGGAACCACCCTCAGGCGCCTTGCTCACCATCACCAGGGCCGGCCGCAGCAAACGGTCGTGCAGTCGATAGCCTTTCTGCAGTTCCTGGGCGACGTGATTGGGCGGCAAATCTTCAGACACGACCTGCCCCATTGCCTCATGTACGGCAGGGTCAAAGGCCTGCCCGGCCGCCTCGATCGGCGTCACCCCGAACTTCTCAAGCGTACGGGCAAACTGGTCCAGGGTCATCTGCACCCCTTCAAGCAGCGCCCCGCTGTCGTTCTGCTGTTCGCGGGCATGGTCCACAGCCCGCTGCAGGTTATCGATGACCGGAAGAAACTCCCGCAGCAGGCCTTCATTGGCAAAGCGGGCCAGATCCTGTTTTTCCCGCTGCATCCGTTTGCGGTAGTTCTCCAGGTCCGCCTGGCTGCGCAGATACAGGTCCCAGTTTTTGCGCGCCTCTTCGCGCGCCGCCTCCAGCTCGGCCTCGAGGCTCCGGCTTTCCTCCGCCGCCTCCTCCTGGGCCTGTGTCGCCTGGGCCTGCGTCTCTTCCGTCTGTTTGGGATTTTCAACCGGAGACGCGTCTCCGGACTGCTGTTTTTTCTTGCGTGCCACCTTGTCTGGCCTCCTATTCAAGATCGCCCTCGAGCACCTGGCTCAAAAGACGGGCGGTGTAGTCGACAATGGGAATCACGGCGCTGTAGTTCATGCGGCTCGGACCGATGACTCCGAGCGCGCCGACGGTCCCCCGACGGTTGCTGTAGTGCGAGGTGATCAGGCTGCAGCCGTCGATCCCCTCCAAACCGGTTTCGCTGCCGATAAAGATCTGCACTCCCTCAGCCTGCTGGCTGCGGGTCAGCAGATCGATAAGACGCCCCTTCTGCTCAAAGGCGCGAAAGAGTTCGCGCATGGTTTCGACATTGGCAAACTCGGGCTGGTCGAGAATATGGCTGGTCCCCTCAATAAAAACCTCCCCTTCCAGGTCGCCCTGCAGGGCTTCGCGCGAGAGTTTCAGGGTCTTGGCCAGCAACTGGTCATAGCGGGCCTTTTCCCGCTGCATCTCGTCCAATATTTTTTGCTTGATCTCGTGAATCGGCAGATCGGTCAGGGTGCGATTCAGGTAGTTGGTAATCTGCTCCAGTTCCCTGGGGGTTATCGGCTCTCGGGTTTCAATAATCTTGTTCTGCACCAGGCCGCTGCGCGTCACCAGAATGACCAGGATGCGGCCCTGCGACAGGGGCAAAAACTCAATGTGCCGAAAGACCGTGGTCTCCATGCGCGGAGCCATGACCAGCCCGGTGTAACGGGAAATCGCCGACAGGCTGCGGCTGACATCGCGCAGAATCTCTTCGACTTTACGGCCACGCAGCTTGTAGCTGCTGCTGAGCCGGCGCTGTTCCTGGGGCGTCAGCTGCCGCACCTGCAGCAGGGTATCCACATAGAACCGGTACCCTTTCTCCGTCGGAACCCGTCCCGCGGAGGTGTGGGGCGATTTCAGATAGCCAAGCTCCTCGAGGTCCGCCATGACATTGCGGATGGTTGCCGGCGACAGCCCCATGGGATGGCGGCGTGCCACCGTGCGCGAACCAACCGGCTCGGCCGTGGCAATGTGCTCCTCGATAATCGCCTCGAGAATGGTCCGGTTGCGCTCTGAAAGCTCCGTGGTCATGGTCAAGCCCCTAAAAAACTGAGCCGGCTGAACCGGCCCGGGCTTAGGGTACCCCGGCGGTCGCCGGGCCACCTTTTAGCACTCTGACGTCCAGAGTGCTAGCGGCGTACAACATAACAACGCCCCCCTGGGTTGTCAAGGCGGGCCGAAGGCAAAATTTTAACGAAAAATCAGAGAAATCGGGCAATCAAATGGTCGTAGATAAGCCAGGATTTCCAGGGGAAAAACCAGCGTCCCGGTTCATGAACGATCTGACCGGACAGGCCTGGGAGGATTTCAGCAAACGCGGTGGCAAAAGGGACGGCGAACCGCTGCTCGAAATCCGCCTCAGCGACCCCCTCGGCTGTCCGCAGCGCCAGATAGACATATTCCCGCATGGCGCCGTCCCGGTCAAATTGTTCCAGCGTCTGTGCAGGGTTGCAGCCGCGCCGCAAGGCCGCACAGTAACTCTCAAGCTCCGGCGGGGTCCAGAAACGCAGGCCCCACCCGTCATCGGCAAAGCCGTGTGCGCCCGCACCGAGGCCCAGGCAGGGCCTGCGCTGCCAATAGCCCCGATTGTGGCGGCAGGCAAAGCCGGAGCGGGCGAAATTGGAGATTTCATAATGCCGGAATCCGGCCGCTTCGAGCCGGTCGTGGATTTGTTCGTACATGCGCGCATAGGTTTCCGGATCCAGCGGGACCCGATCGGTGCGCCCGGCCCAGGCCGAACCTTCCTCAAGGCTGTAGCCGTAGATGGACAGATGTTCGGTCTCAAGCTCCAGGGCCGCTCCAATATCCTCTTCCAGCTCCCGCAGGGACTGCCCCGGAAGAGCGAACATCAGGTCCATGGAGATGTTGTCGAAACCCGCTTTGCGCGCCAGCGCCACCGCCTTTACGGCCCCGGCGGCATCGTGCAGCCGTTCAAGTTTTTGCAGCCAGACGTCATTCAGACTTTGAACGCCGATGGAGAGGCGGTTGACGCCCGCGGCGCGCAGGTCGGCAAACCAGTCCCCGTCCACCGTCCCCGGATTGACCTCCAGGCTGATTTCGACATCGGCGGTCAGCCCCGGACCGGCCGCCGCGGCCTCCAGCACGGCCGCAACCTGATGCGCCGTCAGCAGCGACGGCGTACCGCCGCCGAAAAAGACGGTATCAAAGGGACCGGACCAGCCCTCGGCGCCAAAAAGATTCAGTTGCCGGACAAGAGAGTGATGGTAGTCGGGAAGCAGATGGGCCCGGTCGGAGCAGGAATAGAAGTCGCAATAAGGGCATTTGCGCTGACAGAAGGGAATATGCAGATAGAGCCCGTTCAAAACGACCCGCCCGCGCGAAACATCTCAAAAAAACCAACCATAAAAAACAACGGGGAAGCCAGGGCTTCCCCGTTTTCGCCTTGTTCCGAAGCCGGCTCGTCAGTGGAAATCGGTCATATGGTGGGCGTTGACAATCAGATGCAACCAGATACTGGCCGCGTAACCGAGCGCCACAGCCCAGGACCATTTCAGATGGCGGCCAAAGGTGTAGGTGCCGCGCGCGGTCCCCATCAGGCCGACACCGGCAGCCGAGCCAATGGAAAGCAGGCTGCCGCCGACACCGGCCGTCAGGGTCACCAGCAGCCACTGGCCGTGGGACATGTGCGGATCCATGGTCAGTACGGCAAACATCACCGGGATGTTGTCGACCACGGCGGACATAATCCCGACCAGGGTGTTGGCCCAGGTGGGCCCGAGATCGGTATAGAAATAGTTGGAGGCCATGATCAGGTAGCCGAACTGGGACAGGCCGCCGACACAGAGGATGACGCCGTAGAAGAACAGCAGGGTATCCCACTCGGCCTTGGCCACCTTGCGGAACAGGTCAAACCCCCTGGTGTGGCCATGCCCCTCGACATTGTGCCCCAGAGTATCGAGGGGATTGTCACCCGTTCCGGGGGGCCAGCATTCCTTACGGCGCAGATAAAAGCCGAAAAAGGCCAGATATCCCAGACCAAGCATCATGCCAACCGCCGGAGGCAGATTGAGATACTGATGGAAACAGACCGCGGTCACAATGGTCAGGGCGAACAGAGCCATGACCCGGCGCGCGCCGAATTTCATGCGCACCATCTCTCCGTGAACCTCGGGCCGTTCCTTGGGCACCGAAAAGCTCATGATCAGCGCCGGGATCAGCCAGTTCGCCAAAGAGGGCAAAAAGATGGCGAAGAATTCGGCGAAATCGACCTTGCCCTTCTGCCAGACCATCAGGGTGGTGATATCGCCAAAGGGAGAAAAGGCACCGCCGGCATTGGCGCCCACGACAATGTTGATACAGGCGACGACGATGAACTTCGGCTTGTCATGCGCCACCGCCATGACCACCGCCCCCATGAGCAGCGCCGTGGTCAGGTTGTCGGCCACCGGAGAGATAATGAATGCGAGAAACCCGGTAATCCAGAAGACCGTGCGCAGGGTAAAGCCCTTGAGCACCAGCCAGGACCTGAGCGCCTGGAAGACATTGCGCTCGGTCAGGGCGTTGATATAGGTCATGGCCGAGAGCAAAAAGAGAAACAGCTCGGCATATTCGATCAGGTTGCCGCGAATGGCCACTTCGGGCGTATGATGATCCCCCTTGGCGGCGTAGGCCAGCGCAACAAAAATCCAGATAATGCCAGCCGCCAGCATGACCGGCTTGCTTTTGCGCAGATGAATGCGCTCCTCGAAGATGACCAGGGCATAGGCGGCGACAAACAGAACCAGGGCAAAATAGCCGTAGCCGGTATGCGCCAGCGACAGGTCGATGGTTGCGTGTCCGCCCTCACTGGCCCAAGCCAGCGAGCTCCCCGACAGACACAGACACAGGGCCAAAAAGATGCGTTTCATATCTCCTCCTGAACCGGCACGCCGGTCGATTTCAGGTCAGCCCCCCGTCATGGTCTTGCCGGGACCGGGACGCAGGGGCCAAGGGGTCTCCTCCAGACAGAACGTAAAACGTCTTGTCTTGTAACATTGGCATTTCCTGAGTGTCAATAAAACTCGCTTCCGGCAACGGCTTGTGAACCGGGTCGGCTGACCCTATAATGGCTCATCGGCCGGACAGCCCGGCAGCTTCAGCCTTTTTGCACAAACACTGTTTTGGAGCCTTGCCATGCCCGACACCCTTCAGGTTTCTGCCCTTCAGTTCAATATCCGACTCGGCGATATTGAGGCCAATCTGGCCAAGGTCACCAACGCCGTCCACAGCGCGGCCCGTAAGGGAGCCCGTCTCGCCGTACTGCCGGAGATGTGGAGCACCGGCTACGATTACAAGGCCCTGCCCGAGCTGGCCCGCAAAACGCCCGAAGTTCTGGAGCAGGTCTGCACCCTGAGCCGCGAGACCGGTACCGTGCTGGTCGGCAGCCTGCCGGAACGCCGCGGGGATGACGTGTTCAACACCTCCTACGTGGTCGACAACGGCGAGGTTGCCGGCAGCTATCGCAAGCTGCACCTCTTTTCGGTCATGCGCGAGGACCGCTTTCTTGCCGCAGGCAATGAGGCCGTCATCGTCGACACCTCGGTCGGCCGGCTCGGCCTGGCCATCTGCTACGACCTGCGCTTTCCGGAACTGTTCCGCAAGCTGGCGCTCGGCGGCGCCGAAATCATCTGCCTGCCGGCCGAATGGCCCAAACCACGCCAGGAACACTGGCGCACCCTGCTGCGCGCCCGGGCGATCGAAAACCAGATGTTCGTCGCCGCCTGCAACTGCTGCGGCATTCAGGGCAAGCTCGACTTTTTCGGCATGAGCCTGCTGATCGATCCCTGGGGAGATGTTCTGGCCGAGGGGGGCGAGACCGACACCGTCATCCGTGCCGACTTCGATTTGGCAAAGATGCACGCCTTCCGGGAGCAGATCCCCTGCTTCAACGACCGGCGGCCCGAAATCTACGGCAGGCTCGACTGAGAATTGTATTTACTTCTGGAGTTTTTGGGCCGACGAACGAAAGGCGGCGGGAATTTCCTGGAGAGATTCGGCGAACTGCAGATTGCCGTCGCCATCAACATACAGATACCGGGGCCCGGCGGAGCTGGCCGCCGCTCCTTTTGCCGGGCCAGAAGGCTGCGCCGCCTTTTCGATCACCTGCTCGATGGACCGGGGCGCTTCGCCGGTGACCAGTCCGAACAGCCGACGGCGAAAATCGACGTAGAATTGCTGCACCACCGCCAGGGCGCCGTCGCCGGCGGGCAGACGCACCAGCACCTGGTCGCAGGCCGCCAGCAACACCAGAAAGACCAGGCTCCAGAGCAGAAATCGACGCAGCTTTTTCATAGGCACCAAGGCTACCGCCCGCCCGCTCCGGCGTCAATATCCGTCTGCCGGCCGGGCGGTTTCTTTTGTTCGGCAGGCTGTGCTATTCTTGCGCGCCGGACCGATACCTATCAAAGGAGTACCCAGCCATCATGAGTGATACCCTTTACGACGTCGTTATCATCGGCGGCGGGCCGGCCGGCCTGACCGCCGGTCTGTACAGCTCCCGCGCCAAACTGAAAACCCTGCTGATCGAACGGATGATCATGGGCGGCCAGGTGATGACCACCACCAAGGTGGAGAACTATCCCGGTTTTCCCGGCGGCATCGACGGCCCCGAACTGATGATGCGCTTTCAGGAGCACTGCTCCGAATTCGGCCTGGAGACCACCACCGGCGAAGTGACCGGCCTGCGGGTCGAGGGAGAGGAACGCATCCTCACCGTCGATGATCGCGAAGTGCGCGCCCGGGCGGTCATTATCACCACCGGCGCCGAGCCGAGCAAACTGGACGTGCCGGGCGAGGTGGAATTCACCGGGCGGGGCGTCTCCTACTGCGCCACCTGCGACGGCGCCTTTTTCCGCGACCAGACCATCGCCATCGTCGGCGGCGGTGACACGGCGGCCGAAGAAGCCCTCTTTCTGACCCGCTTCGCCAGCAAGGTCTACCTGATTCACCGGCGTGACAGCCTGCGCGCCACCAAGGTGCTGCAGGACCGCGTTTTCGCCAACGACAAGATCGAGGTGCTCTGGAACAAGGTGGTCGACCGGGTCAAGGGCGACAACACCGGCATGACCGCCGTCGACCTGAAGGACACCCAAAGCGGCGAGGTGACCGAACTGCCGCTGCAGGGGCTGTTCGTCGCCATCGGCGTCACACCCAAGGCGCACTTTCTCGCCGACATTCTTGAACTCGATGCGGACGGTCACATTCTCACCGACAGCGAGTGCCGCACGTCCATCCCCGGTGTTTTTGCGGCGGGTGATGTGCGCAAAAAACTGCTCAAACAGATCGCCACCGCGGTGGGCGACGGCGCTGTTGCCGCCATCGTCGCCGAGAAATACATCGACGAACTGAATAACGCGTAAACCATCCTCATCGGCCAAAGGCCAAGGGCCAGGGGCCAGGGGGACATCCAAACCCTCGGCTCCTGGCCCTTCGTTTTCCCTCCTTAGCCTTTCGCCCTTTGCCCTTCGCCGCCCCTTGCCTTCCCGCTTGCCCTCCCCCGCCTCTTCCCGCTATCTTTGTCACCGGCCATTGACGGCCAGGATCACAGACCCAGGAGGGGAGCTATGCTCGCGCGGATCATTTCCGGCGCCCTGCTCGGTATCGACGCCTACCCGGTTGAGGTCGAGGTCGATATCGCCCAGGGCCTGCCCCAATTCGCCACCGTCGGCCTGCCCGAAGGCGCGGTCAAGGAGAGCAAGGACCGCATCAAAAGCGCCATCAAGAACTCCGGTTACGAATTCCCCACCCGCCGCATCACCATCAACCTGGCTCCGGCCGACATCAAGAAGGACGGGACCGCCTTTGACCTGCCCATGGCGATCGGTCTTTTGCGCGCCACCGGGGTGGTACGGGAAAAACGGGCCGAACGCTATGTCCTGCTCGGCGAACTCTCCCTCGACGGCCGGGTGCGTCCGGTGCGCGGCGTCCTGCCGGTGGGCGTCGCGGCCCGTGACTGGGACATCGACGGCCTGATTCTGCCGCGTGATAATGCCGCCGAAGGCGCCGTCGCCCTCGATGCTCCGGTCTATGGCGTCGACAGCCTTGGCCAGGTGGTCGACTTTCTCAACGGTGAACTGCAGCTCGAACCGACCCGGGCCAGCCTGCCCGATCTCGTCAGCGCGCCCTTGAATGCCGGCGAGGATTTTGCCGAAGTCGCCGGACAGGAGCGGGCCAAACGCGCCCTCGAGGTAGCCGCGGCCGGCGCCCACAACGTGCTGCTGGTCGGCCCGCCCGGCTCCGGCAAGACCATGCTCGCCCGCCGGGTGCCCGGCATCCTGCCGCCCCTGCGTTTCGACGAGGCCCTTGAGGTCAGCAAGATCCACTCCATCGTCGGGCTTCTGCCCGGCAACCAGGCCCTGCTCAACCGCCGCCCGTTCCGCCACCCGCATCACACCATCTCCGACGCCGGCCTGATCGGCGGCGGCACCTACCCCAAGCCAGGGGAAGTGTCACTGGCCCACCGGGGCGTCCTCTTTCTGGACGAATTGCCCGAATTCAAGAAGAACGTACTGGAGATGCTGCGCCAGCCGCTTGAGGACGGCACCGTCACCATCAGTCGCGCCGCCAGCACCCTGACCTATCCGGCCGACTTCATGCTGGTGGCGGCGATGAACCCCTGTCCCTGCGGCTTTTTGGGCGACCCCCAGCATCCCTGCACCTGCACCCCGATTATGACCCAGCGCTACCGCAGCCGCCTCTCCGGCCCCCTGCTCGACCGTATCGACCTGCACATCGAAGCCCCGCGCGTCGCCCACAAGGATCTGGCCGCAACCGCCCCGGCCGAATCCTCCGCCGCCATCCGGGAACGGGTCGAGGCGGCGCGCAAGATCCAGCACCAGCGCCTGGCGCCGTTTGGACTCTTGACCAACAGCCAGATGCAGGCCCGGCACCTGAAGCGCTTCTGCCAGCTCGATTCCGAAGGGGAAAAACTGCTGGAGATGGTGGTCGACCGCCTCGGCATGTCGGCACGCAGCTACGCCCGCATTCTCAAGGTCGCGCGCACCATCGCCGACCTGGC
>CAZCUR010000039.1:0-23540 GCA_964501815.1 uncultured Geothermobacter sp.
GGGGTGCAGGCGGCCTTGAATCAGGCTTCCATGGCGGCCTTGACCTTGTCAAAGCCGAGATTGTAGGCCCTCTCGTTCAGGTCCTTGAAGGCGGCCGGAACACGGGAGAGAACAGCCTTGAGACCCGACTCGCGCGCAACCACGTCGGTCAGGGCGATCATGGCACCGAGGGCGACGACGTTGGCGACGATGGCGCGGCCGATCTCTTCCTGGGCGGTGCGCATGATGGGGATGCGCACCACGCGGAAATCCCCTTCGGGAACATTGGGGACGAAGTCTTCATCGAGCAGCAACAGACCACCCGGCTTGATGCCGTTGGCGTATTTGTCGCAGGCTTCCTGGGTCATGGCGAGACAGGCATCGACGATGGTCGCCTTCGGGTAGTCGATGGGGCCATCGGAGATGATGACCTCGGACTTGGAGGCGCCACCGCGGGCCTCGGGGCCGTAGCTCTGCGACTGCACGGCATGCTTGCCTTCGACGATGCTGGCCGCTTCGGCCAGAATGATTCCGGCGGTGATCAGACCCTGACCACCCGCACCGGAAAACCGGATTTCATAACGCTCGGACATTGTTTGCTCCTCCTGTCGCGTGGTGATCAGGCGCCCTGCGCCTTTTTGATGACTTCGGCGTACTGGGCGGTGTACTCAGGCCGCTCCTCCTTGAACAGAACACCTGTGAGAATCTTGCCCTCAAGCTGTTCCGGGCTCATTTTGCTGGCTGCGGCAACCGGAACCGCCAGGTCTTTCAGCCGTTTCATCATATCGACCACCGAACGGAACTTGTTCCGACGACCGTAGGTGGTCGGGCAGTCGTCGATGATTTCGATGACCGCCATCCCCTTGTGGCGGATGCCCTCGGCGATCAGTTTGTCGATCTGGGTGGCGTGATAGGCGGTGGTGCGGGCGACAAAGGTGGCCCCGGCACCGATGGCCAGCTTGCTGACGTCGAAGGTCGGGTCCGGATTGCCGTAGGGCGTAGTGGAGGCCATGGCACCGGTCGGGGTGGTCGGAGAGAACTGACCGCCGGTCATGCCGTAAATGTGGTTGTTCATGACCACATAGGTCAGGTCGATGTTGCGCCGGCAGGCATGGATGAAGTGATTGCCGCCGATGGCGGTGCCGTCGCCGTCGCCACCGACCACGATAACATTCATGTCCGGGCGGGCCATCTTCACGCCCGTGGCGAAGGCCGCAGCACGTCCGTGGGCGGTGTGCAGGGTGCAGGCGTCCAGATAACCGGGCAGGCGGCTGGCGCAACCGATGCCGGAGACGATGGCCGTCTTGCTGCGGTCGAGTTCACAGGCGTCCATGGCCCGGATCAGGCCTTTCATGATGATGCCATGACCGCAGCCGGGGCACCAGATGTGCGGCAATTTGCCCGGGCGGATCGATTTTTCGTAATCGTAAGCCATTAGAGTACCTCCTTGACCCGGTCCATGATCTGGCCCGGATTAATCGGTTCACCATCGACGCGGTTCACGCCGGCAAGGGCGCAGGAGCCTTTGGTGGCGCGCTCAACCTCGAGAATCATCTGACCCAGATTCAGCTCGGGCACGACAATCGCCTTGGCCTGCTGGCCGAGTTCGGCGGTGCGCTTTTCCGGGAAGGGCCAGAGGGTGATGGGCCGGAACAGACCCGCCTTGATGCCTTCCTTGCGCAGTTCGTTGACCGCGTAGCGGGCGCTGCGGCTGCTTGAGCCGAAGGCCCAGATGATGACTTCGGCATCGTCGGTCAGATATTCCTCGTTCTTTTCGATGTCGGCGACGTTGTCCATCACCTTGGCAAGCTGACGGCGTTCTTCGGCATCGACCAGCTCGGCCTTGGTGGTCGGGAACCCGTCAGGAGCCTTGTTCAGACCGGTGACATGGAACTTGTAGCCGGAACCGAACGCGGCCAGCGGCGGCACCTGGCCCTGGGTCGGGTCGTAGGGCTTGTAGTCCTCGGGGGCGACGGTGGGAGCGGCCCGGTCGATGACTTCCAGTTCCCCCGGCTCGGGGAAGGTCACCGGTTCCCGCATGTGGCCGACAATCTCATCGTAGAGAATGTGGACCGGCATGCGATATTTTTCCGCCAGGTTGAAGGCGCGCACAGTTTCCTCAAAAATTTCCTGACAGGAGGCCGGCGCCACGGCGATGGCGGCATGGTCGCCATGGGTGCCCCAGCGGGCCTGCATGACGTCCGACTGGCCGGGGCCGGTCGGCATACCGGTCGAAGGACCGCCGCGCATGACGTTGACGACAACCAGCGGAACCTCGGCGATGCAGGCGTAGCCGATCAGTTCCTGTTTGAGGGAAATACCGGGGCCGGACGAGGCAGTGATAGCCTTGGCGCCGGTCAGCGAAGCGCCGATGGTGGCGGCGATGGCCCCGATTTCATCTTCCATCTGAATGAACTTGCCGCCCACCTTGGGCAACTCTCCCGACAGAACCTCAGCCACCTCGGTAGACGGGGTGATCGGGTAGCCGGCGAAGAACTTGCAGCCGGCATAGAGAGCGCCCTGGGCGCACGCGTCATTCCCCTGAAGGAGTGCAACTTTCTTTGCCACTGAACCTTCCTCCTCTTTATTTATGCAACTTTGGTCACTTTGATGGCGAAGTCGGGGCACCGCAGTTCGCACTGCATGCAGGCGATACAGGCTTCCGGCTTGGCGGCTTTGACGACAAAGAGATCCATTTCGAGAACCTTGGTCGGGCAGAATTCAACGCAGATGCTGCAGCCCTTGCAGTATTTCTCGATGATCTCCACTTCTCCTTTGGCCTTGCTCATTCCGGTCTATCTCCTTTGTTTTGATGACCACCCCGAAGGGCTGAGTGAAAACGGCGGAATGCTACCACAAGCGGCGGATTCATGCCAGAGCATAGTGTCTACGCCATGCTGTTTTCAGCGGGGCGCAAAGAACATTGAGCGAAACTTAAAAAATGGGTCTGTCATAAAGGAAGAAGGGCAATGTCGCCATTGCCCTTCCCCGTCAGCCGTTGTGGTTGTGTTCTGGCATCAGAGGTTGAGGCTGTCGACCAGGTTCTTGACGGCGTTGACCGAGTTGTCGAACATGGCCTGCTCTTCTTCATCGAGCGAAAACTCGATGACTTTCTCGACACCGTTGGCGCCCAGGACGCAGGGAACGCCGACATAGTAGCCGTTGACGCCGAACTCTCCCTGCAGGTAGGCGCAGGTCGGCAGCACGCGCTTCTGGTCCTTGAGGATCGACTCGGCCATGGCGATGGCCGACGAAGCCGGAGAATAGAAGGCGCTGCCGGTCTTGAGCAGGGCGACAACCTCGCCACCGGCCCCCTTGGTGCGCTGCACCATGGCGTCCATGACTTCCTTGGCCTTTTCTTTGCTGCCGTATTTGCGCTCGAGCAGCTCCATGACCGGGATGCCGTTGACCGAGGCGTAGCGCACCAGCGGCACCATGCTGTCGCCGTGACCGCCCAGGGTCATGGCGTTGACGTCCTTGACCGAGACCCCCAGCTCCCAGGCGATGAAGGCCTGGAACCGGGCCGAGTCGAGCACGCCGGCCTGGCCCATGACGCGGTTGGGCGGGAAGCCGGTGACCTTCTGGCACAGGGTGACCATGGCGTCGAGCGGGTTGGAGATAACGATGACAAAGGCATCGGGAGCGTTGTCGCGGATGCCTTCGGCAACCGAAGTCATGATCTTGGAGTTGACTTCGATCAGGTCATCACGGCTCATGCCCGGCTTGCGGGGCAGGCCGGCGGTGACGATGACCACATTGGCGCCGGCGATATCCTTGTAGTCGTTGGTGCCTTTCAGTTCGACGTCGAAACCGTCGACCGGGGAGGCCTCGGCGATGTCGAGGCATTTGCCCTGGGGCATGCCTTCAACGATGTCGAACATGACGACATCGCCCAGTTCGCGCAGGGCCGACAGCTGGGCGAGAACACCACCGATCTGTCCGCCACCGATCAGAGCAATTTTGGGTCGTGCCATAGTCTCTCTCCTTTGGTTTATGAGTCGATGTACAGGGCCGGAAAAAGGCCTTGCCAAGTGTTGCGGTATTGTCCCGGAAGATGCTCTCCCGGACAGGTGTATACAGTATGCAAACTCCGTTTGAGTGTCAAGAACCTTTGCCGCAAAAGTTACCTTTTTTGGTTTTGGCTGTCACAACACCGAAAAAAAGGGCCCGCCCAAGTGGGCGGGCCCGGTCAACAGCGTCAGTCGGCGAGCAGAGCGTCAATGATGGCGTTGTAGGTTGCGCTCGGCCGCATGGCCGCTTCGGTTTTGGCTGTGTCGGGGTGGTAGTAGCCCCCGATGTCGACGGGCTCGCCCTGACAGGCGATCAGTTCCTGGTCAATCTGGGCGGCGTTGTCTTCCAGCTGCTGCGCAACCGGGGTAAACCGCTGTTTGAGGTCGGCATCCTTGTCCTGCGCGGCCAGGCGCCTGGCCCAGTAGAGGGAGAGCCAGAAGGAGCTGCCGCGGTTGTCGATTTCCTTGGCCTTGCGGCTGGGCAGCTTCTGGTTTTCCAGATAGTCACCGATGGCCTGGTCGAGGGTCTCGGCCAGGACGGCGGCCTTGGTGTTGCCGTCGTTGGCGGCGATCATTTCCAGTGACGGGACCAGGGCACAGTATTCGCCCAGGGAGTCCCAGCGCAGATGGTTTTCCTTGAGGAACTGCTGCACGTGCTTGGGGGCCGAACCGCCGGCGCCGGTCTCGAACAGGCCGCCGCCGTTGAGCAGGGGGACGATGGACAGCATGCGCGCCGAAGTGCCCAGCTCCAGGATCGGGAACAGGTCGGTGAGATAGTCACGCAGCACATTGCCGGTCACGGAGATGACGCTTTCGCCCTTGCGCACCTTCTCGCAGGAGAACTTCATCGCTTCGACCGGTGCCATGATGCGGATGTCGAGACCGGTGGTGTCATGGTCTTTGAGGTATTTTTCCACCTTGGCGATCAGCTGCGCGTCATGGGCGCGGTTCTTGTCGAGCCAGAAGATAGCCGGCTGACCGCTTGCCTTGGCGCGGTTGACCGCCAGCTTGACCCAGTCTTGAATCGGAATGTCCTTGGCGCGGGACATGCGCCAGATGTCACCGGCTTCGACCTCATGCTCCATCAGCACGTTGCCGGCGGCATCGACCACCCTGACGGTGCCGTCAAAGGGGATTTCAAAGGTGGTCGGATGGGAACCGTATTCTTCAGCCTTCTGCGCCATCAGACCGACGTTGGAGACGCTGCCCATGGTGGCCGGATCGAACTGGCCGTTTTTCTGGCAGTCTTCAATCATGGTCTGATAGAAGGTCGCATAGCAACGGTCCGGGATCATCGCCTTGGTGTCGTGCAGCTGATCGTCGCGGCCCCACATCCGGCCGCCATCGCGAATGACGACCGGCATCGAGGCGTCGATGATGACGTCGTTGGGCACATGCAGGTTGGTGATGCCTTTGGAGGAATCGACCATGGCCAGCTCGGGCTGAACGTCGTAGACGGCTTCAATGTCGGCCTTGATTTCAGCAGCCTTGTCCTCCGGCAGTTTTTCGAGGCGCTTGTAGAGGTCGCCGATACCCAGGTTGGGATTGAAACCGATCTCCTTGAGGGTGTCGGCATGTTTTTTCAGGGCCTGCTCGTAGTAGATGGACACGCAGTGGCCGAACAGGATCGGGTCGGACACCTTCATCATGGTCGCCTTCAGGTGCAGGGAAAGCAGGATGCCGGATTTTTTGGCATCGGCGATCTGTTCGGCGTAGAAGGCGCGCAGGGCCTTTTTGCTCATGAAGGTGCCGGAAAGGATTTCACCATCAAGGGAGGTCAGCCCGTCCTTGAGAAGGGTGGTTTGCCCATCCTTGCCGACCAGCTCAATCCTGAAATCGCATCCCTTCTCCACGGTCACCGATTTTTCGTTGCCGTAGAAATCGCCGGCGTTCATATGGGCGACATGGGCTTTGGAATCGGCCGGGAAGGGCTTCATCAGTTTGTGCGGGTTTTTCTGGGCGAATTTTTTCACCGATTCAGCCGCCCGGCGGTCGGAGTTGCCCTCGCGCAGCACCGGGTTGACCGCGGAACCGAGGCAGGTGGCATAGCGGGCCTGAATCTCTTTTTCTTCGTCTGTTTTCGGCTCTTCGGGGTAGTCGGGAAGGTCATAGCCCTGGGCCTGCAGTTCGGCGATGGCCGCCTTGAGCTGGGGCACCGAGGCGCTGATGTTGGGCAGTTTGATGATGTTGGCTTCAGGCTTTTTCACCAGTTCACCCAGGTAGGCCAGCTCATCATTGATGCGCTGATCGTCCCTCAGGCGCTCCGGGAAGGTGGCGATAATGCGTCCGGCCAACGAGATGTCGCGGGTTTCGACCTCAATGCCGGTCCCCTTGGTGAAGGCCTTGACGACCGGCAAAAAGGCATAGGTGGCCAGTGCCGGCGCCTCGTCGATTTTTGTCCAGACAATGGTGGATTTTTTCTCACTCATTTTGGCTCTCTCCTTTGGTGGTCAGGTGAAAGGGTTTTCGGAGACCCCGAATCCCCGCAATAGAACGTTATTTGTCTCTTGAAGTGTATACAGTATACAGGAGAAAATGCGCTGTCAAGGAGAAAAAGAAGGGGCGAAAGCCGTCCCCGCACCGCATGGGACATGGCTTTCGGACCGGTTGGCAGCGACCCGGTCAATTGTCCTTGAGATCCGGGAAAAACGGGCTTTTGCGCGCTTCGATGCGGGCGGCCTCGATGTCTTCGGGCCTCAGGTTGCGCGGGATGTGCAATTCCTGCCCGGGATAGAGTTTGCGCGGGTCGGTCAGCTGGTCCCGATTGCCCTGGTAGAGCAGAGGCCAGAGGAGTTTGTCGCCGTAGACATCCGGCCGGGCGGCGATGGCCGGCAGGCTGTCCCCTTTGGCGACCTTGTAGCGCGACAGTTTCTTCGGCGGAGGCGGCTCTTTGGGGGCGGCGGCTTTTTGCTTTTGGGCCTCAGCGCGGTGCTGTTCCGCTTCCTGGCGGCGTCTGGCTTCTTCGGCACGACGTCGCGCCTCTTCTTCGCGCGCCAGTCGGGCGATTTCTTCGGCGCTGCGCTTTTCCCGCGCCTGGGTTGCGGCCAGACGAGCCTGGGCTTCAGCGTAAGGGAGCAGGTCACGTGCCTGCCTGTATTTGCGTTCGTTGACCAGAGCCTCGGCTTTGTCCAGGGCCGCCCTGGCGGCCAGATATTCCTGTTTGGCCCAGTTGGGTGCACCGGCGGCGTAGGCCCGGGCCATGGCGGCCCGGGCGGCGGTCAACTCGTCCAGGGGAGGGCGGGCACAGCCGGCCGCCAGCAAAAGCCCCATCAGCAGGCAGAATTGTCCAATTCGGACTGCGGACATAGGTAGGCCGTTCACTCCCCCTTTGCGCGTGTTCTCAGGCGGATGCCGAGTTCACGCAGCTGATTTTCGTCCACCGTGCTCGGAGCTTCGGAGAGCAGACAGGTCGCTTTCTGGGTTTTCGGAAAGGCGATGACATCGCGAATCGAATCGGTTCCGGCCAGAATCATGGTGAGGCGGTCCAGACCGAAGGCGATGCCGCCGTGCGGCGGGGCGCCGTATTTGAGAGCGTCGAGCAGAAAGCCGAATTTGGCCCGGGCTTCTTCTTCGCCGATGCCGAGCAGTTTGAACATGCGGGCCTGAATGTTCTGGTCGTGGATACGGATGGAGCCGCCGCCGATTTCGCTGCCGTTCAGGACCAGATCATAGGCTTTGGCGCGCACCTTGCCGGGGTCGCTGTCGAGCAGGGGAATGTCCTCGTCCATCGGCGCGGTGAACGGATGGTGAACGGCAACGTGGCGTTTTTCCTCTTCATCCCACTCCAGCAGCGGAAAGTCGGTGATCCAGACGAACCGGTAGTCGTCTTTTTGGGCCAGGCCGAGCTTGTGGCCGAGATGCTGACGCAGGCGGCCGAGGGCTTCGTTGGCTGTGGCGGCCTTGTCGGCGACGAACAGCAAAAGATCGCCGGTTTCGGCGCCCAGCGCCTGTTCGATGGCCTTGAGCTCCTCGTCCTGGAAAAACTTGGCGATCGGGGACTGCCAGCCGTCGTCGTTGACCTTGACCCAGGCCAGCCCCTTGGCGCCGTAAATGCCGACAAAGGTGGTCAGATCGTCCAGATCCTTGCGCGAGAAGGTGGCGCCGCCCTTGACGTTGATGGCCTTGACCAGCCCGCCTTTGTCTGCGACGTCGGCAAAGACCTTGAAGCCGCAGCCGCGCACGATGTCGGTCAGGTCGACCAGTTCCAGACCGAAACGCAAATCGGGGTTGTCGACCCCGTAGCGGTCCAGAGCCTCGGCATAGGTCATGCGCGCCATGGGAAGCGCGACCTCGACACCGAGGGTTTCCCTGAACACCCGGGCGATCATCCCTTCCATCATGGCGATGACATCGTCGCGGTCGACGAAACTCATCTCACAGTCGATCTGGGTAAATTCGGGCTGGCGGTCGGCGCGCAGGTCCTCGTCCCGGAAACATTTGACAATCTGGGCGTAGCGATCGAATCCGGCCACCATGAGCAGCTGCTTGAAAATCTGCGGCGACTGGGGCAGGGCGTAGAAGGTGCCGGGATTGACACGGCTGGGCACCAGGTAGTCACGGGCGCCTTCGGGGGTGCTTTTGGTCAGGACGGGAGTTTCGATATCGAGGAAGCCGTTCTCATCCAGATAGCTGCGCACCGTGCGCGCCACCTTGTGGCGCATGATCAGGCACTTTTGCACCGCCGGGCGCCGCAGGTCGAGGTAGCGGTATTTCAGGCGCAGGTTTTCCGCCACCTCGGTGTATTCATCGAGCATGAATGGGGGCGTTTCCGCCTGGTTGAGGATGCGCAGTTCGCTGACCTCGATTTCCACTTCTCCCGTCTTCATTTTCGGATTGACGGTGCCTTCGGGCCGGGGGGAGACCTTGCCCAGGGCAGCTACAACCCATTCGTTGCGCACCCGATCGGCCTTGGCATGGGCCTCGGGGTCACGATCCGGGTCCAGCGCCAGCTGAACAATGCCGGTGCGGTCGCGCAGGTCGATGAAAATCAGGCCGCCGTGGTCACGACGCCTCTGCACCCAGCCCATGACGCAGACCTGTTCGCCAATGTGTCCGGCGTTGAGGTCGCCGCAGTAATGAGTCCGTTTCCAGCTGCCGAGTTGTTCGTTCACGAAAAGAATCCTCCGGTCTTTAGGGGTTCGCTGCGCTCAGATTGCAGATATCAATTCGGAAAAACGTGTAATTATAGAAATTTGTCAGGCCGGGCGTCAATCATCCTCCGGCTCATTCAGCCGGTTGCAGAGGTCGACGAGTCGGTCGTCGAGAGGCACCACGACCTGGCTGCCGTCCTTCATTTTCCTGAGAGGCGCCTGCCCCTGGCCGAGCTCCTCCTCGCCCAGTATCAGCACCCGGCGGGCCCCCAGTTTGTCAGCCCGGCGCATCTGGGATTTGAGGCTGCCGCCGCGATAGTCGATTTCGACCTGGTGGCCCATCCGTTGCAGACGCGACATGATCCGGAAGGCCTCTTTGCCGGCCTGTTCGCCGACGGCGGCGATAAAAAGGGCCGGGCCTAAAGCCTGGGGCCGGCTTTTGCCGCGCAAAAGCGCCAGCCGTTCCACGCCCATGGCGAAGCCGATGCCGGGCAGGTCGGGGCCGCCCACCTGTTTGAGCAGGCCGTCGTAGCGGCCGCCGGCGGCGACGGCGCTCTGGGCGCCGAGATGGCTGGTCACCAGCTCGAACGTGGTGCGGGTGTAGTAGTCCAGTCCGCGCACCATGCGGGGGTTGATGCTGTAGGGCAGTTCCAGGGCGCCGAGATGGGTGCGCACCTGGGCAAAATGGGTTTGGCAGCCATCGCAGAGATGGTCGAGGACCGAGGGGGCGTCACCTGTCGCCTCAATGCAGCCGGGCACCTTGCAGTCGAGCACGCGCAGCGGGTTGGTGCGGTAGCGCCGCCGGCAATCCTCGCACAGGGATTCAAGCCGCTTTTCAATGAAGGAGACCAGCTGCTCACGGTAGCCGGGACGACATTCGGGGCAGCCCAGGGAGTTGATTTGCAGCTCGACATCTTCCAGGCCGATGGTTTCGAAATAGTGCAGCAGCATGGCCAGCACCTGGGTGTCGATGCGGGGGTCCTCGCTGCCGATGACCTCGGCGCCGATCTGATGAAACTGCCGGTAGCGTCCTTTCTGCGGCCGTTCGTAGCGGAACATCGGTCCCATGTAGTAGAGCTTGGCGAGCTGGTCAGACGCGTGCAGACGGTGCTGGGCAAAGGCGCGCATCACCGGTGCCGTCCCTTCGGGACGCAGGGTCAGCGACAGACCGTTGCGGTCCTCGAAGGTGTACATCTCTTTTTCGACGATGTCGGTGGTTTCGCCGATGGAGCGACAGAACAGCTCGGTGCGTTCAACCACCGGGGTGCGGATTTCGCTGAAGCCGTACAGGGAGAAAACTCTTCTGGCCGCCGCTTCCAGCTCCTGCCAGAGCGGGGTCTCATCGGCCAGAATGTCATTCATGCCCTTGACGCCGGAAATACTCACGGGAAGTCTCCTTGAAAAAGGGGTGGCGGCCCGGGCGGGCGCGGCCGCGGGCGGCTATCATCCTTTGCGCGGGCGGTCTTGTCAAGAGGGCGGACGGCCCGACGGAACGTCTACAGGTCGAGGCGCAGGCCGGTGACGCGGTAGACGGCCACCGGCTGGTTTTTCCCCTTGAGCCGCATCGGCGGCAGCGCCTCGGCTTCGACCCGCTCTTCAACCTCTCGCCAGGTGGCCTCGGAGATGAGAATTTCTCCGGCTCCGGCCAGCCCCTGGAGCCGGGCGGCGATGTTGACGTTGTCACCGATGACCGTGTACTCCATGCGGCTGGTCGAGCCGATATTGCCGGCAATGACGGTGCCGGTGTTGATGCCGATGCCCATCTGCAGCGGCGGCAGGCCGCGCGCTTTTTGCTGCTCGTTGAAGGCGACCAGGGTGCGCTGCATGTCGAGGGCGCACTGGACGGCGCGCAGCGGGTCCTCCCCAAGGGAGACCGGTGCACCGAACAGCGCCATGATGGCGTCCCCCATCAGTTTGTCCACCATGCCGCCGTTTTCACCGACCACCTCAATCATCGAGCTGAAAAAGGCGTTGAGCAGCTCGACAATGGCGGATGGATCCAGCTGCTCTGCCAGCGGCGTAAACCGGCGGATGTCGGCGAACAGAATGGTGACGGTTTTTTCCTCACCTCCCAGTTCAACCTGCCCCTGTTCAAGCAGCACGTCGCTGAGCGGCTTGCTCATATAGCGTTCGAAGGTGCTGCGCAGAAATTCCTTTTCCCGCAGACTGCCCGCCATATCGTTGACGGCCCGGGTCAGAATGCCGATTTCATCCCGGCGGCTGGTTTCGATGTGCTGGTCGAGTTCGCCCCGGCCGATTTTGCGCACCGCTTCGACCAGTCCGAGCACCGGCCGCACCGCGATGCCGGCCAGCAGATAGGCCGCCAGGCCTCCGGCCAGCAGGGCGCCGAGGGCCAAGGTGGCCAAGCGTTTGCGCATGGTCAGGATGTCATGACGGATAGGGCGGCTTGACAGTCCCAGATGGATACTGCCGATGCGCACCGGAGGTTCGGCGACGGTCAGGATGGGGACCTGCAGTTCGTACCAGGATTCGTGCCCGTCATGACGGCGCAGAGCCAGGAAGCCTTTGCGCTGAACCAGTATTTCGCCGTTGTCGGCGGATGGTTTCTGTCCGACCAGGTGGACATCGTCGGCGGCGCGGATACTGCCATCCCGGTCGAGGATGCGGGCGTAGAGCACGCCGGGGGATTTGGTGGCGTTGCGGGCGGCGGAAAAAAGATAGAGGTCGTCTCCCGTCAAAAGCGGGTCCTCGGCATTGAAGGCGATGGCGCGGGCGATGCCGAGGCCTTTGTCGAGGTTTTCCCGCAGCAGGGATTTGCGGAAATTCTGTTCGAGGGTCAGGACCACCAGAACCATGAGCAGGCCGCTGAACAGGGCCAGCAAAAGGGCGAACTTGAAGCGCAGGCTGGAGAAAAGTCCCGGTCGTGTCATTGACTGATACGTTCGATCTGGGCGAGTTTGCGTTGCGCTTTGGCGATGTTGGAGCGCGCCCGTTCATGCCGGGGGTTCAGTTCCAGGACCTGCTTCCAGAGGCTGATCGCCTGACGGTACCGGCCGCGGGTATAAAGGTCGATACCTTCCAGATAGAGCCGGGGGGCATCTTCGGGTTTCAGCCCTGACTTCTCCAGCAGGGTCAGACGGGTGCGCCTCTTTTTGAGGGCGGAACTGTAGGGATCCAGGGCCTGCGCCTGTTTCAGCAGCTCATGGGCCCGACCGTATTGACCGTCTTCCAGGGCGGCGTCCGTTTGACCCAACAGTGTCTGCAAACGTTCCGATACGGTTTGACGCACCCGGCGCAGCCCTTGTTGCGCTCTGGGGTTGTCCGGGGCCAGCTCAAGAGCTTTGCGGTAGGCGGCCAGGGCCTCCTTGTAGGCTTGCTGTCCCAGATGCTGGTCGGCAGCATCCAGAAGTTGGCTGATGCGCTCCTCTGTCCGGGCCTGCAGCCGTTCTCTCAGTTGGCGCGTGCCGTCGGAATCCGGCGCCAGCTGTTCCAGCTGATCCAGATGCCGTCGGGCCGCCGGCAGGTCCTGACGTGCCAGTGCTGCCTCGATATGCTGCTGCAGCTTTGCGATGCGGCTGCGACCCGATTCCTGCAGCGCCTCCAGTTCCCGCCTGATATCGGCCGCAGGGCGCAGTTTCAGCGCCTGGCGGTATTCGTCGGCGGCCCGCATCAGCTGTCCCGTCTGTCCGGCCCTGCGGGCATTGCGCAGGTGTTCGGCGACCAGAGCGTCAACCAGACCTTCGACCTTCTCCATGCCGGTTTTGGCCGGAGCCAAATCGGGAGCCTCCGCCAGAGCAGCTTTGTAGGCCTGCCGCGCCGCTTCAAGATCGCCCTGTTCCAAAGCCCGGTCACCGGCCCGTACCAGCCGGTCAAGGTGTTGCTGGCGCTGCCGCAAAAGCTGCTCCAGCTCGGACCGGGCCTGCGCATGCTCCGGTGCGATGGCCAGAACCTGCCGCAAAATTGCTTCGGCGCGGCGGTCGTTTCCTGAGGCGAGCTGTGCCCGGGCGTCGGTCAGCAGGTGGGCAACCTGGCGACTCAAGGCTTCTGTGGCGCGTTGGCGCAGTTCCAGAAGGCGCTTGTCAGCGGGGGCAAGTTTCAGCCCCCGGTCGATTTGGGTGAGGGCCTGCCGGGGGTCCTCCTCAACCAGATGTCTGACCTGGGCAAGGGTCTGCTGCAGGTTTTCCCGCAGGTCCTGCCGGCTCTGTTCGAGGTAGTCGCGCGCCATCGGGTAGGCGGGGTTGATGCGCAGGCACTGTTCAAACCTGGCTATCGCCTGCAGGTAGGCCCCGCTGCGGTAGAGGTCGCGCCCCTCCTCGAACAGCCTGTCCGACGTGCCCTGGTCGGCTTTGAGCAGGTTGAGGGTGGCTCCGGTATGACCGGGATCTTTCTGCAGGACCTGCAGATATTCGTTGCGGGCCTGCTCGTAGTTTTTGAGCGCCAGATGAATATTGCCGGCGAGAAAATGGCTCTGAATCTCCGAGGAAGGGGAGGCCTCCAGCAGCTTCAGGGCCCGTTGGGCCAGTTCCGGTCGCTCCTGTTCCAGCAGCCGGGCGGCACAGTTGAACGCCATGGCATCGAGGCTTTCGCGCGTTGATTCCGGCAACTGGTCTCCCGCCTGCTGCAGCTGGTCAAGAGTGGTCCCGCAATCCTGTTTCTGGTAGGCAAGGTAAGCCAGATAATAGTGAGGCAGAGGCGCCTCGGGGTTCACCTCAAGCGCGGCGAGAAACTGGTCCCGTGCCTGTTCGGGAGCGCTTTCCAGCAGCTCCAGCCCCCGGTTATAACGCAGGGTGTACAGATAGTCCCGCGCGTCCGGGTCCTCGGGGGTCTCTTTCAGCACGGCGAGCCAATGTGCTTCTGAACGCTGCTCGTCGCCCAGACGCAGAAAGATGTCACCGAGCAGACGGTGGATTTCGGTTTTGGGGCCGGGCAGCTGCAGCGCGTGCTCCAGCAGTTCGGCGGCCTGCTGCGGGCGGTCGTGATTGAGCTGGTCCAGGGCGATATTGTAGTAGACGGCGGCGATGGGGTAGGTTTCGGGCTGTTTGGCGGCGCCCAGATCCTCTGCCTGCTGCAGGTAGATCAGGGCGCTGTCGCTGTCGCCGCTGCCGGCCAGCGCCAGCGCCAGGTTGTAGTTGGCTTCCACCGATTTCGCGTAGGCCGGCCAGGCACGTCTCAGCTCCCGGGCCGCTTCGGCGAACTGGTCCCGGGCCAGCAGATTGACACCCAGATAGTAACGCAGGGTGCTGTTGTCCGGGTCGACCGCCAGGGCCTGACGATAGCGCTCCGTCGTAATGGTTTGCAGGTCCTCCGGAAGGGGCCCCGAGGCCATGGCCGGCAGCCCGGTTAAGGAGGCACAGATCAGCAGGCAGACAATCCGGAAAACCATTTGTTTCAATACCGCTTAAAGATTGAGGTGCTGTGCGCTGCGCACGGTGTTGCGCTCCTTTTTGCCCAGGTACATGGCATTGTCCGCCAGCTGCAGCAGCTGTTTTTTGCTGGTGGCGTCCCCGGGATAGGTCGCGTAGCCGATACTTGCGGTCAGATGGATATCCTGGTCGAGGTCATGCAGAAAGGTGTGTTGTTCAATGGCCCGACGCAGGCGTTCAGCCACGATGGCCGCTCCTTCCGCACCGGTCTCCACCAGCAGGGCGGTAAATTCGTCGCCGCCATACCGGAAGGGGATATCGACTTCGCGGATGCTGCGGCGCAGCAGTCCGGCCACCTCCTGCAGGGCCCGGCTGCCGGAGAGATGGCCGTGGGTGTCATTGACCGTCTTGAAGTGGTCGATGTCAAAAAAGAGGACGGAAAACTCCAGGCCGTAGCGGTCCGCGCGGCGGATTTCCTGGTTGAGGGCGATATCGAGATAGCGCTGATTGTAAAGCCCGGTCAAATCGTCGGTATAGATCAGTTCCCGGGCGCCCTGGTAGCGGAAGGCGTTGTCAAATCCGATGTTGGCCTGCTCGGCCAGAAATTCCAGATTGTCCAGTTTGTCTGACAAGGGGAGGTCGGCGCCGGGGGCGTTGACCAGCACCAGGCCGCCCTTGCACTCCTTCTGGCTGGTCAGGGGGAAGATCAGAACCTGCCGGCAGTCCGGCGGAAGCTGCTCGGGACTGCTTTCCGGCGGATGGCCGATTCTCACCCAGCCGCGGGCTTCGCGTGTCTGATGCAGCAGGGAATCGGCCAGGACCCTGGCATGGTAATCCTCAATCCCGGCAAACCCGATCAGCTGTTCGACGTTTGTCTCACTGCACAGAAAGGCAAATCCGCGCCCGCTCCCCAGCTCTCGGAGCAAGGCATGCACGGTACTGGTCAGGAGTCGGTCCAGTTCGATCTGGCTGGAGAGCTGCTGCCCCTTGCGGAACAGTTCGAGCTGGCTTTTCAGCAGACTGTTTTCGTTGACCAGCCGTCGCTGCTCCAGGCAGGTCCGGACCAGGTGTTTCAGCTCTTCGGGATTGCAGGGTTTGACAAGATAGTCACGTGCGCCGTTTTTCAGGGCCTGCACTGCGGTTTCCAGGGTGGCATTGCCGGTCACCAGCACCACATCCGGGGGATTGTCCAGTTCGCGGGCAAAGCGCAGTACCTCCAGCCCGTCGATGCCGGGCATAACCAGATCGGTCAGGACCAGGTCGACGTCCCTTTGCTGCAGATAGTCGATGGCTGCGCGCCCCGAATCGACGATATCGAGCAGGTAGCCTTCATCCTTGAGGATGTCTGCGAAAATGCGGCGGAAAAAAAGTTCGTCGTCCGCCACCAGAACCACGGGTTCAGTCATGAGGCGCCCTCCCGGAAAGAGTCCTCAGTTAAGCGAAATCAGAGATTTATGTCAAATGAAAAGCCTTTTGTACGGACCCAGCCGGTTGGTGTGGCGCACAGGCGAATACAGCCATCCAGATCGGTGCGCCAGAGTTGAATGTGACGGGTTCGGCAGGCGTCAACGACCGGGCGCGCGGGGACATGGTAAATGTTGCCCCGACCGGCCGAAACCAGCGCCGTTGTGGGCCGGAGCCGGTCGAGCAGCTGTTCGGTCTTTGAGTGACGACTGCCGTGATGAGGCAGTTTCAGCAGGGTCACCGGCAGGTCGGGAAGAGCGGACAGAAGCTGTTCGACACCGGCCCCCTCGAGATCGCCGGTGAGCAGGACGCTCTGACAGGGGCCCGCCAGATAGACGACCAGGGAACGATCGTTGACCGACGGGCTGTGCTGGTCCGGGACAAAGACGCGCAGATCGACCTGGTCGCCGGCTGACAGGCGGTGCCACCCTGGCGGCAGTTGCAGGCAGGTGGTCCGGTCGCTCAGGGCGGAGGTGATTTCTCCGGGCAGTTTTTCAGGCGGCAGGCCGGTGATAAAGCGTTTCGGCGCCAGCTTCTGCAGAACCGGTCCCAGGCCCAGGTAGTGATCCGGATGGGGATGGGTGAGGATGACGCCGTCGAGATGATGAATGCCCAGCCAGCCGAGCGTCGGCAACAGCAGGCGGTTGCCGATATCGAACCGGGAGCGACGCAGCCCCCCTCCATCCACCAGATAGCGTTCGCCGGTGGCTGTTTCAAGCAGAATGGCCTCCCCCTGACCGACCGACAGCGCCGTGACCCGGATCGTTCCCCGGTTCGCGCCGTAGGGAAGGGCCCAAAGCAGGAGGGAGACGACCAGACAGGCCCCGGCTTGAAGGGTCCGACGTCTGGAAAGAAAAAAGACGAAAGCGACCGCACCGAGCCCCGCCAGCAACTGGAAAGGGTCGGGGAACCAGGGGACCGGCCGAAAAAACGGCACATCGGCAACCGCCTGCGCCAGACGCACGGTCAGGTCGAGTGTCCAGCCCGACAGGCGCAGCAAGGATGCTCCGCCCGGAATGCCTGCCAGGTGGGCCGCCAGCCCGGCCATGCCTGTGGGCAGGACGACGGCGCCGATGGCCGGAATGGCGAAAAGGTTGTTGATCAGGCCGGCCGGAGCGAGCTGGTGGAAATGGTACCCGACCGGTACAAAAGTGGCGAGGTTGGCCGCCACCGTGGCCAGGGGGATGTCGGCGATTCTGTGCCAGCTCCGGGGCAGATAACGGTGCCAGACGGGCAGAAAGATGAGAAGACCGGCGGCTCCGGCGACGGAGAGCTGCAGGCCCGCCTCGAACAGCCACAGTGGCTGCGCAAGCAGAATCAGCAGGACAGCGAACCACAGCAGATCGAGGGGCCGGTAGCGCCGGCCCGCCGCCAGCAACAGGCTTCCGGCACACCAGATCATCCATGCCCGCACGGTCGCGACGGCGGCGCCGGTCAGCAAGGTGTACAGGCCAAGCACCGGTGCCAGCAGCAGGGGGAGTATGCGCGCCGGCGGCTGCCAGAGCATCAGGCGTTCACTGCGACGCCAGAGCAGGAATCCCAGGGAGAAGAGAAGCCCGCCGACCAGGCCCAGGTGCAGGCCGGAAATCGCCAGCAGGTGCGACAATCCGGCCGCAGCGATGCCCTCGCGCAAGGGTTCGGGGAACCGGTCCCGGTCTCCCAGCAGCAGGGCACGCAGCAGGCTCGCCTGTTTGGGAGGCAGCAGACTGTCAATCTGTCGGGCGGCCTGCTGGCGGGCGCGGGCCGCCCGGGCGCGCCAGCCGCGGGGGGGCTGCAGCTGGACAATGTCTGTCGGCGCGGGCAGGTAGGCTATGGTGGTGATGCCGCTGGCGGCCAGGTGGCGCGGGTAGTCAAATTCGCCGGGATTGCCGAACCGTCCGGGCCTTTTCAGTTTGGCGGTGAAGGTCAGGTGTGCGCCGGGCAGCCAGGTTTGCTCACAGTTGTCGACCGTCAGGCGCAGCCGACCCCGGTGCCGGGTCCCGTCCGGTCCGGTTGTTTCGGCCTCAAGGTCCAGCCGGGCGCGTCCTTGATCGTCAAGCCGGCTGGTCAGAACGGTTGCCGTAATGGGGTGTTTGCGGCCATCGGCGATTCCGGCCAGGGACGTGGTGCCTGCCGGCGGCTGCAGGTGGTACCGGGCCAGTCCCAGGCCCAGAAGAAACAGACCGACATAGCCAAGGACCTTGCCGGCCCGGGGCGCAGACAGAAACAGGCCGGTGACAAAAAAGAGGCCGCCGGTCGTGGCCACCAACAGGGGGGCTCCCGGCAGGTGGTCCGCAAGCAGGATGCCAAGGACAAGAGCGAGCAGCCTCAGCAGGGGGGACACGGGACCGTCAGCGTGGCGGCAGGTAGCGGGTCAGCAGTTTCAGGGTCCGGTCGAGATCGCTCGCGTCCGGAGGGTCCTTGATGTCCAGCCCGGCCAGAGTGACGAAGGCGTCCGGATCGGTGGCCAGCTCCTGAAGCAACAGACTGTCCACTCCCGATCGTGGCTGCAGCAGGCAGGTCAGCCGATGGAGGCGGCGCGAAAGGGCAAAGGTGCCGAGGGTGCGCCGCTCCAGGAAGGGAGCAAAGGAGACGTCCGTCGGGCTTTCTCCGTCCAGCCCGATCGCCAGGCTGCCGGTGGCGCGCAGAGAGAGACGATAGATGCCGTCGTGCGGCGGGGAAAAAGGCAGAACGACCGTGGTTTGCTGGCCACCTGCCCGCAGCCAGCGCCCGCCGCCGGGGCGCCCCAGAAGACGCGCGTCGGTGGTCTGCGCCGTTCCGGATTCGGCAGCGATTTTTTCCGCTTCCCAGGTGATGACCGGGCCGGCCGGGGGCAGGACCCGGTGCAGCTGCAGGGCGCGAATGACGGTGGCGGCGAGATCGGCACGGGTCAGGGGCTGGTCCAGTTGCCAGCCGCCGACCGGCTCGATGGCCGGCAGGGAAGGCGCCTGCAGTTCGACATAGTCGATGGCGCCGTTGGCGGGCAGGTGAACTTCCAGAACGTTTGGTCCGGCAACAAGGTCAGCCATGCCGGCAGTGACGGTGGCAAACTGATGGCCGCCGTCGGCGGTCAAATCCGTTCCGGCAATGGTCAGCCGATGCCCGGGCAGGCGCACTCGGGCCCGGATCTCGTAGCGGCCGCTGAGGGGCAGAAGAAAGTCGATGTGGGCGGTTGTGGGACGGGCGATGCCGCTGACCCAGGCCTCGCCGCTGAACTCACCGAAGACCAGGTGTTTCTTGATGGACACTTCATCTTCCCGGCGAATGTGGTTTTCCGCCTCGAGATGCAGGTAGCGCACCCCGCCGACGATGGTCAGATAGTCCTTGTCTCCGGGAGTGTCCGGCAAACCGAAACTCCATCCCAGACCGTTTACCAGGTTGATGAGCCAGTCCCTTTGGGTCAGTGGCTCGGCGCAGGCGGTCAGGGAGGGTAACAGCAGAAGAAGACAGGCATAGGCACAGACAAGGATACGTTTCACCATGGCCCCCGTTTGATGCGGATTGTTTTTCAGAACCATCATTATAGCGGCAGCTGAACCAAACGGGTAGATTTTGCTCGCCAGGGGCTGTGCGACGTTTTCACATCCGTGCGTGCACCGGTTCCGTTTTTGCGCCTGCGTTCGTCTGCTGGAGGGCGCAGGAATACCGTTTTGCCGGTCTGGCGGCCAGCAGGCGATTGGTCCGCCGGTTCAGCCGTTGCCTGGTGGGATTCAGCCGGAGCCGGCCCCGGCCGGAATGTCTTGCACGGCGTCTGCCTTTTCTTCCGGGCGGATGGGGCGCCGGCAGCAAGGGGGCCAAGGCGATCAGGGCGAAACAGAGCATCAGGGCGGCTTCAAACATGGCTTTGGTCTCCTTCTAGCACAAGGTGATCGGACGGCAGGTCGCCGTTCTGCTGCTGGTTTCAGTCTCCTGGTGGTGTGTGACAGAATAGTTCGCATGGTGGCGGAGCCCGGGCGTTTTTTGCCTGTCAAAGTCAATTGACACACCCCGGGCAATCGTATACAGTATGCAAAACTCGGGCAGGTATAGGCCCGGGAAAGACTTTGTTTCTAAATAGAAAATTGTGGGCGGGGCGGCATGAGCCGCCCTTTGTTCCCGGAGAATCTGGAGGAGAGAGATGATCGAAGCCTATCTGCGCCACGAAGAAGAACGCAAGGCCCAGGGCATTCCAGCCCTGCCGCTCAACCCGGAGCAGGCCACCCAGCTGTGTGAGCTGCTGCAGAACCCGCCGGCCGGCAAGGAAGATTTCCTGATGCACCTGTTCACCGAGCGGATTTCTCCGGGGGTCGACCCGGCCGCCGAAGTCAAGGCCGCTTTTCTGAATGACATCCTCAAGGGGGCCAAATCGTCACCTTTGATCGACAAAAAGAAAGCGGTGCAGATTCTGGGCACCATGATCGGCGGCTACAATGTTCAGCCGCTGATCGAAGCCCTCCAGGATGCCGAACTGGCCGACGAAGCCGTTTGTGCCCTGTCCGGGCTGACCTACGTTTACGACGCCGCCGAGCAGGTTATCGAACTGAGCAAGTCGAATGCCGCGGCGAAAAAGGTGGTGGAAAGCTGGGCCAATGCCGAGTGGTTCACCAGCCGCCCCGAAATTCCTGAAACCATTACCGTCAAGGTGTTCAAGGTGGAGGGGGAGATCAATACCGACGATTTCTCTCCGGCCGGTGACGCCTGGAGCCGTCCTGACATCCCCCTGCACGCCCTGGCCATGGGCAAGACCCGCTTCCCCGGTGGCATCGACACCATTGCCCAGTGGCGCGCTGAAGGGCACCAGGTCGCCTTCGTCGGCGACGTGGTCGGTACCGGTTCGTCCCGCAAGTCGGCCTGCAACTCGGTCCTCTGGCACATCGGTGAAGACATCCCCTTCGTGCCCAACAAGCGCCGCGGCGGCGTCATCATCGGCGGTGTCATCGCGCCCATCTTTTTCAATACCGCCCAGGACTCGGGGGCCCTGCCGCTGCGCATGGATGTCACCAAAATGAACATGGGTGACGTGATTACCATCAACACCAAAAAGGGTGAGGTGACCAACGAGGCCGGCGAGGTGATTTCCACCTTTGAAATCAAGCCCAACACCTTGCCCGACGAATATCGCGCCGGCGGCCGCATTCCCCTGATTATCGGCCGCAGCCTGACCGCCCAGGCGCGTGCGGCCCTGGGAATGGGTGAGGCGGAATTCTTCGCCAAGCCGGACAATCCGCAGCCGAAACCGGGGCAGGGCTACACGCTGGCGCAGAAGATGGTTGGCCGCGCCTGCGGCGTTGAAGGGGTCTTGCCCGGCACCGCCTGCGAGCCGAAGATGACCACGGTCGGATCCCAGGACACCACCGGTCCGATGACCGCCGACGAGATCAAGGAACTGGCCTGTCTCAAGTTCAAGGCGCCCATGTTTATGCAGTCCTTCTGCCACACCGCCGCCTATCCGAAGCCGGCCGATGTCAAAATGCACCAGACTCTGCCCGGTTTTATCGCCGCGCGTGAAGGTGTGGCGCTGCGTCCGGGCGACGGCGTCATCCACTCCTGGCTCAATCGCCTGCTGATTCCCGACACCGTCGGCACCGGCGGCGATTCGCATACCCGCTTCCCCATCGGTATCAGCTTCCCGGCCGGCTCCGGTCTGGTGGCCTTTGCCGGTGCCCTCGGGTTCATGCCGCTTGATATGCCCGAGTCGGTGCTGGTGCGCTTCAAGGGGGAGATGAACCCCGGTATCACCTTGCGCGACGTGGTCAACGCCATCCCCTATTACGCCATCAAGCAGGGGCTTCTGACCGTGCCCAAGAAGAACAAGGTCAACGTTTTCAACGGCCGCATCCTCGAGATGGAAGGGCTGCCCAACCTGACCGTGGAACAGGCCTTCGAACTGACCGACGCCGCAGCTGAGCGCAGCGCCGCGGCCGGCTGCATCCAGCTCTCCGAAGAGAGTGTCTGCACCTACCTGCGTTCCAACATCGCCCTGATGGAGAAGATGATTGAGGACGGCTATCAGCATGCCGACACCCTGCGCCGTCGCATTGAGGATGTGAAAGAGTGGCTGAAGGATCCCAAGCTGCTCAAGGCCGACAGCAACGCCGAATACGCCGCTGTGATTGAAATCGACCTGGCGGACATCACCGAACCGATTCTTGCCTGCCCGAACGATCCCGATGATGTCCGGCTTCTGTCGGAGGTGGCCGGTACTCCGGTGCAGGACGTCTTTATCGGTTCGTGCATGACCAACATCGGACATTTCCGTGCGGCCGGTGAAATCTGGCGTGGGCAGAAGTTCAATCCCGCTGTGCGCACCTGGATCTGTCCGCCTACCCGTATGGACCAGGCCCAGCTCAAGCGGGAAGCCTATTTCAGCGTCTTCAGCGCTGTCGGCGCCCGGGTCGAAATCGCCGGCTGCTCGCTGTGCATGGGCAACCAGGCCCGTGTGCCCGACGGATCGACGGTCTTCTCCACCTCGACCCGCAATTTCGACGACCGTATGGGCAACGGCGCCCAGGTCTTCCTCGGCAGTGCTGAGCTTGCCGCTGTGGTCTCGACCCTGGGCAAGCTGCCGACTCCTGAGGAGTATTTCGCCGTTTACCGCGAAAAAGTGGCGCCCAAGGCGGATGAGATTTACCGCTACCTGCAGTTTGACGAAATGGATGATTTCAAAAAGAGCGCCTAAGATTCCTTTTGCATTGCATATCCATGTGCCGGCCGCCCCTTTTGGGGCGGCCTTTTTTCTTTGTGCCGGTGTTTGACGGCAGGTGGGGGCTCAGGCTATACAGCTTCAGAGGAATGTTGGCGCTCCTGTTCTTTTGGGACAGGTTCTGCGCGCGATTTTGCGGGATTTTTGAAGAGAGGCTCCATGTTACGACACGTTGTCTGGATAACTCTGCTGCTTTGGATTGCGGCCGGTCCGGTTTGCGCCGATTTTGACCTGCATGTGCGGCTGCTCGATTCCGATCCCAAGCCGGGTGAGAGTCTTGAGGTTGATCAGCAGCTCTTTTTCCGCGTCGGGTATGAAAGTGATGTCCCGCTGGTCTTTACCTATTCGGCTTACAGCCGGGGACGGAAATTGGAGTATGGCTTTTACACCGGATATCCCGAGCTGCAAAAGCCGGGTCAAAGCGAGGCACTGGGCTGGATCGGCTTTACCAACGTCACGCATATTGATGAGGTTCACATCGAAATTCTCAATGCCCAGAGGGAGAAGATTGGTGAACTGGTCGTTCCTTTCTCCTTTTCCTGGACCGCCCCCGCTTCTGTTTCTTCCGACCGCAAAAAGCCTCAATGGGTCGAACAGCTGGAGCGGCATGAAAACTGGCTGCGCGGCAACATGGTCGATCCCTTTGCCACCAAGCAGCGCATGCTGCGCGACTGGCTTTTTTACCTGAATGTCGCGTCCGTCCCGATCTATCTGCTGCTGCAGGCCTATATGCTGCATCGCTACCGCGGCCGCTGGCGGGATCTGGCCAGTGTGCCACTGGTATCATTGCTGCCGCTGGTGCTGGCCAGTATCGTTGGTTTTGGCATGGAGCTGCGCTACTGGATCGTGTTTATCTTTCGCGGGACCCCTTTTGCCCTGTCCTACCTGCTTTTTCTCTGGTGGTTTCGCTACCGCAGTCAAAAGGACGCCGCCGAACCCGGGCGGAACTGAAAACCAGGAAACCGATGCCTGTCCCGGGCCGTCTCCATTTCGTCGGAGACGGCCCTTTTTG
>CAZCUR010000040.1:0-22289 GCA_964501815.1 uncultured Geothermobacter sp.
CGCCCGCGCTTATTCCCTCTTTCCCGCGTTTCGTGTTATAAGGCTTCGATTCCCGGCGCTTTTTCGCGCCCTGTTTTGGAGGATGAACGTGCCCAGTTTTGACATTGTGTCCAAGGTCGACCTGCAGGAGGTCGACAACGCCGTCAACCAGACGCGCAAGGAATTCACCCAGCGCTACGACTTCAAGGGAACCCACAACGAGATCGAGCTGGCCGACGGGGTGATCACCATCCTGGCGGCGGACGAGTTCAAGCTGGAGGCGATTGTCACCATCCTGCGCGGCAAGATGGCCAACCGCAAGGTGCCGGTGCGCAATCTCGATTTCGGCGCCAAGGAGCCGGCGAGCGGCGGCGCGGTGCGTCAGCGCATCCGCCTGGTGCAGGGGGTGAGCAAGGAGAAGGGCAAGGAGCTGGTCAAGGCGGTCAAGGAGACCAAATTGAAGGTTCAGGCCCAGATCATGGACGACCAGGTGCGGGTGAGCGGCAAGAAGATCGACGACCTTCAGCAGGTGATCCAGACCTTGAAGGCGAAGGATTTCGGTCTCGACCTGCAGTTCGTCAACATGCGGTCCTGAAGGAGCGGATATGAGCTACAAGGTCGCGCTGGTCAGCCTCGGCTGCCCCAAGAACCTGGTCGACGCCGAGGTGATGCTCGGGCATCTGCCCCCCGAGCGCTACCAGATCACCACCGAAGAAGCCAAGGCCGACATCATCATTGTCAACACCTGCTCCTTCATCAAGGAGGCCAAGGAGGAGTCGATCCAGACCATCCTCGAGGTGGCCGACTTCAAGGAGAAGGGGCGCTGCAAGCTGCTGGCGGTGACCGGCTGCATGCCGCAGCGCTACCGCGAGGAGCTGGCGGAGGAACTGCCCGAGGTCGACCTGTTCATGGGCACCGGGGACGCGCCGCGCATCGTCGAGCTGCTGGACGCGGCCCTGAAGAAACGCGGCGAGCAGATCACCGAAATCGGCCTGCCCGATTTTCTCTACGACCACGCCACCCCGCGGGTGAAGTCGTCGCCGCACTACAGCGCCTACGTCAAGATCGCCGAGGGCTGCGCCAACCACTGCAGCTACTGCATCATTCCCACCCTGCGCGGCACCCTGCGCTCGCGCACGCCGGAATCGGTCGAGGAGGAGGTGCGGCGCCTGGTCGGTCAGGGCGTCCGGGAGATCAACCTGATCGCCCAGGATGTCACCGCCTTCGGCGCCGAGCGCGGCGAGGATGAAGGACTGGTGCGCCTGCTCGAACGTCTGGTGAAGATCGACGACCTGCCCTGGCTGCGGCTGCTGTACGCCTACCCGGACGGGGTGAGCGACCGGCTGATCGAATTGATTGCCTCCGAAGAGAAGATCTGCAACTACCTCGACATTCCGCTGCAGCACATCGACGATGATCTGCTGCAGCGCATGAACCGCCGGGTGGGGGAGCGCGAGACGCGCGAGCTGATCGCCCGCATCCGCGAGCGCATCCCCGACATCACCCTGCGCACCTCGTTCATCGTCGGTTTCCCGGGCGAAACCCAGGAGCAGTTCGACAAGCTGCTCGAATTCGTGCGCGAGGGGCATTTCGAGCGCGTCGGCGTGTTCCGCTACTCGCGCGAGGAGGGGACACCGGCGGCGACCCTGCCCGACCAGGTGCCCGAGCGCACCAAGAAGTCGCGCTACACCAAGCTGATGAAGGCCCAGGCGCGAGTCTCCTTCCGCAAGAACCGCGCGCTGGTCGGTCGCGTCGAGCCGGTGCTGGTCGAGGGCTACAGCGAGGAGACCGACCTGCTGCTGCAGGGGCGCAGCGTGCGCCAGGCCCCGGACGTCGACGGACTGGTCTACATCACCGCCGGCCAGGCCAACGTCGGCGACATCGTACCGCTGAAAATCACCGATTCTTCGGAATACGACCTGATCGGCGAAATCTGTGAGGATTGTTGAGCGCCTGTTTTTGACCCTGCTGCTGGTGCCGCTGCTGCTGGCCGGCTGCCAGCAGGCGGACGACCAGCCGGTGCGGCGCACCCGCATGCTCATGGGGACGGTGGTGGAGATCACCGCCTTCGGCCCGCGCGACCCGACCCTTGCGGCGGTCGATGCCGCGCTGGATGAAATGGCGCGCATCGAGCAGCTGATGTCGCCGCACATCGCCACCAGCGACCTGGCCCGGCTGGCCGAGCGTGGCGAGGTGGACCTGCACGCGGAAACCGCCGAGGTGCTGCGCCTGGCGCTCGCTATTCACAAGGCCGGCGATGGCGCCTTCGATCCGACCCTCGGGGCGGTGAAGGAGCTCTGGGATATCGAGGGGGACAACCCGCGTGTACCGGATGCGCAGGCGTTGCGGGCGGCCCTGGCGGCCACCGGCGTCGACGGCCTGGAACTGACGGGGAATCATGTGCGGTTGAAGCGTCCCGGCATCCGCGTGGACCTGGGCGGCATCGCCAAGGGCTACGCCATCGACCGGGCTGTGGCGGTGCTGCAAAAAGCCGGCATCGAACACGCCTCGGTCAACGCCGGCGGCGACCTGCGCCTGATCGGCGACCATAACGGCCGCCCGTGGCGCATCGGCATTCAGCATCCGCGCAAGCCGGGGGCGATGCTGGCGGTGCTGAACCTGGAGAATACCGCCGTGGTCACCTCGGGCGACTACGAGCGTTACTTCGAGGTCGACGGCAGGCGCTATCACCACCTGTTCGATCCCAAGACCGGAAGACCGGCGCGCGCCTGCCAGAGCGTCACCGTGGTGGCCGAACGCGCCGATGTCGCCGACGCCCTGGCGACCGCCGCTTTTGTGCTCGGTCCCGAGCGGGGACTGGCGCTGCTGCAGCTCTATCACGCCGAGGGGGTCATCATCGACGCCGGCGGCACAGCGCATGTCAGCGATGGCCTCAGGGAGCGGATTCAGTGGCGCTGAAGGGGCTGTGGCGGCGCATGACCCCGGGCGACCGCTGGGTTTTCATCGGTCTGGCGCTGTCGGCCCTTGTTCTTCTGGCCCTGAGCCTGCTGCTGCCGGCCGGGCGGAAGGTGCTGGTCGAGCGTGACGGAAAAATCGTCTGGCAGGCGCCCCTTGACCGGGACACGGTCGCCGAGATCGACGGGCCGCTTGGGCCGACCCGGATCGTTATCGAACAGGGGCAGGTCAGGGTGGCCGCGTCCCCCTGTCCGCTCAAGGTCTGTATCGGCATGGGGGCGGTCCACCGTGCCGGAGACTGGCTGGCCTGCGTCCCCAACCACCTGCTGGTGCGGGTGACCGGCGGCGGCGAGACGGAAAAGGATTATGACCTCATCAGCCGTTGATCCCGAACGCCTGCGCCAGAGCCGGCGCGAGGTCTTTCTGGCGCTGTTCGTCGCCCAGGCGGTGGCGCTGCAGATGCTCGAATTCTTCCTGCCGTCGCCGGCCCCCTGGCTCAGGCTCGGGCTGGCCAATATCCTCACCCTGGTCGCCCTCGACCTGTTCGGCGCCTCCGGCGCCTGGACCGTCGCCCTCGGCCGCATCCTGATCGCCTCGCTGCTGCTCGGCCGCTTTCTCACTCCCGGTTTCTTTCTGTCCCTGTCGGGCGGCATCTGCGCCACGGCCCTGATGGTGGCGGCGCGCCGCATGGCCGGGCCGCGCCTGAGCGCCATCGGCCTGTCGCTGCTGGGGGCGGCGGGGCACGGCTTCGGCCAGCTGCTGATCGCCTGGCTGCTGCTGGTGCGTCACCAGGCCATCTGGACGCTGCTGGCGCCGATGCTGCTGCTGGCGCTGGCGACCGGCACGATCAACGGCCTGGTGGCCGACACCGTGCTGCGCCACCTGCGCGGGCATCGGGCCTTCGAGGCTGCGGACTAAGGCTGTCCTCTGCTATACTTGCATCCGGTTTGGGTCGGCTGAACCTCGACGGGAGCCGGAGCCGATTTTATCTTTCCGGGAGTTGGATGAATGAAACGCCTGCTGTGTGTTGCCGGTTTGCTGATTGTGCTGGCTGCCTGTGTGCCGCCTGCGGGAAAGCGTGCGCCCGAAGAATCGGAGCAAATGGCCTATGTTGCGGCGAAGGCGGTTGATTTCGCGACCCTCACCAGAGGGATGCTCAACCTGCCTGGTGCCGAGGTTTTGGGCGGGGAAACACCGGTTATCCGCTACCGGGAACCGATCCTCTACCTGCCGGGCGCGGTCCTGCCGCGCTATCGTTCCCTGACCGTGCTCGATGCCCTGGCGGCCCGTCTGAAACAGTTTCCCGGCAATCGCTGGCAGGTGACGGTCCGGGCCGAGAGCCGCTACGGCGAGGAGCATGCGCTGCAGCTGGCCCAGGCGCGCCTGCAGCTTTTGCGGCAGGATATGGAGCGGGCCGGCGTCGGCGCCCTGCTGGCCTCCTGGCGGGCCGAAGCAGGCAAGGGCCCGGTGCTGGAGCTGGTGCCTCAGTCGGCCAGCCCGGACAGCTCCTCAGGGGTGAAGCGGTAGACCTTGCGGCAGTACTCGCAGGTGACCTCGGCCGGTTCGTCGCGCCCGGCCAGCTCGCGCCGTTCGTCTTCGGGCAGGGCGCGCAGCATGGCGACGATGTGCCGCAGGTTGCAGCGGCAGCTCAGCCGCAGTTGTTGTTCCATCACCTGGTGATGGGGGATATCCGCCAGCACCAGGCCGAGCAGCTCCTGCGGGGTGCGTCCCTGCCCCAAAAGCTCACTGGTGGGCGGCAGGGATTTAATGGTCTGTTCCAGGGATTCGAGGCGGGACGCGTCGCATTCCGGCATCGCCTGAACAATGAAGCCGCCGGCGGCGCTGACCAGACCCTGTTCGTCCAGCAGCACGGCGAGGGAGACGGCCGAGGGGACCTGTTCCGAGCTGGTCAGATACCAGGCGAGGTCCTCGCCGATTTCGCTGGTCTGCAGCTGAACCAGGCTGCGGTAGGGTTCCTTCATGCCCAGGTCGCGGATGACGTGCAGAAAACCGGCGCGGCCGATGGCGTTGGCCACCGGGCTGCCCGCTTCGGGCAGAGCGCCGCATTGCGGCTGGCGGATGGTGGCACGCAGGCTGCCGTTCGCCTCGACCTCGGCGCTCAGGCGCTTGAGCGGGCCGTTGCCTTCGACCATCAGGGCCAGGCGCTGACCCTGCTTGAGCAGGGCGGCGAGCAGGGCGGCGCCGGTCGCCAGACGCCCCAGGGCGATGGTGGCCACCGGATCGGTGCCGTGCTGCTGCTGCAGCTGGCGGACAATACCGGTGGTATCGGCCGCCATGGCACGCACGCTGCCGTCGTCGGCGAGAACACGAATCATCACATCTTTGCGGTCAGTGGACATGAGCCTGCCTCCAGAAAACCGATTGGCCGGGGCGGGTATTTAAGCACAAAGACGACGCGGGGGAAAGCCCGCGCTCAAGGGTCATGACGGGTATCGAAACAGAACAGATTGTCACCTGGCTGGCGCCGCCGTTTCTCGGCGCCTTCATCGGCTACCTGACCAACAGTATCGCCATCCGCATGCTCTTTCGGCCTCTGCGCCCCTGGCATGTTTTCGGTCTGCGCGTCCCCCTGACGCCGGGCATCATTCCGGCGCGCCGGGGCGAGCTGGCCGAACGCATGGGCGAGACGGTGGGACGGCACCTGCTCACCGCCGACGACGTCGCCCGGGTGCTCGGCCAGGAGGGTTTCCGCCGCACCTTGCGCCGGGCGGTGCAGGAAAAACTGAGCGACTTTGCCGGGCGCGAGCTCGGTCCGCTCGAAAGCCTGGTGCCGGTGGAATTCCGCAGCCGCTTTCGCGACCTGCTCGATCGATTGCGTCTGAAGCTGGTCGACTTGCTGATCACCTACCTGCAGTCGGACGACTGCCGCGACCGGCTGGCGGCCTGGCTGCAGCACCGGGGGGACGAGCTGCTGCGCCGCGATCTGGCCGACTGGCTCGGAGATGAAGGTTGTCATGCTCTGCTCGAACACCTGGGCGGCCGGATCGATGCCTTTTTGCAATCCGAACGCGTCGGCAGGGCGGTGGAATCCCTGGTCGACCAGCAGATCGACCGCATCCTCGACAATCGCAAAAGCCTGGCGCAGCTGCTTCCCGAAGACCTGGTCGAGGCGCTGCTCGACCAGCTGGAACAGGAGGTGCCGGCGCTGCTGGAAAAATTCGGCGGCCTGCTCTACGACCCTGAGTTCCGCGAGCGTCTGATCCGCAAGGCGCGCCAGGGGATCGACGGTTTCCTCGATTCGCTCCAGGGGCTGGCGGGGCTTCTGTCCGGTTTCGTCAATCTTGACAGCATCTATGAGAAGCTGCCGGGTTTTCTCGACAAGGCGGCGGACGAAATCGCCAACTGGCTGCGTGAAGAAAAGACCCGCGCACAGGTGGCGACCATGCTGCGGGAACGGGCCCGCGGTTTTCTCGACAAACCGGTGGCCGAGTACCTCGAAAAACTTCCTTTCGAGAAGGTGCATGCCATGCGCCTCTATGCGCGCTCCCGCGCCCGGCGCCTGGTGGCGGCAGACAAGACCCGCGTCCTGGCAAGGAATCTTCTGGCCAGCGGTTTTGAACAGGTACGCCAGCAGCGCTTCGAGCAGCTGGCCGACCAGGTGCTGCCGCCCGGTACGCTGGAACAATGGCGTCGGGAGCTGCCCGACCGCCTGACCGCCTGGCTCGGCTCCGATGCCGTGCGCCGCACTCTCGACGACATCCTGCGCCGGCAGATCGAGGAACGCGCCCTGCGCCGCCCCCTGGGCCGGCTGTCGGCTCGTCTGCCCGCCGACGTCGAGGAGGAGCTGGTGACCGGCCTGTGCCGCATCCTCGGCGAGGTGCTGCAGCGCGAAGTGCCGCCTTTGGTCGAGGCGCTCAACATCAGCCGCATGGTGCGTGACAAGATCAACGGTCTTGATATCCTGCAGGTCGAAGGCCTGCTGCTGTCGATCATGAAGGAGCAGTTCAAGTACATCAATCTGTTCGGCGCCCTGCTCGGTTTTCTGATCGGTATGGTGAACCTGCTGGTGCTGTAGTACGAAAACTCCTTCCCTCTTGAGGAGGAAGGTCGGGATGGGGTGACATGCGTGGCTGCCCCCTCCCCTTAATCCCCTCCCTCCAGGGGAGGGGAGAATTCTGCTCTCTGCGTTTTTGTGATTCCGTGCGGGGGGAGAATTCTGGCGCCCTGCTCGGTTTTCTGATCGGTATGGTGAATCTGCTGGTGCTGTAGCATGAAAACTCCTTCCCCCTTGAGGGGAGAAGGTCGGGATGGGGGTGACATGCGTGGTATCCCCCTCCCTCAAGATTGGCTCTGTGCGCTCAGTCGTTCGGGATGCGGAAAAAATCCTGGCGACTTGGCGTCCTGGCGGCCTATTCTGGGTTTCAGCTTCAACGGAGGGTACTGACATGCCGAATGGCAACAGGGAAGCACGACCGGTTCTGGTCCTGCTCGGAATGGCCTCCTTCATGGTGGTGGTGGCCGGGCTGCGCGAGGCCGGCGCGCTGGTCATCCCCTTTCTGCTGGCGGTCTTCATCGCCGTGGTCTGCGCCCCGCCGGTCTTCTGGCTGACCCGGCGCAAGGTGCCGACGCCGGTGGCGGTCCTGCTGGTGGTGGCGCTCATCTGGGTGGCCGGCGGCATGCTGGCGGCGCTGTTCGGCACCAGTCTGAACAATTTCACCCAGGCGCTGCCCGGGTACCAGCAGAAGCTGCAGCAGGAGTTCGGTTCGCTGCTGCACTGGCTGGAACTGCGCGGGCTCAATATCCCCACAACTTCCCTGCGCGAGCAGATCGACCCCGGCGCCGCCATGCGCCTGGCCAGCCGCATGCTCACCAGCGTCGGCGGCATCCTGACCAACGCCTTTCTCATCCTGGTGACGGTCATCTTCATCCTGCTGGAAGCGGCCAGCTTTCGCGGCAAACTGCACCGGGCCTTCGGCAACGCCGACCGCACCCTGGGGGCCTTTGGCGAATTCGCCGAAGGACTGAACAAGTACCTGGCGATCAAGTCGCTGCTCAGCCTGCTGACCGGCGTCGGCGTCTGGCTGTTTCTCACCATCCTCGGCGTCGACTTCCCCCTGCTCTGGGGCCTGCTCGCCTTCATGCTCAACTATATCCCGACCATCGGTTCCATCATCGCCGCGGTTCCCGCCGTGCTGCTGGCGCTGGTGCAGTTCGGCGGCCCCAGGGCGCTGGTGGTCGCCATCGGCTACCTGGTCTTCAACGCCGCCATCGGCAGTTTCCTCGAACCGCGCATGATGGGGCGCGGCGTCGGGCTGTCGACCCTGGTGGTGTTCATCTCCCTGGTCTTCTGGGGCTGGGTCTTCGGTCCCATCGGCATGCTGCTGTCGGTGCCGTTGACCATGACCCTGAAGATCGCGCTGGAAGCGAACCAGCAGACCCGCTGGCTGGCGGTGCTGCTGGGACCGGAAGTGCCCGGCGAAGGGGAGTCCTGAAATGATTGCGAAAGGAGACGAGCCATGAACAGACTGACCTGGTACGGACATGCCACCCTCGGGCTGGAAACCGGAGGCTGCAAGCTGGTCATCGATCCCTTTTTTTCCGGCAATCCGGTGGCTTCGACCACCGCCGAGGCTGTCGAGGCCGACTTCATCCTGGTCAGCCACGGCCACGGTGACCACATCGGTGACACCATCACCATTGCCGAGCGCACCGATGCCACGGTGATCAGCAATCACGAAATCGTCACCTGGCTGGGGAACAAGGGCCTGAAAAAGCTGCACGGCCAGCACCTCGGCGGCGGCCACCGGCATCCCTTCGGCTATCTGAAGCTGACCCTGGCGCTGCACGGATCGATGCTGCCCGACGGCTCCTACGGCGGCAATCCCTGCGGCTTTCTGCTGACCACCAATGACGGCAAAAAGATCTACACCGCCCAGGATACCGGCCTGTTCGGCGACATGCGCCTGATCGGCGAGGAGGGGATCGACCTGGCGGTGCTGCCCATCGGCGATAACTACACCATGGGGCCCGATGATGCCCTGCGGGCGGTGAAGATGCTGGCGCCGAAGACGGTGGTTCCGATCCACTACAACACCTTCGACCTGCTCAGCCAGGACGCTGCCGCCTGGAAGCAGCGGGTCGAGGCGGAGACCGGCGCAAAGGCGGCGGTGCTGCAGCCGGGAGAGAGCCTGGAGTTCTGAGTTAACGCAGAATTCAGAGGACGAAAAGGCAGCTTGTCACGCTGTTGCGTCGAGGGGCTTCAGGGTGCGGGGCGTGTCGCCGATTTCCCCCTCCCCTTGGCCCCCTCCCTCTAGGGGGAGGGGGGAACAGATAGGGGACAGAAAGAAAAAAACGGGCAGCCATGGCGGCTGCCCGTTTCCTTTATCAACGATCTTCAGAGGGGCTTCAGAGCAGTTCCTTCACCTGGGCGACGACATTCTCGACGGTGAAGCCGAAGTGCCGGAACAGGTCGCCGGCCGGGCCGCTGGCGCCGTAGCCGGTCATGCCGATGACGCGTCCTTCGCGGCCGACCCAGCGCTCCCAGCCGAACGGGGAGCCGGCTTCGACGGCGACCCGGCGGCTGCAGCCTGAGGGCAGCACCGATTCGATGTAGTCGGCATCCTGCTGCTCGAACAGCTCCCAGCTCGGCAGGCTGACAACGCGTGTGCCGATACCTTCCGATTCCAGCTGCTGCTTCGCTTCCAGGGCCAGGGGAACCTCGGAGCCGGTGGCGATGATGATCGCCTGCAGCGCGCCATTCTCCTTTGCCAGCACATAGCCGCCGCGCTGCAGCCCTTCGGCGGCGCCGAGGCTGCTGTGGTCGAGGTTGGCCCAGCCCTGGCGCGACAGGATCAGCGCCGTCGGGCCGTTCTGGTTGCGGATGGCGGCTTTCCAGGCTTCGACCGTCTCGCTGGCGTCGCCCGGGCGGATCACCGTCAGGTTGGGCACGGCGCGCAGGTTGGCGAGCTGTTCGACCGGCTGGTGGGTCGGACCGTCCTCGCCCAGGCCGATGGAGTCGTGGGTGAGAACGTAGATGCACTGACGCTGCATCATCGCCGCCAGACGCATGGGCGGGCGCATGTAGTCGGCGAAGATCAGGAAGGTGCCGCCGAAAGGAATCAGCCCGGGGATGTGTGCCAGGCCGTTCATGATCGAGCCCATGGCGTGCTCACGCACGCCGAAATGGATGTTGCGTCCGACGGTACAGGCGGTGAAGGAGCCCTCGTCCTTGAGGACGGTGTTGTTGGACGGACCGAGGTCGGCCGAGCCGCCGAGCAAAAACGGGAGCTTTTCCGCCAGGGCGTTGAGCACCTTGCCGCTCGCCTGGCGGGTCGCCAGTTTCTCGCCGGCGGCGAAGGTCGGCAGGTCGTCCCAGCCTGCGGGCAGCTCGCCGTTGGCGGCCTGCTGCCAGCTTTTAAGGGCCTCGTTCTGTTTCAGCTCGGCCTCGAAGGCCTGCTGCCACTCCTTTTCCAGCGCCTTGCCGCGCGCGACCGCCTCGCGCATGTGGGCGGCGACATCTTCGGGGATGACGAAGCTCTGTTCGGGATCACGGCCAAAGAAGCGCTTGGCGGCGGCCAGTTCCTCGGCGCCGAGCGGAGCGCCGTGGGCCGCGGCCGTATCCTGTTTGTTGGGGGCGCCGAAGCCGATATGGCTGCGGGCGATGATCAGCGATGGGCGCGGCGAGTGCCTGGCGCGGGCGATGGCCCGGTCGAGGTCCTGCAGGTTTTCTCCTTCGACATGCTGCACCTGCCAGCCGTAGCTCAGGTAGCGGGTGGCGACCTCCTCGGTGAAGGCGAGGCTGGTGTCCCCCTCGATGGTGATGCGGTTGTCGAGGTAGATGTAGACCAGGTTGCCCAGGCGCAGGTGCCCGGCGAGCGAGGCGGTTTCCGAGGCGACCCCTTCCATCAGGTCGCCGTCGGAGCAGAGGGCGAAAATGGTGCTGTCGAACAGCCGGTCACTGACCCGCTTGCGCAGAAAGCGCAGACCCATGGCCATGCCGACGCCGACGGAAACGCCCTGGCCGAGCGGCCCGGTGGTGGTTTCGATGCCGGGAGCGTGGCCGAATTCGGGGTGGCCTGCGGTCGGGCTGCCGAGCTGGCGGAAGTTCTTCAGGTCTTCCAGCGACAGGTCATAGCCGGTCAGGTGCAGCATCGAATAGAGCAGTGCCGAGGCGTGGCCGCAGGAGAGAATGAAGCGGTCGCGGCCGGCCCAGTCGGGGTTGGCCGGGTTGTGCCGCATGTGCCGCGTGTACAACAGGTAGGCGGCCGGGGCGGCTTCCATCGGTGTGCCGGGATGACCGGAGCTGGCTTTTTCGACCATGTCGGCCGCAAGCAGGCGGATGGTGTCGACGGCCTTGCGGGCCTGGTTCAGGTCCAGGGGGGGCATGGACATGCTTGGTTCCTCCTTGGGGGTTCGGAATGTGCGCATTCAAGCAGGAATGGGGAGATTTTTCAAGGAGCAAACGGGCGTGGGGCGGCCTGTTTACGCTTCGCGCTGTGCAAGTTGCTGATATCAGGAACAGGGCGTGTTGTCATCGGGGAAAAAAGGTGAGCCGGAAGGGGAGGAGGGCCCCGTTCCGGCTCGTTCTTGCTGAACTGGGTAAGGAAAGAAGAAGGTTGGCATGCCGCCTGCCACAACGACATGCTGGGACCACTTTACCTGCGCCCGGTCTGCAGGGAAACGGGCGGTTTCGCCTTTGTGGCGGCTCAGGCGGGCAGTGGGGGACTGTGCGGATGCACAGCCGCTTCAGCTCCCCTGGCCGAAGGCACAGTGGCGCTTGATCATCTCAAGATCCTTCCGGCGGTCACCGCTCCATCCGGCCAGCAGACGTTCGGCCAGTGTGACCCCTTCTTCGGCGATGGCACGAACCGGGTCGAGAAAGACGGTTTCGTCGAGTCCCCGGTCATTGAGATTCTGCTGCCGGCGCAGCCCCTCCAGGGCCAGATCGACGATGTGCGGGGCCAGTTCGGCCAGGGGGCGGCCGTTCTGCACGGTCTTCAGCCCCAGGCGCCAGGACTGCAGGTAGCTTTGCTGCAGATCGTCGAAATCGCCGTCATAGAGCAGATCCATGGCCTCTTCGGCGGCTTCGCGGCAGTAGAACAGCCCCTTGAGCAGACCGGAGACGCTCAGGGTCAGATCTTCGGGCAGGGCGTCGGCGGTGCGGATTTCGATCTGCGGCCGCAACCTGACCTCGGTGAACAGAGTTGACAGATGCAGGTCCCAGTCGGCCAGGGTGGCGCGGTGTCCCTCCCAGCCCTCGGCGACATAGCGGCGGAAGCTGAAGCGCTTGCCGGTCAGGTCGATGTAGGCGCCGTCGCGCTGGATGAAATACATCGGTACATCCAGAGCGTACTCGGTGTAGCTGGCCAGGGTGGCGTCCTCAGCGAACAGGGCGGGAATCAGGCCGCAGCGGTCGGGGTCGGTGCGGTGCCAGATTTCGCCACGGGTCGAGAGGAACCCGGTGGGGCGTCCGTCCATGAAAGGGGAATTGGCGAACAGGGCGTAAAGCAGCGGCGCCAGCACCTGGCCGAGACGCAACTTGAAGATGGCGTCCTCCTCGTCACCGAAGTCGAGATTGACCTGCAGCCCGGCGCTCTGCTTCATCATGCGCTGGCCCATGTCGCCGGTCTTTTCCATGTAGGGGCCCATGATGCCGTAGCGCGCCTTGGGCAGCCAGCTGATGCGCTCGACGGGGGTGAAGGGCTGGACCCCGAGGCCGAGAAAGGTCAGCCCCAGGGGACGGGCCGCCTCGACCACCAGATTCAGGTGCGCGGTTAGATCCCCTTCGCTGCAGTGCAGGTGCGGACAGAAACGGCCGGAAAGCTCCAGCTGTCCGCCCGGTTCCAAAGTGAGGCTGGAATGTTCGCCGAACAGGGCGATCAGGTGCCCGTTTTCGCGCACCTCCCGCCATGGCTGCCGGGTGGCGATGTCCTCGATCAGGTCGCGGATCTGCGGCCAGCTTGCGGCCTCGCCGGTTTCACTGTCGATGACCAGTTTTTCCGATTCGGCGCCGATGCCGAAGGTCTCGGTCTGCCTGGCGCCGCGGCGCAGGTAGTCGGTCAGCTGGCCTAAGTCTGTAATCGGCTGGTCGAGATGGGGTTTGCCAAGGGTGCTCATGGCCGGAAGATTACCATGATTCTCCGCAATTGTCTCGCGCCAGGAGGCATCCCGCTGGTAAAGCCGTCAAAGAGCGATAATCTGAAAGAAGAGAATGTTTGTCGCGAAAGGAGACCAACCGATGACAACGCCGGCGAAAAAGGTGCTGATGGTGGTCACCAGCCACAACGAGATCGACGCCGACCATCCCACCGGTCTGTGGCTGGAAGAGTTCGCCGTTCCGTGGGACATCTTCAGGGCGGCCGGCTTCGAGGTACGGATTGCCAGTCCGCTGGGCGGCGCGGCGCCCCTCGATCCCCGCTCCCTGGAGGACAACGCCAACGTGCGTGCCTGGCAGCAGGCGGAAAATATCCTGCAAACGACCGAGGAACTCCGGCTGCTGTTAACCCACAGGTTTGACGCCGTCTTTCTGCCCGGCGGTCACGGCACCATGTTCGATTTTCCGGAAAATGACGCGCTGCAAAGGCTAATACGCAGCCATTTCGAGGCCGGCAGTGTGGTGGCCGCGGTCTGTCACGGCCCCGCCGGTCTGGTCCATGTCGACCTGAAGGATGGCAGGCCGCTGGTCCAGGGGCGTCGCCTGACCGCCTTCACCGACGCTGAGGAGAAGGCGGTCGAGCTGGACGGCCTGATGCCGTTCCTGCTGGAGACGGAGCTGCGCGCCCGGGGCGCCGATTTTGTCGCCGGAGAGCTGTGGGGCAGTCATGTCGAGGTGGATGGCAACCTGGTGACCGGGCAGAATCCGGCGTCCAGCGCGGCGGCCGCCGAGGCGGTGGTGGCGTTGCTCAAATCCTGAAGGGGCTAGGACTGGCCGGTTGGCAGGCGCCGGCCGGCTTCGGTCCGCACCAGACGGCCGACCCGGTCGAGCAGACCGGTGCCAAGGGCCCAGGCGTGCCAGTAGAGTTCCACTTCCAGGTGCCGGCCCGCCAGCAGGTCGACCAGGCGGCCGGTCCTGATGTGATCGTGCACCTCGTCCTCGATCATCGAGCCGTAGGCCTGGCCGGAGAGGATCATGTGGTTGAAGGCGGCGTGTGACGGCAGGTAGTGGCAGGCGATGCCTTGCGGAATGCTGTTCAGTTCCAGTTTGAGCAGGCGGTGGTGCAGGCTGTCGTCGCGGTTGAAGATGGCGGCCGGTGCCTTTCTGACCGCCTCACGGCCCAATCCCTTCGGAAACCAGCGTTGTATGAAATCGGGGGTGGCGCACAGCCGATAGCGCATGACGCCGAGGCGATGGCGGCTGCACCCCTGGATCGGCTTGGCCCAGGCACTGACACAGGCGGCGACCTCGCCGCGCCGCAGCAGGGTGTGGGTGACATCCTGGTCGGCGATGCGCAGGTCGATGAGGACCCCTTCTTCGTTCGTGATGCGGTCGAGGACCGGCATGAACCAGGTGGCCAGGGAGTCGGCGTTGACCGCCAGCGGCAGCACGGGGGCTTCGCTGCCGCGCTCGGGGTGCAGTTCGGCCGGCAGGTCCTGCTCCAGCAGACGGACCCGGCGGTAGTGGCCGAGCAGACGCTGCCCCGCTTCGGTGGCCCGGGGCGGTGAGCCGCGTACCAGCAGAACCTGGCCGACGCGCTCTTCCAGCTGGCGGATGCGCTGGGAGACGGCCGACTGGGTCAGGCCAAGCCGTTCGGCGGCCCGTTCGAAGGTGCCCGCTTCGATAACGGCATCCAGGGCGGCGATCAGACGGTAGTCGAGCATGGCTATAATATTAGCAAAACTGATGAAAGATAAAAATTATGAATTTTACTTTTTGAGTTGCCGGCGGCAGGATGGGGCTGAAACCGGATGCCGGGAGGAACCCATGACCATCTTTCTGCAGGGATTTGCCGTATCCGCCGGGCTTATCATCGCCATCGGCGCCCAGAATGCCTTTCTGCTCACCCAGAGCGTGCGCCGCAACCACGCGATGCTCATCGCCCTGATCTGCGCCGGCGCCGACATCCTGCTCATCGGCCTGGGACTGGCGGGCATGGGGCGGCTTTTGAGCGCGAGCCCGGAATGGGTCCGCTGGATCAGCTGGGCCGGAGCCCTTTTTCTGGCCGGTTACGGCGCGCTTTCGCTCAGGTCGGCCCTGCGCGGCGGCCGTCTTGAGACCGGCGCGGCCGGCCCGGCCGGACGCCGCGCCATCGTCCTGACGACCCTGGCGGTGACCTTCCTTAACCCGCACGCCTACCTCGATACCCTGCTGCTGATCGGCGGCATCGGCGGCCGCTACCCCGTGGCCGAACGGCTGGTGTTCGGTGGCGGGGCCGTCGCCGCGTCGGTTGCCTGGTTTCTGACCCTGGCCCTGGCCGGTCCGGTACTGGCCCCCCTGCTGCGGCGTCGCATTGCCTGGCGCATTCTCGATACCGGCATCGGCCTGATGATGCTGCTGCTCGCCGTGGGCCTGGCGCGCCAGGGTCTGGCCGCGGCCTGAGCCGCATGGTTTTCCCCTTTCGGTTATAATGAAAAGAGAAGTTGCGCACCGAAAGGAGTGGTTTTATGAAACGCAAGGATATCCGCAGGCTCTGTCGCGATGTCGAGGAAGGCAGGGTGCGTGAAGTGGAACATCAGGTGACCCATCAGCACGGTGAGGTCATTGCGTGTGACCATACCACGCTCAAGGTGAAATCCGGCGACCGGGTGCAGAACTGGGCCGGGGAGAACTGCGAGCGTTCCTGAACCGAATCCTGAATCGCCGCCGAATGACGCTCCGGCGGCAAAAACGTCACAGGGACATTTCCTTTGAGGGAGGTGTCCCTGTTTTTGTTCAGAGCTTCATCGCCCGGTCGACGTCCCCGGCCTTGCCGAGCACCAGCAGCACGTCGCTGTCCTTGAGTTTGCGGTCGGCTTCGGGCATGAGGATAAATTCGTCGGTGAGCACGTCCTTGATGCCGAGCACCAGGATATTGTAGCGCCGCCGCAAATCCAGCTCGACCAGGCTTTTGCCGACAAATCCCTTCGGCGGTGCCAGCTCGTGCAGGGCGTAGCCGCCGGCCATCTCCAGCATGTCGAGAATGTTGGGGCTGGCCAGGTTGCGCGCCACCTTCACCGCCATGTCCTTTTCCGGATAGATGACCTCGTCGGCACCGACCTTGCGCAGGATGCGGCCGTGGTCTTCGTTGACCGACTTGACCAGCAGCCGTTTGACCCCCAGTTCCTTCAGATAGAGGGTGGTCAGGGTGGCGGCGTGGCTGCGTTCGCCGATGGCGATGACCACCGCGTCCATCTCCGTAATCCCCTGGGAGGCGAGAAACTCCTTGTCGGCGGCGTCGGCCAGCACCGCGACCGAACAGTGGTCGCTGATCTCCTGGACATGCTGACGGTTGTTGTCGATCACCAGCACCTCGTGGCCGGCCTCGAACAGCACCCGGGCGACATTGGCGCCGAAGTTGCCGGCTCCGATAACGCAGAATTTTTTCTTTTTCATGGGTCATCTCCCTTGTTGTGCGCTTGGGTTGCAAGCCGTGGCAGCCACGGATGCGCGAAGGGGCCAAAGCAACCTGAATGGTCACCACCGAGGCACAGAGAAAACGTTCTGTTTCCTTCCCCCTTGAAGGGGGAAGGCCAGGATGGGGGTGAGGGCGGCCCGTGGCATCCCCCTCCCCTCAACCCCCTCCCTCCAGGGGAGGGGAATGTTTGAATCCCGTTGCTTCCACAGTGAAAACCTTATGGTTCTTCTATCCGATCATCACCTGTTCCTCGGCGTAGCGTACCTGCCGTCCCTTGCTGCGGCGGATGAAGGCGAAGGCCAGGGTAAGTACGCCGACCCGGCCGAGAAACATCAGCGCGATAATGAGTCCCTTGCCCAGCGGGGCGAGTTTGGCCGTAACCCCCAGTGACAGTCCGACAGTGGCGAAAGCGGAGACGCATTCGAAGGTATAGTCGAGCAGGGCGTTGCGGCTTTCAGAGACCGGCAGGCCATGCACCTGGACCGTCAGCAGCACGAAAATGGCCGCGGCACAGACCAGGATCGACAGCAGCACCAGGGTCAGGGCGCGGGTGGCCAGTTCGTCCGGAATGGTGCGTCGGAAGACGTTGGTGTGCTTCTCCCCTTTGAGCCGGCTGTGCAGGATGGCGAAAATCAGGGCGAAGCTGGTGGTCTTGATGCCGCCGCCGCAGGAACCGGGGGAGGCGCCGACGAACATCAGGAACATGATCAGCACCAGGCTGGGAACTTCCAGCAGATTGAGATCGATGCTGTTGAACCCGGCCGTGCGGGCGGTGACCGACTGGAACAGCACCATCCAGAAGCCTTCGCCGGCGGAGAGGTGTTGCAGTTCGCCCGGCCATTCGAGCAGGGCCAGCAGGGCCGCGCCGCCGAAGGTCAGACTGGCGCTGGTGATCAGCACCATGCGGGTGTGCAGCGACATCTTGTGACGCTTGCGGTGCCGGCGGGTCAGACCGAGCAGTTCCTGCAGCACCAGAAAGCCGAGGCCACCGGCGGTGATCAGCCCCATCAGGGTCAGGTTGATGAGCGGATCGGCGCGAAAGCCGATGACACTGTCACTGAACAGGCTGAAACCGGCGTTGCAGAAGGCTGACACCGAGTGGAACAGGGCGCTCCAGAGCCCTTCTCCCCAGCCGAGCCGGGGCACCAGGCGGATGGCGAGCAGTGCGGCGCCGATCCCTTCGATAACGATGGTGAGAAGGAAAATCTTGCCGATCAGTTCATGCAGCGAAGCATAGGGCTGAGGCAGCAGCGTCTGCTCGATCTGCTGGCGGCCGCGCAGGCTCATGCCGCCGCCGATGTAGGAGAGCAGGTAGACCGAGAAGGTGGTGATGCCCAGTCCGCCGGTCTGGATCAGGATCAGGACCACCAGCTGGCCGAACCAGCTCAGGCGGCTGCCGGTGTCGACCACGACCAGCCCGGTAACGCACTGGGCGCTGGTGGCGGTGAACAGGGCATCGAGAAACGAAAGCGGCCTTGCGGTGCTGGCCAGCGGCAGGCTCAGCAGCAGCCCGCCGATGAGAATGGCGCCCAGGTAATAGAGGAGCAGCGCCTGGCCGGGCGCCAGCGGACGCCCCTGTCGAAGTTTCGGTAACGGCAGCATGACGACCGATTTTACTCCGGGAAGGGCCTTGTGGGAAGAGGCGCTTGATGCTTATGGCCGCCAAGTCGCCAAGTCGCCAGGAAAAAAGGTGGCTGAAAAATGGTTGAACCCTGGTCAAACTGCCCTATCGATGGAAGCAAATTCTTTCATATTGGAGCGCTGAGAAAATTTGAACCGGGGCCGCCGTTTCGGTATGGGAATGGAGTTCAGAACCATTTGTTTACTCGTTGTAGTTTACTGTTTTTACCTGAAGATTTTCTTTCTTGGCGACTTGGCGGCCTGGCGGCTCGTTTAATCCAGAAACAGATCCGTCATCAGCTCAGCGCCGGACTGGACCGCGTAGCGGTCGAAGTCGCTGACGCCTTCCTCTTTGAGGACCTCTTCGTCGATGAAGAAGTTGCCGGTGCAGCTGCGGCTGTCGCGGCAGAGGATGGCGTGGGCGGCGTCGGCGACGATCTCCGGGGTGCGGCACTGTTCCGGTTTGACCATGCCGCCGAGCATCGCCAGGGCGGCGGTGGCGATGACCGTGCGCGGCCACAGGGCGTTGACCGCGACACCCTTGCCCCGGAATTCGGCCGCCATGCCGAGCACGCACATGCTCATGCCGTACTTGGCCATGGTGTAGGCGACGTGGGGGCCAAACCAGCGCGGTTGCATGTTCAGCGGCGGGCTTAAGGTCAGGATGTGCGGATTGTCGGCCTTGAGCAGATGGGGCAGACAGGCCTGGCTGCACAGAAAGGTGCCGCGGGCGTTGACCTGGTGCATCAGGTCAAAGCGTTTCACCGGGGTCTCCAGGGTGCCGGCGAGGTAGATGGCACTGGCGTTGTTGACCAGGATGTCGATGCCGCCGAAGCGTTCCACCGCCTGTTGCACCGCTGCCTGAATCTGCTCCGGTTCGCGGATGTCGCATTTGACCGCCAGCGCCCGGCCACCGGCCTGCTCGATCTGTTCGGCGGCGCTGTGGATGGTACCCGGCAGCTTCGGGTTCGGGACGTTCGACTTGGCGGCGATGACGATATTGGCGCCGTCCCGGGCCGCGCGTCTGGCAATGGCCAGGCCGATACCGCGGCTGGCGCCGGTGATGAACAGGGTTTTGCCTTTCAATGATTTCATGGGAACCTCGATGTTTGTTTTTTTTTAACTTTGCCGCCAAGACGCCAGGACGCCAGGGGTGGTGGGACGAAATCCTTGAATCTGTATTGGGCCGCTTGTCGAAACCACTTCAAGCCTCAAGATACCTTCTGGATAATTCGGGAATCTTATTCTTATCCGTATTTCTTCGAGTGGTTATCGTGAGGCAAAGGCCCGATTTATTCTTTGCTGCGCATACTCCAGAGGGCAAGAAAGCTTTCCTGGCGTTTTGGCGTCCTGGCGGCTCTCGCTTGACCCGTCCCTGAAATCATACCCCTTCATCCCGCGTTTGTCAGAACCAGCGGAAAATCATCACCCAGACGCCGTGGTTGGCGAGCAGCAGCACCAGCGCGGCGATAAGCAGCCCTTGGCCCCAGCGGGTTTCCAGCCGTCGCCACAGGTAGATGCCGGCAAGGGTTGCCAAGACCATCTCCGCCAGGGAGGCGGCGATGCCGTGGTGCGCCGGATTCCAGTAGGAGACCGGTGAAAGGAAGCGCCAGTGGCTGAGGGGCCAGAAGTGCATATGGGCGTCAGAGTGGTGCAGAAAGAAATCCTCCGCCGCGCCCAGCAGGGCGGCGGTGCAGAACAGGGCGGCGCGTGGACGTCCCCGCCACCAGCAGATCAGGATGGCGGCGCCCCAGAGCGGGAAGGAGTGGAAAGCGCCGACCAGGACGCTCCAGTGCGGCTGGAAATAGACCTCGCGCCACAACTGCTGCTGGGGGATGCGCGCCAGCAGGGTGCCCCAGAGGAAGAAAATATAGATGGGCAGGTCCGGGGTCAGGGCTCCGAGGCAGAGAACCAGATTGACGCGCGGCAGCCGGGCAAGCCTGTCGCCGCCGATCAGGCGCATCAGGGCGGTGGTGATAAGGGCGTGGCTCTGGGTGTTCACCGCTTCAGGCCAGCCGCTGCCAGAGAACGCTGGCGGTCGCCAGCACCAGCCCGCCCAGCAGGGTCCACAGGCCGTTGCGCACCAGCAGATACTTGCGCGTCAGGCGGTGTTTGCCGAGGTAGTAGATCTCGTGCAGGTAGGCCTCGTAGAGCTTCTCCCTGTCCTTGACCAGCTCCTTGAAGCCGGCGATGAAGTCCTCCTCGTCCAGTTCGACGAAACTGCGGAAGTAGAAGAGGTTGGTCCGGCCGCTGGCGTGCAGGGGCGGAATAATGGCCAGAATGGAAAAGGTGACCGCGACAATGCCGGTCAGCACCAGGATGATAACGGTGGCCAGAGGGAGCCGGTCGGTCTGGGTCAGGGCGATGGTCGTCACCAGCGAAGCGGCGGTGAGGATCATCGCCGCCTTGGAATCGGCCATCTGGTTCAGGGTCATGTGCTTGGACAGGTTGGCGCGCAGGGCGTTGCTCGCCAGCAGCCGTGGCAGGATCGGTTCTTCGTTGGGAGCGCTCATCGGTGACACCTCATGGCGGAAGTGTCTTTCAGCATGAGGCGGGACCGGGCGGCTGTCAAGCCGCTATCAGGCCGGAGGGGCCCGACGGGGAGGCTTGAGCTGCTCCAGCGGTGCCAGGCGGCGATGGGGAGGGATTTCCCGGGCGATGGCCGTCAGCAGGTCGTTGAGATGGGTTCGGTCAAGCGGTGTCTGCAGCGGCCGGGCGCCCAGTTCCCTTGCCTGTTCACAGTAGCTTTCTTCATTGGGATCACAGATCAGAAGCATGTTGCGAATCTGGCTCCGGCAGCCCTGTATGATTCGTTGCCGGATAAATTCGAGACCGCGTTGTTTCGGCAGGTACTGACTGATGACCAGGACATCAGCGCAGGCGTGATCCAGGCTGCAGCCTGAGTCGCTGTTGTAGCCGGGGCAGAAGGCGGGTTCGCTGCAGGCGATGACCTCGTGGCCGAGGTCGGCAAGGAGCATGGCGAGGGATTCGCGCGTGCTGTCGACGGGATCGATGACGAAGATGCGTAACCGGGTCATGGCCCCCCCCCCTCCGGGTGCCGTTGGCGCATCCATGCGAGTGAATTGCTGTTCTTTATTTATCCTGTAGAAAAATTTGATGCAAGTAAAAAATTATACAGATTTAACTAATGTCGGGTTCGCCCCTGCGGGCGCGCAGCCAGCGGGCCAGCAGCAGGCCGAGGACCAGACTGAGCAGTGACAAGGCGAAAATGGTGAAAGGGTGGTTCTCTCCGGAATGGACACTGCCGCCCAGCAGGACAAAGCCGACCAGACCGGGCAAGATGCCGAGGAAGGTGCCAAGGAAGAAATCGCGCTGGCTCATGTTGGTCAGTCCGCAGCCGTAGTTGACCAGGTCGAAGGGCAGGTAGATCAGGCGCATGACCAGGACGGTTTCGAAACCGTGCCGGCACAGGTGTTGTTCCCAGTCCCGCAGACGGGCTCCTTCATGACGGGCAATCCAGTCGCGACCCAGGCGGCGGGCCAGAAAAAAGGCGAAATTGGCCGAGGCGTTTTCACCGACGATGGTCAGCAGGATACCGAGCCAGGGACCGAACAGCAGCCCTGAACTCATGGTGAGCAGCGTCGCGGGGAAAAAGATCAGCGGGCGCAGGGCGTAGAAGACGACGTAAACCAGTGCCGCACGCAGCAGGCCGACCTGCTCGAGGGTCTGGTGCAGACATTCCGGAACCTGCTCGAGCCTGATGCCGCTGCGCCACCAGGTGATGGCAGCGGCTGCCAGCAGCAGCCCCCACAGGCAAAGGAAGAGTCTTTTTTTCGTCGATGTCAGTTCGTGGTCCATGTCGCATCTTGTCGGCGAAAAACATGCTAATGTTGACATGAGTGAACACCCGTCCACAAGGAGGATGCTCCGTATGCGCTCTGTTGCCGTCCTGATCCTTTTATTATTTCTGCCTGCCTGCGAACAGAAGGCTGCGCAGCCGCCCGCAACCGTCCATGCCGATTCCGCCTACAGGCTCTACTTCGGTGACCCGCCCGAAGTCCGGGCCGGCCAGGCCTGGTCGCGCGTGGCTTTTCTGCCTGTCGAATCAGGTTCCGGTCTGAAGCCGCTGCCGTTCTTTCTCTACCGCGAGGACGGTCAACTGCAGCTGCTGCTCGATCAGCTGACCGGACCGCTGTTGCGTCCCGGGCCCGGTTCGGGTCTGCGCAATCCCTTTCCGCCCGGCAGCCGGGCGGTGACCGCCAACCGGGTCGGCAAGACGCGGGAGATCAACCTGAGTCTGCC
>CAZCUR010000041.1:0-22071 GCA_964501815.1 uncultured Geothermobacter sp.
CTGGTCACCACTATCGTCACCGGGAGCAAATGGTTCGGACTGGGCAAGGCCCATTCCATCTTCCAGATCTACGAACTGCCGTAACCGGAAGCAGGACCGATGTACGCAGGGGCCGTCCCATTCGGGGCGGTCCCTTTTTTTTACGCCGGATAGTGAGGCCGCCTGCCTTCAGCTCCAGGTGTGGCGCCGACACCATTCGTGCATGACGATCCCTGCGGTGACGGCGACATTGAGGCTTTCGGTCTGGCCGAAACGGGGAATGGCGACCGGCAGCAGCCCGGGCCAGTCGGTTCGGTCATCGAGCTGCGGCCCGAACTCCTCATGTCCGAGAACGAAGGCCACCTTTTCGGGCAGCTCGGCCTGCACCAGCGGGGTTGAGGCATCCGGGGCAAGCAAACAGAAGCGATAGCCTTCGGCGGCGAGTTCGGTGTGCGCCTCGGCAAAGGACGTGCAGTTGCGCACCGGTACCTTGCGCAGTGCACCCTTGGCGGGGGAGGGATCGAAAGGCCCGATGTCGACCAGGTAGACACGACAGGCACCGAAAAACTCGGCCGAACGCAGAATCTTGGCGACGTTGTAGCCCGCTTTGAGGCGATCGAGAATCAGGACAAAAGGGTGAGGGCCGGGCTGCGCCAGCACGTTGCGCTGCAGCTCCAGCTGGTAGCGTTTTTCGGCGTCACGGTAGCGTCGTTTGCGGGCCATGGCGGCATTATAGCGCCGTGATGGCACAAATGCACCTGCCTCCTCTGGCGATGACCTCTTGCCGGTTTGACCACGAACGTTATCGGCGAAACGGCCTGGTCTGGTGACCACCGCTTGCCAGAGCAGACTGCACCTCTGGTGCTGGGAGCATTTGGCATCCCTTCCTGGAAGTGATGGGATAACGTATTGGGGGGCGCATTTGCCAGGGACAAAACGAGGAAAACACAAAGGCAGTTGACGATTGAGCCATTTCCGGCTAATTTAAACTTAGCCAGACTTAGCCAAGAAGGGGTCGCGTCGATGCAGGTCAACATGCACGAAGCCAAAAGTCAGCTGTCGAAATTGGCCGAAAAGGCCGCCCGGGGAGAAAAGGTCGTGATTGCCCGTGCCGGCAAGCCCTGGGTGGATCTTGTCCCCCACCGTGAGCGTAAACGACGCGTTCCGGGGAGGCTGAAGGGCCAGATTCATTGGAGTGATGATTTTGACCGGACCCCGGACAGCCTGATTGACGCCTTTGAAGGGGAAGGCTGATGCAACGCTTTCTGCTCGATACCCATGTGTTGCTCTGGTGGCTGGCGGACGCCCATGAGCTTGGGATGGGAACCCGGGATATGATCGCCGACGAGCGCAACGAGGTTTTTGTCAGTGCTGCCACCGCGTGGGAGATGGCCATTAAACGAGCCCTTGGCAAGTTGGATGCTCCCGATGACGTGGACGGGCTCGTTGAGGAGGAGGGGTTCAGCAAACTGCCCATCAGCCTCTACCATGGTCAGCTGGCGGGAAGCCTGCCGCCGCATCACAGGGATCCTTTCGACCGCATGCTGGTGGCCCAGGCTCAGGCCGAAGGATTGATTCTGCTGACGGCGGACGATCAGATGCGTGCTTATGGGGTGCGGGTCCGGGACCCAAGAGATTGAGCCGCCGGCCCGCATGCGTCGTATTGTCCCGTGATGATAACCAGGCTCAGGCCGCGGCCTGAGCCTCATACTTCTCGACCAGCCGCCGGTAGGTCGCTTCCAGCTCCGGTGTTCTCGCCTCGGCATCGGCGTAGTCCTTAACCATCTGCGGGCGCACCTCCTCGGGCAGCACGCGCTCGGCCAGCGGGTAGAGGATGTTGTCCTCCTTGTCGATGTGGCCGCGCAACAGAGCCGCATAGCCTCTGGCGTTCTCGGCGATCAGCGGGATCTGGCCGGGCTCGCCGGCGAGGGCCTTCTGTGCCGCCTCTTCCATGCCGCGAACGAAGGCACGTCCCTGGTCGTGTTCCATGTGCATCGCCTCGATGGGAGAGTTCTTTTCCGGCATGCCGTTCTTCACCAGGGCGACGAAGAGGACATCCTCCTCCTTGGCGTGGTGGAAACGGTCGGCGTAGTTGCGGATGAAGTCGACCGCATCGAGGTAGAACTGCCAGTCGCGAAATTTCCCCGCCTCCATCAATGCGGTGTTCTTCTCCACCAGCGCGATCATGCGCAGGATCAGCTTGTGCTCCTCGACCATAACTTTTGTCACGTCGGTCTTCATCCGTTCCTCCTCTGGCCGTCGACGCCGATCACCACCACCTCGAGGGGGACGTCCTTGCCCGACAGGGCGATGGCCTGCTGGGCGAACATCGCCAGCCCGCGGCAGCAGGGGACCTCCATGATGGTCACGGTCACCGACTGGATGTCGTTCTGGCTGATCATCGCCGCCAGCTTGTCGACGTAGGGGCTGGTGTCGTCCAGTTTCGGACAGGCGTTGACCAGCACCTTCCCCTTGATAAAGTCGCGGTGGAACTCGGCGTAGGCGAAGGGGGCGCAGTCGGCGGCGATCAGCAGATGCGCGTTCTGCAGGTAGGGCGCGGAGGGCGGCACCAGGTGCAACTGGGTCGGCCACTGACGCAGCTCGGAGGCGATACGCCCGGTGGCTTCGGTGTTATTGGTTTCAGGGGCTTCGACGGTACGGACTTGGCTGCCCGGGCAGCCGCATGCGAGTTTGCTCATTGTTTTTATCTCCTGTCTGGTATTTTGTTTTCCTGCCTTCTGACTTCTGACTTCTAGCCTCTGCTTTCCAGATAGGCGTTGATTTCGTTTTCAATCTGCTGTTCGATCTCGTCGCCGAGGGCGTGGATGCTGACGACGTCTTTGACCAGGCAGATGCCGACGCCGCAGGTGACGCAGCCGATGTCATATTTCTCCAGAATCTCGCCGATGGCGGGGTGCTGTTCGATGGTCTTGTTGATCGGCTGGTCGCCGAGATTGTCGCGCAGGTTCATGGTTGCATCTCCTTCATCGCGTTCGTTGATGGTGCCAGACTAGCGGCTGCGAACGGTAAAAAACATGATGCAGGTCAAAATCCGACAAAAAAAGTCGCTTTTTATAAAGACCGCAAAAAAAGGGAGCAAGGGGTTGCATTCCATCATAAATCGTATTATTCATATGTTTGATGTTTTGCCGGGCATTTTGTTGCCACCTGTTAAGCTTCACAGGACATCGAGCAAACCCGAGGAGACGAAACCATGTCCCGATGGCTGCTGTTACCGGCCTTGCTGCTGGCCCCCTTCTTTACGATTGGAGCTGCGGAGCTGCCTCCGCCGCAGACGTGGGATGCCCCGACAGCTGTCGCCTACGCCCTGCGCAACAGTCCTGACAGCCGCATCGCGGCGGCCCGGATTGGCGAGGCCGAAGCGATGCTGCAGCAGGCAGGTGCCGCCGATTATCCGCGGTTGAGCCTCGCTGCCGGCTACACCCAGACCGACAATCCCATGTACAGCTTCGGCAACATTCTCAACCAGGGCGCCTTCACCCCCGGCATCGATTTCAATGACCCGGGGCGCACCGACAACCTCAACCTGACCGCCTCGGCGCGCTACCGCCTGTACAACGGTGGTCGCGACCAGGCGCGGCAGCAGGCCGCAAAAGAGGGAATCAAGGCGGCCCAGGCTGCCGAAGGCGAAGTCCGGCAACAGCTGGAGCTGGCCGTCTTCAGGGCGTATCAGCATATGGTCGATACCCGGCGGCTGATTGCGGCGCGCGAAAAGACGCTCGAGGCCATCCGCTCTTCCCTTGCGGTGGCGAGGGCCCGGTTCGATGCCGGTGACCTGCTCAGGGTCGACCTGCTCAACCTTGAAGTGCAGGAGTCGCAAGCCAGGGAGAACCTCATCCAGGCGCAGCACGACAATCAGCTGGCCCAGAAAGTCTTTTTGCGTCTTCTGGGGCTGCCCGAGGGCGAGGTGGAGCTGGCTCCCGAATCGCCCGCGCCGGCGGTTCCGGACCAGCCGGACATCAGCCGCCGCCCTGAACTGGAGCGCATCGAAGCCGAACTGGCCGCGGCGACAGCCCAGGTCAGGGAAGCCCGCGGCGGCTACCTGCCGACCGTCGATGGCGTCGCCAGCTACCAGTTCGACCAGGGGAGCGAAACGGGCGGCGAGGGCGATTCCTGGCTGGCGGGGTTGCAGGTCAGCTTCAACCTGTTTGACGGCCATCTGACCGCGGGCAGGGTGGCACAGGCCCGCTCGCGTTTGACCCGGCTCCGCGCCGAAAGGGACAAGCTGGTTCTGCAACTCAATTACGAGCTCACCAGGGCCAGGCTGAACCTTGAACAAGCCGAACAGCGCCTGGAGGTGACCCGTAAGCTGCTGGAACAGGCCACCGAGAGCGAGCATCTCAGCCGGGCCCAGTTCAAAGCCGGTGTGATCCTGGTTTCCGATCTCATTGACAGCGAAAACCGCCTGATTGATGCCCGCATCCGCAACCTGCTGGCCGAGTCGAGGGTCCGGATCGCCGTTGCCGAACTGCGGGTGGCCGCCGGCCTGCCGGTGTTCCCGGACAAGGACGCTCCCGGATTGCAAACCACCCTAACAGACTGATTTTCCGATGATGGAGACGGATGTCATGAAACGAATGGGACTGCTGATATTCTTCGGCCTTGTGCTGCTGGCGGGATGCCAGGACCCTGCGGAACGCACCCGTCCGGCCGACCTGCCGCCGGTCCAGGTCAAAACCCGCATTCTCACCCTGCAAGATGTCCCGGCGCAGGTGGAGGTTTCCGGCACCGTGAAGGCGGTGGAGCATGCCCTGATTTCGGCCCGGGTCAGCGGCCAGATTGTGGAACTGCCGGTGCGGGTCGGTTCCCGGGTCAAAAAGGGCGAGCTGCTGATGCGCCTGCGCGCCGAGGAAATCGATGCCCGGGTCAAGCAGGCAAAAACCCGGTTGGCCCAGGCGCGGCGCAACCTGGAACGGGAGGAAAAGCTGCTCAAGGTGCAGGCCTCGACCCCGGAACGGGTGCGGACCCTGCGCGAGCAGGTGCAACTGCTTGAGGCGGCCTGGCGCGAAGCCCGGACCCTGCTCGGCTACACATCTATCCGGGCGCCCTTTGCGGCCACTGTGACGGAAAAGATGGTGGAGGTGGGCGACCTGGCCACCCCGGGGAAACCGCTGCTGGCACTGGAGAACAGCCGTGCGCTGGAAGTTGTGGTTGACGTCCCCGAGGCGCTGGTGAATCAGCTGCGTGTCGGACGCATGCTGCCGGTGACCATTCCGGCGGCACATGTCGAGATAAGCGCGGCCATTCGGGAAATCTCGCCGACGGTGGACCCCACGACCCGCTCGGTGCGTGTCAAGCTCGATCTGCCCGACAATCCGGCCCTGCGCAGCGGCCAGTTCGCCCGGGTCGGTCTGCCGGATGCCTCGGCCAAAACCCTGCTGGTTGAACGCAGTGCTCTGCATCGTAACGGCCAGATGGAACAGGTTTTTGTCGTTCGTGACGGCAGAGCCGTGCTGCGTCTGGTCCGCAGCGGTGCGCGTTATGGCGACAGCGTGGAGATTCTTACGGGCCTGGAGCCAGGGGACGAGATCATCGTCGAGGCAGCCGGTCGGCTTCATGACGGCCAGCCGGTGACCGTTGTGCAAACGGAGTCTGCCCAATGAACCAACAGCTCGAACATCCGGGTTTCGCCGGCCGGATGGCGGCGATGTTCGTCAATTCGCGCCTGACGCCGCTGGCGATTCTTTTGTCTCTGCTGCTCGGCTTCTTCGCCATCGTCATGTTGCCGCGCGAAGAGGAACCGCAGATCAAGGTGCCGATGATCGACGTGCTGGTAAGCATGCCGGGAGCGACGCCGGAGGAGGTTGAGCAGCGGGTTTCGGTGCCGATGGAAAAGCTGCTCTACGAGCTGCCCGGGGTCGAATACATCTATTCAACTTCCATGGCCGGGCAGAGCATGCTGGTGGTGCGCTTCTACGTGGGAGAGGACCTGGAGACCGCGCTGGTCCGCCTGAACCAGAAGCTGCAGACCAACTTCGACCGCATCCCCCACGGGGTGTCCAGGCCGCTGATCAAGCCGCACACCATCGATGATGTCCCGGTGCTGGCGCTGACCTTTCACGGCGGGGGCTATGATCACTACCTGCTGCGCCGGCTGGTCGCCCAGGTCGATGAAGAGATCAAGAGCATCAAGAACGTCGCCGAAACCAAAATCATCGGCGGCACCCGGCGCCAGCTGCGCATTGAATTCAACCCCCTGCAGCTGGCGGCGCGCGATCTGTCGCCGACCCAGTTGATTCCGGCCCTGCAGCAGGCCAACCGGCAGGGGATTACGGGCGTCCTGCAAGCGAACAACCGCCAGGTCCAGCTGCAGACCGGGGCCTTTCTGACCAGCCCTGAGGAAGTCGGCCGGATCGTCGTCGGTGTCTACGGCGGCAAACCGGTCTACCTGGCCGATGTCGCGACCATCATCGACGGACCCGAGGAACCGAACAACTATGTCCTGTTCGGAAGCCCCGGCAGGGACGAGGAACCGGCGGTCACCCTGTCGGTGGCCAAGCGCCCCGGCAGCAACGCCATCGATGTCGTTCATGCCGTCGAAGCCAAGATCGACAGCCTGAAGGGATCGCTCATCCCCGCCGACATCGAGGTGAGCATCACCCGCAACTACGGCGAGACCGCGGCGGAAAAATCGAATGAACTGCTGCTGCACATGGGCATCGCCGTCTTCGGCGTCGCCCTGTTGATCCTGCTCTTTCTCGGCCTGCGCGAATCGCTGGTGGTGCTGCTGGCCATCCCGTCGACCCTGGCCCTGACCCTGCTGGTCTTCTACCTGTACGGCTACACCCTCAACCGCATCACCCTGTTCGCGCTGATTTTCTCCATCGGCATCCTGGTTGACGATGCCATCGTTGTGGTCGAGAACATCGTCCGGCATCTGCGCCTGCCCGGATCGGAGAAAAAATCGCTCGCCAAAGTCGCCATCGAGGCGGTGGCCGAAGTCGGCAACCCGACCATTCTGGCGACCTGGGCGGTCATTGCCGCCATTTTGCCCATGGCCTTTGTCGGCGGCCTGATGGGCCCTTATATGCGGCCGATCCCCATCGGCTCGTCGGCGGCCATGCTCTTCTCGCTCATCATCGCCTTTACCGTCACCCCCTGGGCGGCGATCCGGCTGCTGAAGCATGGCGGTCACGGGAAGACGGCCGGGGAGGAGGGGGATGGGCACGATGACGACCACGCCCCCGACGACTTCCTGACCCGCCTCTACCATCGGGTCATGGATCCGCTGATTGCCAGGGCCAGGTGGCGCGTGGTCTTCTTTGCCGGCGTTTTTGCGCTGCTGCTCGGCAGCATGTCGCTGGTCTACTTCGGCGCGGTCAAGGTCAAGATGCTCCCCTTCGACAACAAGAGCGAGTTCCAGGTGATCCTCAACATGCCGGAGGGCTCGACCCTGGAGCAGACCGCTCGGGTGGCGCGCGAGATGGCCGAGGTGGTGCGCAACGACCCTGCCACCACCGACTACCAGATCTACGTCGGCACCGCCTCCCCCTTCAATTTCAACGGCCTGGTGCGTCATTACTTCCTGCGCCGCGGTCCTGAAGTCGCCGATATCCAGGTCAACCTGCTGCCCAAGGGGGATCGCAGCGAACAGAGCCACGATATCGCCGTGCGCATGCGTCCCGCCATTGCCGCCATCGCGGAAAAATACGGTGCCAGTGTGGCGGTGGCCGAGGTGCCGCCCGGTCCGCCGGTGCTGCAGACCCTGGTGGCCGAAGTCTACGGTCCGACCGATGCCGACCGGGTGCGTCTGGCGCAGAAGGTACGCGACATCTTCCGCAACACCGAAGGGGTCGTCGATGTCGACTGGTACCGTGAGGCGGAGCGCAAGCGTCTGGTGCTGAAGGTCGACAAGGAGAAGGCGGCCCTGAACGGTATCAGTGAAGGGGAGATTACCGACACGGTGCAAATGGCCATGAGCGGTCTGCCCATCGACCTGTATCATCAGCCGAGCGACCGCGAGGAGATCAATATCGTCCTGCAGCTGCCCAGGGCTCTGCGGGCCCGGGTCGACAGCCTGCTGAACATTTCCGTGCGCGGCAGCGGCAATCCGCAGGGGCGGCTGGTACCGTTGCGTGAACTGGTGACAGTGAGCGAACAACCGGTGGAGCAGACCCTGTACCGCAAGAACCTCAGGCCGGTCATCTACGTCACCGGTGATGTCGCCGGCAGTATCGAAAGTCCGGTCTATGCCATTTTGAAAATCAACAAAAAGCTGGCTGAACTGAAGGGGACCGATTTCGGTGGCGAGAAGGAGCGGATCGAGCTCTACAACCTCAATCAGCCCTTCAGCAGCGCCGAGCCGTCGATCAAGTGGGACGGCGAATGGCACATCACCCTTGAGGTCTTCCGTGACCTCGGTCTGGCCTTTGCCGCGGTGATGATACTCATCTACATGCTCATGGTCGGCTGGTTCAAGGACTACTTCACCCCGCTGGTGGTGATGGCCGCCATCCCCTTCTCGCTCATCGGCATTCTGCCCGCCCATTGGGGGCTGGGAGCCTTCTTCACCGCCACCTCCATGATCGGCTTCATGGCCGGGGCCGGCATCGTGGTGCGCAATTCCATCATCCTGGTCGATTTCATCGAGCTGCGTCTCAGTCACGGTCTGCCGCTGGCCGAAGCGGTGGTCGAAGCCGGCGCCATCCGCTTCCGCCCCATGCTGCTCACCGCGCTGGCGGTGGTGGTCGGCGCCTCGGTCATCCTCGCCGACCCCATCTTCCAGGGGCTGGCCATCTCCCTGATGTTCGGCGAGATCGCCTCGCTGGCCATCAGCCGCATGGCGGTGCCGGTGCTCTACTACATGCTCAAGAAGCACCGGCACACCGCTTCCTGATCTTTGCTGTACCCGCCGGCATTCTTCACCCTTCCTGGTGGAGGATGCCGGCGGGCTCTTCCGAAAAGTCCCCTCTTTTTTCTTGCATGATATCCGGATATCCGGATATCATGCGCACCATGAAACAGCTCAGTGACGACATCAAGGCTCTCGGCGATGAAACCCGGCTGCGCATTCTCAACCTGCTGCGCGGGCGGGAGGTGTGCGTCTGCGACATCATCGCCGCCCTCGACCTGCCGCAATCGACCGTCTCCCGGCACCTGGCCATCCTGCGTCGTGCCGGCTGGGTGATCGACCAGCGCCGCGGCAGCTGGATGTTCTACCGCCTCGCCGACGACGCCGACAGCAGGGCCCTGCTCGATCCGCTGCTGGCGCGCATGGACGGTTGCGAACGCGCCCGTGCCGACCTGCAGGCGCTGGGAGCGTACCTGGAGAGGAAAAACGGGGCGGAGTGCGGGTAGGCTACCCGCTCGCTTTGCTCGCTCAAGACGCCAGGAGCGCCAGGAAGAACAAGGTTGAGCAATGGATTTCCTTCCCCCCTTGAGGGGGGAAGGTCAGGATGGGGGTGAAGATCGAACCTCCCCCTCCCCTCAATCCCCTCCCTCCAGGGGAGGGGACGTTTGTTTGAAAGATTTTCTTGGCGTCTTCGCGCCTTGGCGGCCCATAGATTTGGAAAGGTTTTCCAGAATGAAAAAACGCGTCCTCTTTCTCTGTACCGGCAACTCCTGCCGCAGCCAGATGGCGGAAGGCATCATCAACCACGACTTCGCCGATCAGATCGAGGCTTTTTCCGCCGGCACCGAGCCGCACGGGCTCAATCCGAAAGCGGTGCAGGTGATGGCCGAAATCGGTATCGACATTTCCGGCCATTCCTCTGATCACATCAGCAAGTACGAGGGACAGGCCTTCGATTACGTCATCACCCTGTGCGGCGACGCCAACGAAAAGTGCCCGCTCTTTTTCGGCGGCACAAAACGCATCCACATCGGCTTCGACGACCCGCCGAAAGCGACAGGGACGGAAGAAGAAATCATGAACGTCTACCGGCGGGTGCGGGATGAGATTCGCGCCCAACTTGGCGACTTTTTTCGAAAAGAACTCGAAAGTTGAATAGCCGCCAAAACGCCAGGGCGCCAAGTAAATCAAAAGCTGTTGTCAGGATTCCTTCCCCCTTGAAGGGGGAAGGTCAGGATGGGGGTGAGGTTCGAACGCCCCCTCCCCTCAATCCCCTCCCTCCAGGGGAGGGGAGGTTTGTTTTAAAGATTCCTTGGCGTCTTCGCGCCTTGGCGGCCCAAATTCTTCAAAGGGATTTTCACCATGCAACACGGACTGACCAAAAAACTCTCTTTTCTCGACCGCTATCTCACCCTGTGGATTTTTCTTGCCATGGCCGTCGGTGTCGGCATCGGCTGGCTCTTTCCGGGGGTGAAGGACGTGGTCAACGCTTTCAGTGTCGGCACCACCAACGTGCCAATCGCCATCGGCCTGATCCTGATGATGTACCCGCCTTTGGCCAAGGTGCGCTATGAGGAACTGGGTGAAGTCTTTGCCAACAAAAAGATCCTCGGCATTTCGCTGCTGCAGAACTGGGTCATCGGCCCGGTGCTGATGTTCATCCTCGCCATCGTCTTTTTGCACAACTATCCGGAGTACATGGTCGGCCTGATCATGATCGGCCTGGCGCGCTGCATCGCCATGGTCATCGTCTGGAACGAGCTGGCGAAAGGCAACACCGAATACTGCGCGGGCCTGGTGGCCTTCAACTCGGTGTTTCAGGTGCTTTTCTACTCGGTCTACGCCTGGCTGTTCGTCACCGTGCTGCCGCCCCTGTTCGGTCTGGAAGGCGCGGTGGTCCAGGTTTCCATCGGTCAGATTGCCGAAAGTGTCGCCATCTATCTCGGCATTCCCTTTGTCGCCGGCATCATCACCCGCTACACCCTCATCCCCCTCAAGGGGCGCGGCTGGTACAATCAGCGCTTCATCCCGCGCATCAGTCCCATCACCCTGGTGGCGCTGCTCTTCACCATCGTGGTGATGTTCAGCCTCAAGGGGGAGCTGATCGTCAGCATCCCCTTTGACGTGGTGCGCATCGCCATCCCGCTGGTGATCTACTTTGTGGTGATGTTTCTGGTCAGCTTCTGGATGGGGCTCAAAAGCGGCGCCGATTACAGCAAGACCGCGACCGTCGCCTTCACCGCCGCCGGCAACAACTTCGAGCTGGCGATTGCCGTCGCCGTAGCGGTCTTCGGCCTCGATTCCGGCGTCGCCTTCACCGCCGTCATCGGTCCGCTGATCGAGGTGCCGGCCCTGATCGGCCTGGTGAATGTCGCTTTCTGGCTGCAGCGCAGGTACTACGGAGGGAATTTGCAGCCTGCGTCAGAAGAGGTTTGAGGACGGTCGACTCAGCAGCCGAAGTCCTCTTCCTCGTCGTCGCTTTCGGTGTCATCGGGTGAGTTGTCAGTCGGCTGGTGGCCCCTGTCGATACCAACAGGAGGTGCGGATTTGGGGGTAATGGCCCCGGCCAGCGCCTTGATGCCGCCGCTGAGGTTGACGACATTGTCGTAACCCAGAATGTGCAGCACGGCGTTGGCTCCTTCAGCGCGACGGCCGCTGTGGCAATAGACGACCACCAAACCGTCGTGGGGAATCTGATCGATCCGATCGGCCAGCTGGTTGTAGGGGATATTGATAGCGCCGTCGATATGCATGACGGCATATTCCTGCGGCGTGCGCACATCGACGAAGGTCAGCTTCTCAGGCCCGGCCATGCGCTTGAGCAGTTCGGCGGCACTGATTTTATGGCCGGCGGGGTTGCTGTGCAGAAAAGCGGCGACCTGGGGCGGAACATCGGTTGCGGCGAGGCAGGTCAGGGGCACCAACAGGAGAACAGCCAGAAGAAAGCGTTTCATGGTTTGACTCCTCAATATGCAAAAAACCATATATTGGACATCACCATACGCAAGCTGATTCCCGCGTGTCAAGCGCGGAAAATAAAAGGGAGTTAAAAAACATGTCGAAAAAAGTTTCCGTTTACGATCCCGCCATGTGCTGTTCCACCGGAGTCTGCGGTCCTTCGGTCGATCCGAAGCTGGCCGCCTTTGCCGCCGATCTCGACTGGCTCAAAAGCAAAGGAGTCGAGGTGGAACGTTTCAACCTTGCCCAGCAGCCGCAGGCTTTTGCCGAAAACGCCCTTGTTGCCGCCGAACTGCAAAAAGATGCCGACTGCCTGCCGCTGGTGCTTGTCGACGATGCCATCGTCGCGCGTGGCTTTTACCCCGACCGGGCGGCGCTGGCGAAACTTTGCGGACTGGAAGCGCCGGTCGAACTGAAGATGGCTCCTTCCTGCGGCTGCAAGCCGGGGGAGTGCTGCTGATGGCACTGCCACCCTTTCTGCAACAGCCGCCCCGCCATCTCTTCTTCACCGGCAAGGGGGGCGTCGGCAAGACCACCACGGCGACCGCCAGCGCCCTGCATCTGGCGGCTCAGGGCAAAAGGGTGCTGCTGGTCAGCACCGACCCGGCCTCCAACCTTGACCAGGTGCTGGAGACCGGGCTGGGGCGTGAACCGCGCCCGGTCCCCGGCGCGGAAGGACTGGATGCCCTGAACATCGATCCGGAGGAAGCGGCGCGCGCCTACCGCGACAAGGTGGTCGGTCCCTATCGTGGCGTGCTGCCCGAGGCGGCCATCGCCAGCATGGAGGAGCAGCTCTCTGGCGCCTGCACCCTGGAGATCGCCGCCTTCGACGAGTTCGCCCGTCTTCTGGGTGATCCCGAGGCGGCCGCCGGCTACGACCATATCGTCTTTGACACCGCGCCGACCGGCCACACCCTGCGCCTGCTCGAGCTGCCGGCAGCCTGGAGCAACTTTTTCGACGAGAATGTCGGCGGCACCTCCTGCCTTGGTCCGCTCTCCGGGCTGCAGGAACAGCGTAGACTCTACGCCGCCACCCGCGAGGTGCTGGGCGACGCGGCTCAAACGGTGGTGATCGTCGTCAGCCGGCCGGAAAAGACCGCGCTGGACGAGGCCGCCCGCGCCTCGCAGGAGCTGGCCAGTCTCGCCATTCGCAACCAGCAGCTGGTCATTAATGGCGTCTTCCGGGCCGGGAATCCGGGCGATGCCGTCGCCGCGGCTCTTGCGACACGCTGCCGGGACGCCCTGGCCCGTCTTCCCGAGGCGATCGCCCATCTGCCGCGCACCGAACTGCCGCTGCGGGCCGGCAAGCTGATCGGCGTGACCAACCTCGGGCGCTTTTTCACGACCGAACATCTGGAACAGGTTGCGGCACCGGCCCACCCTGACCTGCCGGCCGGGTTTGGCGATCTGATCGACCAACTGGCTGCGCAGCAGCGCGGCGTCATCATGTGCATGGGCAAGGGGGGCGTCGGCAAAACGACCCTCGCCGTGGCCATCGCCGCAGCCCTGGCCGAACGGGGCCACCGGGTGCACCTGACCACCACCGACCCCGCCGCCCACATCCGCCAGACCCTGGGCGAAACTCCCGCCGGGCTCCAGATCAGCCGCATCGATCCCAAGGCCGAAACCGAGGCCTATCGTGCCGAGGTCATGGCCACCGCCGGCCGGGATCTCGACGAGCAGGGGCGCGCCCTGCTCGAAGAGGACCTGCGCTCGCCCTGCACCGAGGAGGTCGCCGTCTTCCGCGCCTTCGCGCGCGTGGTGGCCGACGGTGAAGAGGGCTTCGTGGTCATCGACACCGCGCCGACCGGTCATACCCTGCTGCTGCTCGACGCCGCCGAGGCCTACCATCGCGAGGTCGACCGCAGCAAGGGGGAGCTGCCGCCGGAGGTTGTACGCCTGCTGCCACGTCTGCGCGATGCCGAGTTTACCCGCATCCTGCTTGTTTCCCTGCCGGAAGCGACCCCGGTGCAGGAAGCGCTCTGTCTGCGCGACGATTTGCGCCGTGCCGGTATCGAGCCCTTCGGCTGGGTGGTCAACCAGGCCCTGAGCGGCCTGGATCTCTCCGACCGGGTCCTGCTCGGTCGCCAGGCCCAGGAGCCGCCCTTGCTGGAAAAGGTCAAAGAAGAGATGGAACGCTGCTGGCTGATCCCCTGGCTGGTCGATCCGGTCAGCGGAATCCTCAATCGGCGGTGAAACAGGCGTGATATTTGCTTTGTTTCGGGCATCATCTGTCTCTGCCGGGACAAAAACCCCGGCAACCGAATGGAAAGGGATGAAATGATGTCCAGGATCGCTGCTCTGCTGATCGCCCTGCTCTGTCTGATGCCGGCCGGAGGGCTGGCCCGGAATGTGGCCGATGATGGCAAACCCGTCGTCTATTTTGGGGTCATCCCCCGCTACAATCCGATGATCATGTACCGCAACTACCAACCGATCATGGATTATCTGACGGAAAAAACGGCCTTCCATTTTGAGCTGAAGCTGGCGCGCGACTACACCGAAGCGGTGGCTTTTCTCAAGGAGGGAACCGTGCAGGTGGCGTCCCTGGGGGACGTCACCTTTTTCGAGGCCAACCGCGGCTTCGGCGCCATTCCCATTGTCCGCCCGCTGAACAAACTGGGACGGTCGGAGTATCGCAGCATCATCATTACCAGAAAAAATTCGGGCATCCGATCTGTTGCCGATCTGAAAGGCAGGACCTTTGCTTTCGGCAACCTGCACTCAACTTCGGGCAATCTGCTGCCGCGCCTGCTGCTGTACCAGAATGGCATAACCCTTTTCGACCTGGCCGCCTATGAAAATCTCGATTCCCACACCGATGTCGCCCGAGCGGTGCTCAAGGGGAAGTTTGACGCCGGCGCGGTCAAGGATGTCGTCGCCTTTCGCTACCAGCCCCACGGTCTGGAGCTGATCGCGCAATCGGACCCTGTCCCCTCGGTGCCGATCGTCGCCCGCCCGGATGCCGATCCGCGCCTGGTCAAGGCGGTACGCGATGCTCTGCTGGCCATTGACCCGGCCGATCCGGCCATGATCGCGCGCATGAAAAGCTGGGATCCGGAATTTCGCAACGGCTTCGTGCCGGCTTCGGCCACGGACTATGCGCCGATTTTCCAGATGATGGAGAGCATTCCAGGAGGCTGCGGGGTCAAATGCCACTGAATCCGTTCCGTTTTGTCAGCCTGCGTACCCGCTTCATGATTCTGGCGGTTTTGCTGACCCTGGTTTTTTCCTCGGTATGGGGGTTCTGGACCTGGTCGCGGGAAAAGGCGCTTTTGCGTGACCGCATTGAACGCGAAGGGGAAATGCTGGTCTCCTCCATGTCCATCCCCATTATCAATGCCCTGCTTTACGAGGAGCTCGGCATCATCGGCGAAGGCGGCCTGATTGACAATTTCGTCACCGACATTATGGCCAATGACAGACTGCACCCCCTGTACGCCTTCGTGACCGACCAGACGGGCAAGGTTCTGGCCCACAACATTCTGTCGGAATACGGCAAGATCTATCGTGACCCCCTGACCAGAGACGTTTTGCAGGCACAGGGTCTGGTTATCCGCCAGCCGGAAGGCAGCAAGATCCCGACGCTCGATTTCGGCATGCCGCTGGCCATTGCCGGCAAGCGCTGGGGCGCGCTCCGGGTCGGCATCTCCCTGGAGCCCCTGTTCCGGGATTTGAGCAGGTTGCGCGCGCAGATATTCAGTTTTACCCTGCTGTTTGCCATCGGCGCCATGGGGACCTTTATTTTGATCGGCAATCGGCTCAGCCGTCCCCTGATCGACCTGGCCGACGAGATGGAGAAGGTCCCCGATCTGACCCACGATTTCAATCCCGGCCCCGAGCGCCGGGACGAGATCGGCCAGTTGCAGAAAAGCTTCGCCCGCCTGCTGGACCGTCTCAATCGGGCCGAGGAGGAGCGTAATCTGACCCTGGACCGGCTGCTGGACAATGAGCGCCTGGCCACGGTCGGCAAGCTGGTATCCGGGGTCGCGCACGAAATCAACAACCCGCTGGCGGGGATTCAGGGCGCCCTTTACCGACTGCGCAAGCTGGGGGAAAACGGAGTCTCCGCCGAGACCCTCGACCTGGTGCAGCGGGAGGTCGACCGCATCAGCGGTATCGTCACCCAGTTGCTCGATCTGGCGCGGGCCGGGCGCCTGGAAAAGGAACCGATCGACAGCCACGCGCTGTTTCATGAGTTTGAAAGCTTTGCCGCCATGGCGCTGAAAAACAGCGGCGTCCATTTTGTCGCGCACGATCTGACCAAGGGTGAGATGCTGCTGGTCGACCGCGACAAACTTTACCAGGTGGTGTTGAATCTGGTGCTCAACGCGGCGGATGCCACCGGTGAAGGCGGCCGGGTCGACCTTCAGGCCTATGTCCACAAGGGGAACTATTGCCTGCAGGTGAGTGACGACGGTCCGGGAGTGCCTGACGATTTGGCAGACAAGATTTTCGACCTTTTTTTCACCACCAAGGAGCCGGGCAAAGGGACCGGAATCGGCCTGGAGATCTGCCGCAGCATCGTCGAGCGTCACGGCGGCAGTATAACCCTGCTCGACAACGAAGTGCAGGGAGCCACTTTTCTGGTAAAGATCCCTTTGAACGGTCAGGAAACGACCCAAACCGCCATGCAGAAAGGGGCCGAAGATGACCAGGGCGATTCTGCTGGTCGAGGATGACCCGACGCATCGTACTTTGCTGCAGGCCAATCTCGCCGACGAAGGCTATACGGTGTTTCCCGCCGAAACCGGTCAGCAGGCCCTGGACCTGCTGGTTGAGCAGGTTTTTCCCGTTGCCCTGCTCGATATCCGCCTGCCTGACTTGTCCGGGATTGAGGTTCTGCGCGAGTTACGCGCGCGCCAGCCCGAATGCTGCGTGCTGCTGATGACGGGGCAGGCGTCCATCGAAGCGGCGGTCGAGGCGATGCGGGAAGGGGCGCACGACTATCTGGCCAAGCCCTTTCGCACCGAGCTTTTGCTGATGAAGCTCGAACGCGCCTTTCAGCTGCAGCAGTTGCGGGCGGAAAATATCGCTCTGCGTGAGGACGGTCCTGTCAGTCTGGAAAGCGTCTCCCCCAGGTTTCAGAAACTGCTGGCCTCCTGCCGCGCCTCGGCCCAGACCGACGCCACCATTTTGCTGCTTGGTGAAAGTGGTGTCGGCAAGGAGCGGCTGGCCGAATATCTGCACGCCCACAGCCCGCGCCGGGAAAAACCGCTTGTCAGGGTCAACTGCGCCGCCATTCCGGAAACCCTGCTGGAAGGAGAGCTGTTCGGCTACCGCAAGGGGGCCTTTACCGGCGCCCACAAAGACCATCCCGGCTTGATTGAGCAGGCCGATGAAGGCACCCTGTTTCTTGATGAAATCGGCGAGATTCCCCTGGCGATGCAGGTCAAACTGCTGCGTGTGCTGCAGGAAAAACGGGTGCGGCGCCTGGGCAGTGAACAGGAGAGGCCGGTCGATTTCCGTCTGATTGCCGCCACGCACCGCAATCTCGAGGAGATGGTTGCCGAAGGGCGTCTGCGCGAAGATTTCTACTACCGTCTCAATGTCGTCCCCCTGCAGGTGCCCCCTTTGCGCGAGCGGCGCGAGGATCTGCCCATGCTGGTTGCGGCCCTGGTTGCCGATATCGCGGGCCGCTATCGGCAAGCGCCCATCCGTATGGCCCCCGAAACGCTCAGGGAGCTGGAACGCTACCGCTTCCCCGGCAATATCCGTGAACTGCGCAACATGCTCGAGCGGCTGCAGGTGCTCTGTCCGGGGGAAGTTATCCGGCCGGCACAACTGCCGGAGGAGGTGCGTGACCGCGGGGGCGGCGGCGCCGGCAGCGAACTGGTTCAGGCGATTCGCACCGACCAGACCTTGCGCGAGGCGGTGCAGGATTTTGAACGGCGCTTCATCGAGCGGGTTCTGGAAGAAGAAGACGGGAACCGCACCCGGGCGGCCGAGCGTCTTGGCATTTCCCGTAAAAACCTCTGGGAGAAACTGCGCGGCAGCACAGATGTTACCTCTGGGTAACAGTCGTTAAAATCAACCTAATTATCTGATTCTTTTTGAAAAAAAGCTAAAGAGCCCTGTCCCTGCTACCGAAAGGTAACAGAAGCAGGGCTTTTTTGGTCTGCAATTCCGGCATTTTGGCGCTCTTGAATTTGGCACATTGCCTGCTACAGTTCTTTTTGCTTGAAAATTTTTAACCATTTTCGTGACCAGGGATGCAAGGTCCCGGCATTTTCACCCCACCTCAACAAGGAGGCATCTATGAGTGAACAGTCTGTGTTGGAGCGGATGCGCGCCGACATCCAGCGCGCCCTGGCCAAGCCGCCCGAGCAGCGGCACTGGGCCATGATTGTCGACATCGAAAAGTGTGTCGGCTGTCACGCCTGTACCGTCGCCTGCAAGGCGGAAAACAAGACCCCCGAAGGGGTCGACTACCGCTTTGTCAAGGAGGTGGAGGATGGCGCGTATCCCAACGTCAAGCGCTACTTCATGCCCAACCTCTGTATGCAGTGCGCCAAGGCCCCCTGCGTCAAGGCCTGCAAGGACGGCTCTGTCACCCAGGGCAAGGACGGCGTGGTGCGTATCGACTATGCCAAAAACACCGGTGACCCCAAGGTTGCCGAGGCCTGCCCTTATGGTGTGATGTCGGTTGACAAGGGCAACTACTACACCGACGGCACTCCGAAAAAAGAGGCCTATGAGGATGCCGAAACCTTTGAGTACGGCCAGAAGGCCGGCCGCAAGGGCAAGGTCGGCAAGAACCGCAAGTGCCACTACTGCCTGCACCGGGTCGAAGCGGGCATGCTGCCGGCCTGCGTTTCCACCTGTATCGGCGAGGCCAACTACTTCGGCGATCTCAACGATCCCAAATCCCTGGTGGCACAGAAGGCCAAGGAGAAGGGCCTTTATGTCTTCGGGGCCGATTTTGGCACCAAACCGACCACCAAATATCTCGGCGCCGACGCCTACAGCTGCGCCAAGTGTCACGAGTAAGGGAGGGCGACAATGAACAAGGACAAGATCAAAGACATTGCCGCTCAGGCGGAAATTACCGATGAAAAAGGCGTTTCCCGGCGCGGTTTTCTCAAGTGCAGCGCCTTTCTCGGCGGCTCGCTGCTGGTCGCCTCGCAGCTCGAATGGGCGATGGGCATGGTGCGCAAGGCCGAGGCCGGCATGCTTTCCGCCGGTGACGCCTACGAGCTGGCCAAAGCCGAGAACATCATCTACGGGGTCTGCCTGCAGTGCCACACCGCCTGCAACATCAAGGGCAAGATTCTCAACGGCACCCTGGTCAAGATCGACGGTAACCCCTACAGCGCCATGACCATGAGTCCGCACCTGCCTTATCTGACCAGCCCCAAAGAGGCCGCCAAGGTTGACGGCCATCTTTGCCCCAAGGGACAGGCGGGCATCCAGTCGCTCTATGACCCCTACCGCATCGTCAAGGTGCTCAAGCGCGCCGGCAAGCGCGGCGAGAACAAGTGGCAGGTGGTTCCCTTCGACCAGGCGATCAGCGAGATCGTCAACGGCGGCAAGCTGTTCAAGCATGTCCCCGGTGAAGAAAACCGTGTCGTCAAGGGGCTCAAAGATATCTACGCCCTGCGTGACAGCAAGGTCGCCAAGGCCATGGCCGCGGACGCCAAGGCGGTCGGCAAGAAGAAGATGTCGGTGGCCGACTTCAAGAAGAAGTACGCCAAATATCTCGACACCCTGATCGATCCGAACCATCCGGACCTTGGGCCGAAGAACAACAAGTTCGTCATCATGAACGGCCGCATCGAGCACGGCCGCAAGGAGTTCTCCAAGCGCTGGCTCAAGGACAGCTTCGGTTCGGTCAACTGGTATGAGCACACCACCATCTGCGAGCAGTCCCACCACATCGGCTACAACGAAATGACCCGCAAGTGGGACAAGGGCAAGTGGGGCAAGGGCAAGCACCACATGAAGCCCGACATCTACAACTCCAGGTACATCCTCTACTTTGGTACCGGCGCTTTTGAGGCCAACTTCGGTCCCACCAACCTGGCCCGCAAGGTGACCGAGGGGATCAAAAACGGTACCCTCAAGATTGCCGTCGCCGACCCGCGTTTCTCCAAGACCGCGGCCAAGGCGCAGCAGTGGCTGCCCCTCAAGCCGGGTACCGACGCGGCGCTGGCCTACGGCATGATCCGCTGGATCATCGACAACAAGCGCTATGACGCAAGATACCTGACCGCCGCCAACAAGGCGGCCGCCAAGGCTGTCAATGAGACCACCTGGAGCAATGCCACCCACCTGGTCAAGATCGAGAAGGATGGTCCTGGCGCGCTGCTGCGGGCCGCGGAAGTCGGCCTCGGCGCCAAGGATGAGTTCGTCGCCATGGTCGGCGGCAAGCCCACGGCGGTCAATGTCCACAAGGGCGCTGCGGTTGTCGGCGACCTGGAGTTCGACGGTGAGGTCAAGGGCATCAGGGTCAAGAGCGTCTTCACCCTGCTGACCGAGATGGCCCGCAGCAAGACCGTCGCCCAGTGGGGCGAGGAGTGCGGCATCCCGGAAAGCGAAATTGCCCGCGCCGCCAAGGATTTCACGTCCTACGGCAAGCAGGCGGTGGCCGAACTCTACCGTGGCCCGGTTCAGCACACCAACGGCTATTACAACGCCCAGGCGGTCATTACCCTCAACGTGCTGATCGGCAACGCCGACTGGAAGGGCGGCCTGCAGAAGGGTGGCGGCCATTGGCATGAGGACGGCAGCAAGAACGGTCCGTACAACATCAAAAAGCTGTACGCCAACAAGATGAAGTCCTTTGGCGTCACCCTGACGCGTGAGAAGCACAAGTACGAGGACTCGACCCTGTTTGCCGGCTATCCGGCCAAGCGCTGCTGGTATCCCTTCTCCGGCAACGTCTACCAGGAAATTCTCCCCTCGGCGGCAATGGGTTACCCCTACACCATCGACGCCCTCTTCCTGCACAAGGGGAGCCCGGCACTGACTGTCCCCGGAGCCAACAAAAATATCGAGATCCTCAAGGATCTGAACAAGATCCCTCTGCTGTTTGCTTCGGATATCGTCATCGGGGAAACCTCCATGTACGCTGACTACATCTTCCCCGATACGGCCATCTGGGAGCGCTGGGGCACCCCGCATGCGACCCCGGATTTGCTGACTGCGGTCTCCAAGGTGCGTCAGCCGATGGTCCAGGCCATGACCGAAGAGGTGAAGGTTTACGGTGTCAAGCAGCCTCTCGGCATGGAGGCGGTTCTGCTCGCCATCGCCGAAAAACTGAACCTGCCCAACCACGGCAAGGACGGTTTCGGCAAGGGGCAGCCGCTTGAGCGCGCTGACGACTGGTTTATCCGCATGGCGGCCAACCTTGCCAAAGGGGACAAGCCCGGCACCGAAGTGCCGAAGGCAAGTCGTGAAGAGCAGAAGATTTTCGCCAAGGCCCGCCGGCATCTGCATGGCTACGCCTACGACCCCGAGCGCTGGCGCAAGATTCTTGGTGACGACATGTTCCTGCGGGTGATCACCGTGCTCAACCGCGGCGGCCGCTTCGAGGACGCCGAGCATGCCTACAAGGGCGACAAGGTGCATCATCAGTTCAAGAACCAGTTCAACCTCTACGCCGAAAAGGTCGCCCTGGCCAAGCACCCCGGTACCGGCAAGCGCTTCTCCGGTCTGCCCCTGGCCGAACCGGTACGCGACTTCCACGGCAACGAAATCAAGGATGCCGGCTATGACCTGACCCTGATCACCTACAAGGACATTGTCGGCGGGCAGTCCCGTACCATCGGCAACTACTGGGCCCAGGGACGCGAGCTGCAGGAGAACTACATCCTGATGAACTCGCGCGATGCCAAGAAACTTGGGCTCAGAGATGGCGCCGAAGCGAAAATTGTTTCTGCGACCAATCCCGATGGCATGTGGAATGTCGGCTTTGGTCTCGACCGTCCGGTTGGCGGCAAGGTCAAGGTGGTTGAAGGTATTCGCCCCGGCGTGGTCGCGGTCTCCTGGCACAACGGCCATTGGGCCTACGGCGCCAACGATGTCAAGGTCGACGGCAAGGTGGTCAAGGGCGACAAACGGCGCGGCAAGGGTCTGTGCCCCAACGCGGCGATGCGTATCGACCCGGCTCTGGGCGATATGTGCCTGACCGACCCGATCGGCGCCTCGTCCTCCTTCTATGACACCAAGGTCAAGGTCGTCCCGGCCTGAGCCTGAATCTGGGGCGGCGGTGTTCTTCCGCCGCCCCTTTTTTACCCGCAGGAGAAATCTATGTTCGGAATGGGTACCACGGAACTGATGATCATCATGGCTATCGTGCTGGTCATCTTCGGCGCCGGCAA
>CAZCUR010000042.1:0-14276 GCA_964501815.1 uncultured Geothermobacter sp.
ACTTCTCTTTGTCCTAAACAATTGGTATCTCGTGACTTGTCTGCAAATGAAAAGAGACCTTTCCAAAATACCTTTGTTCCGGTGCAACTTTCCTGATAAGTCATGCCACCCATGTTGCTTCCCTTTGCCCCAGCCTGGCTCACTGATTCGGAGTGTTTTGCCGTAAGCTGTTCGGGAAGGCACCGGGGAACTGGCCCCGGTGCCTGACTGGTTTATAGGGGAGGCCGCGTCAGCGGCCGCAGCAGATACCGAGAGCCTCGGCGGTGCGCACAAGCTGGCTGTCAGGGTCCACCAGGCGCAGGTTGTCGATGGCATTTTCCACAGGGACGGCGACGATCTCCTGGCCCTTGAGGGCGACCATCTTGCCGAATTCCCTGTTTCGAATCAGTTCGACTGCCTGAACGCCGAAACGGGAGCCAAGAATGCGGTCGGTATGGGTCGGCGTGCCGCCGCGCTGGACGTGGCCGAGTACCACGGTACGGGTTTCGATGCCCAGTCCCTCTTCGATCTGCCGGGCCACGACGGCGCCAATCCCTCCCAGGCGTTCAACGCCAGCATTTTCGTCCGCGGCCACCTTGACCACGCGGGTTCCTTCCTTCTGGATTGCCCCTTCGGCCACGACCACGACGGAAAAGTTGCGGCCGAGTTTTTTCCGTCCTTCGATTTTGTGAAAGACGGCATCCAGGTCGTAGGGGATTTCCGGCAGCAGAATAACGTCGGCCGAACCGGCGATGCCGGCTTCGAGGGCAATCCAGCCCGCATAGCGTCCCATGACCTCGACCACCATGGCGCGCCGGTGGCTTTCAGCGGTGGTATGCAGCCGGTCGAGGGCCTCGGTGACGATGTGGACCGCCGTGTGATAGCCGAAGGTGGCATCGGTGGCGCCGACATCGTTGTCGATGGTTTTGGGGACGAAGACGGTCGGGATGCCTTTCTGCATCAGTTTGCGGCCGATGCCGAGGGTGCCGTCGCCGCCGATCATGACCAGGGCATCGGCTCCGAGTTTCTGCCAGTTTTCCAGGACCTTGTCCGACAGATCCTTGAGGACTTTCTTGCCGTCTTCCTCGACTTCGTAGGCAAAGGGGTTCCCCTTGTTGGTGGTGCCGATGATCGTGCCGCCGCGACTGAGAATACCCTTGACCTGGTCGAGGCCGAGCGGGACGGGGTCCCAGCCGTGGACCAGACCGTCGAGCCCGTCGCGGATGCCGACCACCTCCCAGCCGTACTGGTAGATGGCGCTGCGGACGACGCCGCGGATGACGGCATTGAGTCCGGGGCAGTCGCCGCCGCCGGTGGAAATGGCGATTTTCATCGTGTCCTCCCCTGATTGGGTGATTTCAGTGATATAGAGGCATTTCGGCGGTATTTTTCAAAACTTTATCTTCCGTTGATGGCCTGCCGACAAAATTGTTCGAACATGTCGTCGTCGACATAACCGGTCAGCCTTTCCCTGCCATTGTCAAAGGTGGGCACGGCTGTGATGCCAAGGCGTTGACAGAGTTCCCATTCTTCATCGATCTGTTTTGCATGGCGCCTGTCCTGCAAAATGTCCCGCACCTGGTCCGACGGCAAACCGGCTGCACCGGCCAGTTCTTCGAGAACCGGAATCTCGGCGATATTGCGTCCATCGACGAATACCGCCCGGTAGACCGCCTGGTGGAACTCCCAGCCGCGTCCCGTTTTTTCGGCCCATACGGCCAGTTCACTCGCGGCGCGACTGTTCCAGGTCATGGTTCGGTCGCTCATTTCGATCCCAAGCTGGTCGGCCCGCATCTTCAGGTGCTGCTTCATGCGGTCGAGCATAGCGAGCCTTCCTGCAAACAGGTCCGCCAGCCTGCGTCCTTCCTGCGGGGTTTCGGGATGCAGGGGGAAGGCGATCCAGCGAAGGTCGAATCCCATGTCGCGGCTCAAGCGTTCGGCGCGCACGGCGCCGAGGTAACACCAGGGTCAGACGAAATCGTAAAAGATTGTCAAGGGCATGGTTGTCTCCTTTCCGTTTGAAAAGCAGGGGTGCAGACTGATTATGGCAGATGTCGCCGATTCCTGCTAAAGTGACGGGCGTGTTGGCAACACGTACTGAAGTTACCCGAACAAGGGGGAGGTTATGGAACAGCGCTTTATCATGACGGCTTTCGGGCGCGACCGTGTCGGCATCGTGGCCGATGTGACCCGGATTCTGTTTGAGACGGACTGCAATCTTGAAGAGACCCGCATGACCCAGTTGGCGGATGAATTCGCCCTGATTCTGCTTTTTACCGGTCGACGGGATGGCCTGGAAGAGATTCTCGAGCGGGAAACCCGGCGTCTGGAGCGGGAGAAGGGGATTTCGGCCTTTGTACGCCCGCTGCAGCAGCGCAAGGCTCCCCGGCAGGAGGAGCGTCCGCGGGCTGTTGTCCATGTCGAAGGGCTCGACCAGGCCGGTATCGTCTATCGCATCAGCTGTCTGCTGGCCGAGCTTGGCGTCAATATTGTCGACCTGCAGTCGGATGTCTTGCTGACACCGGGCAGTGGCAGCCGTCTTTACCGTATGGACATTCATGGTGAACTTCCGGACGGAATCACGTGCGAAGAGCTTGAGGAAAGATTGCTGCGGATCGCCGATGAACTGAATGTGGATATATCCGTTATCCGTTGACCCCTTGCATTTTTGCACCTGAAGATTAATTTGCCATCGTTGTTATCCTGTTGGGCCGGAAGGAGATGATCCGTGGACGATAAGATGCGCCGTGACTGGAAACTTAAACCTGACGACCGGATTCTCACCGGTCTGTGGCTTGATCTGGGCAGCCGCATGGAGAAAGATTCAACCTGGCAGCGCATCCTCTGGCTGACCACAAACTATCTGGAACCCGTAGCCCAGGACGACGAACGGGGTTCGATTCTCTATCGGGACCCGGAAGACGGTCGTTATTGGGAGTTGCTGTTCATGCGGCCGGAATTGCCGGAGAAAGGGCCGCCGACTCTGCGGTTTCTTGAAGAAGAGGCCGCCAGGGAGGCCTACAGCCTGTAATCAGGCAAGAAAAAAAGGGAAGAGCCCCGCCAGGACGCGGGGCTCTTCTGGTTTTGGGCGGGAAAAGATTGCAAATTACTGGCGTTTGCGCAACCGGTCCATAGCCAGTTTGAGACTGACCCTGAGCCGTTCAAGAACGTTGGCCAGCTGGGCGATTTCATCTTTCCCCTTTGCCTCGATTTTTTCCTCCACTTTGCCGTCAGCCAGTTCCCCGGCAATTTCGGTCAATCGGGTCAGCGGTTTCATGGCGCCGTTGACGACGGCGAAAACTGCAACGACAGAGACCACGAGTATTCCCACCATAATCATCAGCAGGCTGGCCTTGAGTCTGGCCTGGGCCATGCGGGTCTTGTTGAGGGAAAAGCCGATGCGGAACCCGCCCCAGTGCTTGCCCTTGACCATGATCGGCGCCGAGATGTCCCACATGGTTTCACCTGTGTCGCGGTGGTAGATCTGCAGCAAGGTCTCCTTTTCGTTTTTTGCCGCCTTGATGCCGACCGGGTCATTGAAGATACGTTTGGTGCGGTTGCCGACCAGGTCCTTTTTGGGGTCGCCTGTAATCGGCTGCTGGTAGCGGGTATTGTGGGTCGGAAGGTAACCGTTGACGTCGACGGCGACGGCGTAGACGACACTGTCATCCTTGAGAAACTCATCCTCCATGGCAAGAATGGCCTTGTCCATGTAGGAGTCGTACACGGTGTGGTACTTGGGGGGATCAAATCCGGGGATTGGCTCGTAATTGGTGTCGAAGGCCTCCTTGACACTGAAAACACCGTTGTCGATGGCTTCTTCCAGCACCCTGCTGACCATCTTTGCGCCGACCAGGGCCTCGATGCGGCCCCGTTCGAGAAGCTGGTCTTCAAGGCTTTGGCTTTGCTGGGTGATGACATAGGCTGAGCCGGCGGCCATCACCACCAGAAGAACGAGGTTGACCCAGATGGCAACCCTGGTACTGACCCGATTGAACATTGCATGTCCTCCTTTGTTGAATCCGCGCTGCAGACGCGTTTATTTCCTGTAACCGAAGCGTAAAGCCCCCCAGTGCCGTCCACGGACCACGATGGGGACCGACAGGTCGGTCATGATTTCTCCGGTGTCGCGCGTATAGTGCTGAATCAGATAAGGTTTGGTGTTGCGGGCTGCGGCCAGCCCGGTTCGGTCGTTGAAAATACGTTTGGTGCGATTGCGTTTGAGGTCGACATCCGGGTTGCCTGTCAGTGGTTGGGAATATTTGGTGTTGTGGGTTGGCAGGTAGCCGTTGCGATCGACCGCCACCACAAAGATGTAGCGTTTGCTGCGAGCCAGACAACCGTCCAGAATCGGTCGCAGAATGCCGTCCACTTTCTGGTCGTACTGGGTGTGGAATTTTTGCGGATTGGTATTGGGAATCGGAATGTAAAAGGTGTCGAACAGCTGCGCCATGGAAAGCTGCCCCGAGGTCAGCAGCAACTCGAACTGGTCGACAATCTGGGCACGGCATTCTTCCGCGTCACGCAATGCGCGCCGGTCGAAGTCGCTCAGCGAGTCGGCCGAGAGGGCCGGCGACCCTGCCAGGAGCAACAGCGAGGTAACCAGAAGACAAACGATACTGCGTACCGAGTGCAGAGATGTCATGGTGGTTGGTCCCTCCTTGTGTGTTATGCGGATTGCCGGGTGCGGCGCAGGCTGCGGAGAAAACGGGTTACCCTGTCAATCAGTTCTTCCAGGGGAGAGTCCGCCTGCTGAATGACACCGACAAAATATTTGTCGAGCCTGAAAACGGAGACGTTTTTGCCGCTGTCGCGCCGCAGGACCTGATAGTCCATGGGGGTAAATCCAAGGGCCTGGGCGATCGATTCAGCCTGCAGGCCGCACAGGGTGGCCAGGGCGGCCAGTTCGTCCGGATCCTCCAGGTTATGAGTGATGATGCGCCCGTCCTTGCGGACCAGAACAAATTGTTCAACACCTTCGATGGCTTTCATGCGTGCGGCAAAACGTTCGCTGGCCGTGGGTCTGGTTCCACTCATCTCACTTCCTCCCCACTTCAGATTCAGCCAGCAATTGCCTGAACTGCTCGGCCAGGTCGTCATCGGCGATGTCCCTGGTCAGGATGGCGACCAGGCTGGCGGTCAGCTCCGGTCCCTGGACGTTGGCGTGCTGAGCTTCTCTCAGGGCATCCTCAAACATGAGGTTGGCCATCGGGCCGACGACCTTTGCCAGGGCAGAACGGATGGCGTCCTGTTCCCCGGACGGCAAACCGGCCCTTGCCGGGGCTGTCGGAGGTTGTGCTGCCGGAGCCGCCTGCTCAATGTCCTGTTGGGGGTCGGTTTCGAAATTCTCCATGGCCAGGTTCAAAGACATGGTCAGCAGGTTCATGTTGACCCCGGGGTCGCACAAAACCGCCAGGACCCGGTTCTGGTCAAGTGACTTGCCCACAAGTGTCGTCTCTTCGTACTGCAGGACCATGTCATTCAAATCGGGAAAATTCAGCCGCCCGGCAGCCAGAATACGCGCGATATGTTTTCCGATGAGGGCCAGCCGGTCCGGTTTGAACAGGCCGGGGAGGCTGTTCGCAACCAGACCCTGCTGGCTGTGGTAGCAGCAGGCGCCAATGACCCCGGGGATTGCCTTTATTTCGGTGACGAGTTTTTGCATAAATCTTCCTCCTTCAAGAGGCTTGCATTGAACAGGCCGGTATCAGGTCGCAATGGGCTGTGATGGTTTCCGGTTTGCGGTCAGGGCGCTGTATAGCCTGTGTGGTTTGGCCCGCGGCTCCAGGGCCAGGGCAATCCGGTAAGGTCCCAGACCAAAAAGCAGATGCTGGGTGTCTTTGCTGCGTATGACCATAAATTTCAGTTGGCCGATTCCGAGGGAGCTGTCCAGCTCTTTTCCGGCCTGCAGGTAAAAGACCGGGTCGAGATGGCTGAGAGAGCATGGCAGGGGGCTGTGGCGTTCAAGGAAATTTTGCCGGTCGAAAATGGCATACTCCTGAATCTCCTGGAGATTTTTCAGCCTGTTTTCCAGCTGGTCCAGCAGCGCTGGCTGCTGGTCGTTGCGCAAGGGGGGAGTGGGGCGGTCGGACGAGGGTTCTGCTTCGGCAGGTTTGTTCGCTTCGTCCTGAAGACGGAATGCCTCCATCAGCAGAAACTCCAGCGAGGACTTGACTGATTTGGTCTGGCGGCGGCACACCGGGTCCATTTCGATGACCGTTTCCGGCCAGGTGATGATATCAAGTGCGGCGGATTCCCCCTCCTGGTCGTCGGCCAAGGCGTCAACCAGTTCGCCGCCACGAATGAACAGATATCCCGAACGGTTGTCGCAGGTGACCTTGAGGGTGCAGGTCTTTTTTTCCATGACGACCAGTTGCAAAAAGGTCGGCAGAGAGATTCCCTGGATGTAGCTGCGCCCTTCGGTTTTGAGCGCCTGTTCGATCGTTTTGGCAAAATGATCAATGTCCAGCGGTTTTTCGAGATAGTGCAGCCCGCTGTAGCGGGACAGCCGTTCCTCAATTTCCGGTGTGCCAAAGGCGGTCATGACAATGACCGGCAGATTCGGGTAGTGCCTGGACACATGTGCCAGCAACTGAAACCCGTCCATGACAGGCAGTTTCAGGTCGGTTACCAGAAGATCGAACGGGTGCTGTCGCAGGTGCTGCACCGCCTCCTGCCCATCACCGGCCAGATGCAAGTCAAGATCCTTTCGCATGGCCAGCAGGCCGTCCTTGAGACTTTTCAGGAAAGGGAGTTCGTCATCGACCAGAAGAATGCGTTTCATGGCGGTGGTTACCTTTCTTCATCTCCTGTGGCTTCGGTGGCGGCCAGGGGGAGAGTTATGCGGGCCCGGGTGCCAACCCCTTCCTTGCTTTCGATTTCCAGACTGCCGTTCATTTTGGCTATCAGTTTGCGGGTGATAATCAGCCCCAGGCCATTGCCCTCCTGCTTGGTGGTAAAAAAAGGCTGAAAAAGATGTTGTCTCTGCTCTTCAGTCATGCCGCAGCCGTTGTCTTCGATGATGATCCACGCCAGGTTACCGTTGACCCGGGTGGTGATGGAAATGCGCGGACCGGGGCGGTGAGCCAGGGCTTCCGCGGCGTTGCTGACAAGGTTGAGCAGGGCATGGTGCAGGGCCTGGGGATCCATCAGGACCCTGGCGTCTTCCGGGGCTGGTGGCACAGTGAGCGAGATGTTCTGGGCCTGGAGATCTCTGGAAATCAGCGAATGAAAACGGCCGAGAAAGTGATTCAGTGACTGGGGCCTGTTGTCGACCTTGTCGAACATGCTGAAGCTGCGCAAGGATTTCAGCAGATACTCCATACGCAGGGTTTCATGATAGATGCGATCAATGTATTCGGCGATGGTGGTGGAGGAAAACTGCTCCAGGTTGCGGCGCAGGACCGAGGCGGTCATTTTGATGGAATTGAGAGGGTTGCCGATTTCGTGCCGGATTCCGGAAAAGATGAATCCCAGGTTATCCATGGTGTTGACAGCCTGGGCAATGGACTCAAGCCGGGACTTGTGGGTGATATCCTGCACGAAAAGGCAATGTTTGTCCCTGGCAACAGGATAGACGGTGTACCCGAGAATCCGTTTGTTATAGTGGATGGTGCCCGGCCGGGAATCACCTGGCTCTACGGATGCGATGTCCGGAAACAGGGAAAGAACCCCGAGGTAGCTGGGTTTGGGGGCCAGCGCAGGCAGAATACGCAGAAAGGCCGGATTGTAAAACAGGATGGTTTCACCATGGGGGTCGAGGATGAGAATGCCTATGTCCAGATTGCGCAGAACCTCGGCAAAGGTCCATTCAATCGATTCGGCACCCAGGCCCCTGTGTTTGCTTGACACGTGCATAGCTCCCGGCTTCCACATAAAACAAACGCCATTATAATCAGCAAAACAGGGGTGGCAACAAAAAAAGACCGTATGTATACGAAATAAAATTGGAATCTACCCATACATACCATGTGGGGGAAATTTTAATTTTACGTGGTGGCTGAATTGCGCAATACAGACCGCAGGGTGGAACGGAGGTTTAAAATGGATATACGCGTTGTTCAGGGCGACATCACCCAATTGGCGGTGGATGCTGTCGTCAATGCCGCAAACCGGACCCTGTTGGGAGGCGGCGGAGTTGATGGCGCGATCCACCGGGCCGCCGGGCCGCAACTTCTGGAAGCGTGCCGAAAGCTGAATGGCTGTGAAACCGGGCAGGCCAAAATAACCCCCGGATTCCATTTGCCGGCACGGTATGTCATCCATACCGTGGGGCCGGTCTGGGGAGGAGGAAAGAGAGGTGAGGATGCTCTGCTGGCCTCCTGTTACCGCACCAGTCTGTTGCTGGCTGAGGAGAACAAGGTGAAGAGCATTGCTTTTCCCTGTATCAGCACCGGCGTTTACCGTTTTCCGCCCAGGCGCGCCGCTGAAATTGCCATAGGTACAGTGCTGGATGCAGCGCCCCGACTGACCTGGGTTGAAAAGGTGGTGTTTTGCTGCTTTTCCAGTGAGGATGCCCGACTTTATCAGCAGCTGCTGGAGCAAAAAGGGGTGGCTTATGGAACGGACTGCTGACGAGCGTAAGTCCCGTTGAGCCGGTACAGACAGGCGAGGAGTTCAGCAACGACCTGGTAGAGTTCCGGCGGAATTTCTTCACCTGTCGGCAGAGCGGCCAGAATTTCCACCAGATCGCCATCTTCCACAATGTCAATTCCCGCCTTGCGGGCTGTTTCCAGTATTTTTTTCGCCAGTTCTCCTCGTCCGGCGGCCACGACCCTGGGAGCCTTGTCCACCCCGGGCCGATATCTCAGGGCGGCGGCCTTCTGGAAAGTTTTTTTGTGCTTTTCAGATTCGGGCATTGACAACCCCCTTCGACTGGGCGGTCAGAAGCTGCAAAAGCTGCCGTTCCGGCGGCTCCGTGCCGGCAAAAAGATGAACAGCCTGGACCCGCCAGGGTGCCAGAGCCTGCTCGATCGCATGCCGTTGTTGCTGCAAATGCGAAAGAGCGTCGGGGTTGAGAACTTCGAGGCGAAGGGAAACTCCCGCGGGAGCGCAATTGATAATGGCTGTGACAGGGCCAAGGGCGCTCAGGGACAAACAGACGCGAATGGTGGTCGTTCGCGGCTCCTTGTCATCCTGTCTCTCCCCCCGTTGAGGCAGGTCGAAAAGGATATAACCCCAGCCGCTGTCGGCCAGTGGCAGAGGCAGGTAGTACAGGCCGCTCAGGGCGAGTTTGGCCTGAAAAAGCTGATGGGCCTCCAAAACCTGAAGAAGCTCGGCTGCATGGCTGTGCCGGTCAGGCGTATGGCCGGCATGACGCAACAGTACCCCTTTGAGGTTGTCCTGCAGACGGCCTGTCTGGTGCGCCAGTTTTTTTTCGAAATTGAGGCCGAGAAGGGTGGAAAGCTGCGCGAGCCAGTGCGCGTCGGGCGGCTCCCTGGCTGCCAGAGGCGCCAACAGCTGGTTCAGCAAGGTGTGCTCTGGCAGGTGGTCGGCGAAATCCGGCAAAACCGTTGCGAATTCGTGAAAAGGCAAGGCCCGGCCGACCAGATGAATGACTCTGCGCAGGTAATCATCCAGTAGCCCCGGTTGCAGCAACAGCTGCCGGCCTCCACTATCGTCAACCGGTTGCAATGAAATTTTTTGGCCGGTTGCCAGGGGAATGTCGGTTTCAACCCACTGTTTTTTTCCTTGCAGGTTGAGCAGGACACGCTCCAGCCCGCCTTCTTCCACGGTGGCTGTAATGACCTGGTCCGGACGCAGGTTCTGGTTGCGACTATCCCGGTTCAGGACCTGGGCTGTGGTGTTGGTGATGGCTGACGCCGTGGCCATCGGGTTGATGAGACTCATACCGTCTCATCGGTCTTTTTTCCCCATATCTTTAGGGGAGACATCCTTGTCCTTTTCAGAGTCATCCAGGGAGGGGGTCAGGGCTTCGGCAAGCAGCCTGACCCTGTCTGTCATGGTGCGGAACTGTTCCTTGATAAAGAAGGTTTCTATGATGTCGGCGTCTTCGCGGGAGAGGTTGATGAAGGCTACAGCGATTTCCTGGCGATCGATCCCTTTTGGTATTGCTCGTATGACCTGCCCGGTCACCTGAACCGGGCGCAGGGCCTGACCGGGCAGAGTGATTTCCAGGCTGACTTTTTGGCCTGGGTGAAAAATGTCATCTGTCTGGAAGGCTATGCCGCTGGTGCTGAGGATGACTTCGCGAGACTCGGCCCTGCGCAAACGGGACCAGGTGCTGTGTCCGGCCCATTCACGGATACGCACCCGGGCCTGGATCCGGCAGGACTTGCGGGTTGATTTGTGGACAGTGCGTTCGGTCAGGGCCAGGTCAAACCGGCGCGGACCGATCTGTCTGTTCAGGCGGGCTTTGTAAAGGATGATACGTTCGCCCTGATCCTGGGTCAGGACCCAGTCCTGGTCATCCGGGGCAAGTTTCTGGTCCTCTTCAGGTTTTTGCAGGCGGATCACCAGATTGTCCTGGCCCTCTTCGACGGCTGCATCAAGAGTTTTCCGGCCGTTCGGCAGGGGCAGGGTAACCCTTAACAGGGTGCCGGGCTTCAAGTCCTGGTACAGGTTGTCCATCAGTCACCTTCGAAATCACCTCGTACCTGGACGCGCCGGCGCAGTTGTTCTCTCTGGCGTGCAAAACAGAAAGACACGATTCGGTCCCGGTCTTTGGGGGCAATGTCGGTAAAGGCGAGGGCCACTTCGATTTGACCGTCACGTCTTTCATCGACCCTGACCACTTTTCCGATGCAGGTGGCGTCCACGGTGGTGGGGTCGTTGAAGCAAAGTTTGACGGCAACCCGGTCTTTCAGGCGGACCGGTCTGTCGGCAGGAAAGCGAATACCCCCGCCGCTGATGTTGACTTTGGTATTTGGGGTAGCATGGCACCGGTCGTCGTCCAGTGGCTGCCAGTACAGGGAGAGTTCGGTGTCGATGCGGAAAAACTCGCGTTTTTGTGTACTGGTATAGCTCTGGACGTTGACCAGGCGAAGTTTGCCCGGTGCCGGCACACTTTCGATATTGGCGCGCATGACATAGACCATGTCGCCGACATCGAAGGAGAGGGTGCATTGGCCGTCGAAGTCGATTTCCTCCACCGGCAGCTGGCCCGGTAAAAAACTGACTTCAACGGTTGGATGGTCGATGCTTTGCGGCACGCAGTCGAGACTGAGGGTCCGCCTGCCGATCAGCGGAACATTGATGCGCACAATCTGGTTGTCAACCAGAAGCTCCAGTGTCTCCATGACAGGGCCTGTCATACAGCCGGGGATGAACAGTAAGGTTTGCCTTGCCGGACCAGATCTGTGTCAGAAATTGACCCGCACCAGCTTTCCCCGCCCGGCCGTTGTCTGGCGGTACCCGCTCATCGCGCTTTGGCCTTTGCGATTGCGGCGCAACTCGCTTTCGATCATCACAATCTTACCTTCGAGCAGGTCGACCAGCAAGTTGTTGGTTTTGGCGACATCTTCCAGAAGGCGGGTGCGAACCGCCAGCAGGTCGTCGGGCAAGGCTTCCAGTCCTGTCTGCTGAACCAGGGCGCGCAACTGAAGATCGTACTGTTTGGCCTGGGCCTGCATCTGGTCCAGAGTGCGCATGGATTCCCTGACAGCCAGCGGCGACAGCCTGGGAAGGTCGTGATAGAGATTTTCCATAAATTGCAGCATGGTTCTGTAATGTTCGTTACAGAGCTGCATCTGGTCGCAGAGCTGGTGTTCAACAGCTGTCATCATCGAACCTCAGGGCAGAAAGTTGGCGTAGCCGGGTGCCGTGCCGGAAGCCGTTTTCGCCGCACGTTTTTCGGCCTGCTGCTTCTGATAGATGTCGATGGCTTCGACCCAGGTCGCTCTCAGATCCCGCAACAGCATTTCAACATTTTTCAGGGGGGCCGGATCATTGTTGAGGTTGGCTGTTGACAGTTCCCGCACCATGTAGTTGTACAGGGCGTCGAGATTTTCGGCGATTTCTCCGCCTATCTGATGGTCCAGCGTGTCGGAAAAGGTCGTGATGATGTGCATCGCCTTGCTGATACCTTCGGCTTTGGCGACAAGATCCTGGTTGGCCAGCCCCTCGATGGCCCGGACGGTATTGCGGATGGCGGCATCGTAGAGCATGATGAGAATCTGCTCCGGAGTGGCCTGGGTGACCTGATTTTGCTGATACTGATTCCAGAAGGCGTTCATTATTTTTTACTCCCCATGTTTTGCAGCATGTTCATCTGCTGGGTCAGGTAATCGCCCTGGGCGTTGAGTGCGCTGACCATCTCTTCCATGGCGTTGAACTGGTCATAGAGAAGCTGTTCCCGCTTGTCGAGCCTCTCCTGCATTTGCGCAATGCTGTTGTCGATGCGTTCGATATTGCTGTTGATGCTCGCTTCCTTGGAAGCGAGAAAGCCGTTGGTGCTGTCTGTCATGCCCTCCAGGGCGGTTGCAAAAATCTGGGCGATGCCTTCGGTGGTGCCATTGCCAGACAACAGGGTGACGACACTGTCGAGGTCGGTACTGATGGCTTCAGTCAATTGACTGTCGTCGATCTGCAGGGTACCGTCCCGCTGGGTTTCCAGCCCGAGATCCGCGAGGCTTTGAAACCGGCCACCAGTTTCGACGACGCTGGTCAGAAGGTTTTGCAGCCGGCGTTTGACGCTGTTCATCCCCGCATCGCCCGCCAAAACTCCGGCCTGTTTGTCACCTTTGGCCGACTGACTCGACACAAAGGTCATGATTTTGTTGTAGCTGTCGACAAAATCCTTGATTTTCTGTTTGGTGCCATTGGTGTCGGGGGTGACGGTCAAGGTTGCGCTGGTGGCTCCGCCGTCGGCCTGGTCGAGGGTGAAGGTGACTCCAGGAATGGCGTCGGTGAAAACATTGCTGTCACTGTAGATGTCGACGCCATCCACCTGAATATGGGCTTGGCTGGCGGCCTGGGTTTCGGTCATGATCGGATTGCTCGCTGAACCGCCGGTCAAACCGGAGAAATCGAGGCTGAAACCAACGCTGGCCGGGTCCCCCGCCTTTGTGCCGGAGACCACCAGCCGGTAGGGGCTGGTGGTCCCGTCATTGATGATGGCCGCCCTGACACCGATATTGGCGTCGTTGATGGCTGCGGCAATGCCTTCCAGGGTATTGTTGCTGCTATCAATGGTGATGTCGTGGCTGGTGCCGCCAACCGTCACCTGAATCGTGCCCGTGCCGAAGACATTGGCGCTTTTGTCTGCAAAACCGTTGGAAACGCTCTTTTGCACCTGGGAAAAGCTGAACCCCCGGATCTGGAAGCTGCCTTCCATGGCGTTGGCTGTTGTTGTTGACACCGAGACCAGCGATTCGCCGGTGACAGCGGCGGTCTTGCCCTGAAGTTTTTCGGTCTCGGCAAGGTTGCGGACCTTGGTCAGCAGATCGTCGAGGGAGCTGCCGAGGGTTTGGTAGGCCTCCAGACGGGCGTTCTGGTAATCACGGTCGAGTTGCAGGGTCTCCAGCGGCTTGCGTTCCGCTTCCATCAGACCCTGTATCAGGGTTGCCGTATCGATTCCTGTTGCCAGCCCGTTGAAGTTGATAGCCATGACCCTTTGCTCCCTCAGCCGATCCTTACCGTTCCGTGTCGACGATCAGACCACGCAGGTCTTTCAGTGCCTTGATGGTTTTGAGCAATTCCTCGCTGGGAATCTGCCTGACAACCTCTCCCGATTGCCTGTCGACGACACGAACCACCAGGGATTCGGTGTCCTTGTTCATTTCGAACTGGACACTGTAGCTACCGCCTTCCGCCAGTTTTTTGATCTGCTTCAGCAGCTCCTCGGAGTTGAGCTGACGTTGTGATTTTTCGGTATCAGGGAGATCCTGGACCTGGAGCTGCCGTGCGTGAACCTGTTCCACCGGTTCCTTTGTTTGCTGGAGGTTGAAACCTCCCGCCGGATGAATGGATGTGACGCTCATGCCAGCCTCCCTTCGCTAACGGGAGCCAGGAAAAAGACGGGGGCCGGGCCTCCGGCCCCCGAACCCAGCTCGTTGTTTACTTCAGCAGCGACAGGGCGAGCTGCGGAGCCTGGTTGGCCTGGGCCAGAACCGAGACACCGGCCTGCTGCAGGATGTTGTTCTTGGTCATCGCCGAAGTTTCCTGGGCGATGTCGGCATCAAGGATGCGCGAACGGGCCGCCGAGAGGTTTTCGGCAACATTCTGCAGGTTGGCGATGGTGGTTTCAAAACGGTTCTGCACCGCACCGAGGTCGCCGCGGATCGAGTCGATGGAACCGAGAGCCGAGTCGATGCGCTGGATGGCTTCCTGAGCACCGG
>CAZCUR010000042.1:14376-16777 GCA_964501815.1 uncultured Geothermobacter sp.
TGGCCACCTGCCCGATGCTGGAGGCCTTGGCGCTGCCGATGGAGAAGGAGATGGTCTCACCGGCGTTGGCGCCGACCTGGAAGGAGGCGTTGCTGAAGCTGCCGTCGAGCACGCGCCGACCGTTGAAGGTGGTGGTGTTGGCGATGCGGTCGAGTTCGCTGATGAGCTGGCTCACCTCGGCCTGCAGGGACTTGCGGTCGGAGCTGCTGTTGGTTTCGTTGGCCGACTGCAGAGCCAGTTCGCGCATGCGCTGCAGAATGTTGGTGCTCTCCTGCAGGGCGCCTTCAGCCGTCTGGGCCAGGGAGATGCCGTCGTTGGCGTTCCGGGCCGCCTGATTCAGACCGCGGATCTGGGACGTCATGCGGTTGGCGATGGCCAGACCGGCGGCGTCGTCCTTGGCGCTGTTGATGCGCAGACCCGAAGAGAGACGCTGCATCGATTTGGCCAGGGCTCCCTGGGACTTGTTGAGGTTGCGCTGGGCGTTCAGAGAAGCAATGTTGGTGTTGATAGTCAGTGCCATGGTTCATTCCTCCGTGAAGTGATGTTTTCGGGGCTTCCGTGCCCCCTTTGACGTTGGGTTGGTTGTGAGTGAACATCCATGGGGCGGCCGATCATCCTTTAAAAAGTTTGACCTCCTTGGCCAGGTCTTCCCCTCGTTCACTGAGACATATCGGTTGGTGAACGGCTGGGCTTTAGGAAAATTTGTGGGGGGGGTGGGATAAAAGAGATAAAAAGGGCGTCGGCATGGCCGACGCCCAAAGAAAGACGGAAGGGGCAGGGTCAGATCGTCGGCAGCGGGGTCCGGGTGTTGAAGGGGGACCCTTCCAGGATGACCTGAATGGCCCGTTTGGTCCTCGGGGCAAAGAGAACCGGTGCCGCAAGGTTCATGGTAATGTTTTTATCCGGGTGAATCGTCACCACCGCCAGAGCATAGGCTTCGTCGGGATTGTCAATGCCGAGCTTCGCCATCTCGCTTTTGTCCGGGGCGACGCCGTAGTCGATGAAAAAATGACCCGGGTCTGTCAGCAAAAACGCGATGAGCGGGTCTTCGGCACTCTGGATCCAGAACAGCAGCTCCCCCTCGCGGTTGGGCATGACAATAAAGTCGTGCAGGTTTTCAAACCCGATCATACCGTCGGGAAAGTGAATCAGGTTGTCCTGAGTGTATTCGATTTCGCCGAAGCGGGTGCCGCTGATTTTCATGGTCTGGGCTTCTTCTTGCTGGTGTCGAGTTTTTTGCTGAGGTCCTGCAGATCGACAGGTTGCCATTGGGTCGCCTTCCTGTTTTCAGCGGTGATACGTTCGTAGACTTCGAGCCGATGAATCTTTTTCGAGCGGGGTGCATCGATGCCCAGCCGAATACTGTTGCCGCGTACCTCGACAACCGTAATGCGGACATCGTCACCTACGATGATTCCTTCGCCACTTTTCCGTGTGAGTACCAGCATCCTTGCCTCCAAGGTCCATATCGACGCATTGGTCAGGGAGTTTAGAATTTTTTTGAATCGCCATGGTATCGGGATATCCGATAATCACGTTACATTAACCCAAGTTGTGCCTTGGGGTACAGAGGGATTGCCGCGGGGAGGGCGGAAAAAATGCTCGGAGCTCTGTGCGGGGATATCGTGGGGTCCCGTTTTGAGTGGGCACCCGTCAAGTCGACACAATTTCAGCTTTTTCATCCTGATTGCCATTTTACCGATGATACCGTGCTGACGTGCGCCGTAGCCGAAGCCCTGCTCGGGGACGGGGATTACGCCGCGGCACTGCGGCGCTGGTACCGACGCTACCCGGACGCCGGTTACGGTGCGCGCTTTGCCGCCTGGGCCCGGGATGACAAGGCCGGGCCCAGCCAATCGTTTGGCAACGGATCGGCCATGCGGGTCAGTCCGGTGGGCTGGTTCTTCTCTTCACCAAAGGATGTCATGGACCAGGCGGCGGCGAGTGCGGCTATGACCCACGGTCACCCGGATGGTATCAAGGGGGCCCAGGCGGTTGCGCTGGGGATCTATCTGCTCAGGAACGGAGCGGGAAAAAACAGGCTTGTTAAGGAGCTTGAGAGCCGGTTTGGCTATGATGTGTCGACACCTTTGGCGGTCATTCGACCTTGTTACCGTTTTGACGTGACCTGCGCCGGATCGGTGCCCCAGGCCATCAGGGCGTTTCTGGAAGCGGAGGATTTCGAATCGGCCCTGCGCAACGCTGTCAGCCTCGGTGGCGATGCCGATACCCAGGCGGCCATTGCAGGTGCACTGGCGCAGGCTCAATGGGGGGTGCCAGAGTCGCTTCGGACCCAGGTTCTGGCGCGACTTCCCGATGAGATGGTTGTTTTGCTGCGCAGATTTGAAGAGGCTGTCGGCAGGCCGGGATGATCCTCTGAATTACTTGGGGACCTTTTTCA
>CAZCUR010000042.1:16877-21657 GCA_964501815.1 uncultured Geothermobacter sp.
TCCGGGCGTGCCCCCAGACTGTCAATCAGGGCCCCCATGGCTGCCTGGGTCCGTGCATAGGCGATTTCCCGATCGACCAGGGCCGACACGTAGGAACGGCGCGCCTGAAAATATTCATTTTCGGTATCGAGCAGGTCGAGCAGGGTGCGTTGGCCGATGTCAAACTGTTTGCGGTAGGCCTCCCGGGCTCGCGCGATCGATTCCATGTGCAATTTCAGTTGCTCAATCTGATCTTCAAGCCGAATGACATCGGTGTAAGCGATATCAAGGATCTGGCGGATGTTGCGGCAGACCTTGTTTTTCTTTTCACGCGCTTCGTCGATCCGGTGGATTCGTTCTTTTTGGCTGGCCAGGTCGGAACCGCCGTTGAACAGGTTGTAGTTCATGCGCAGCTCGACCAGCGCGACGCTGCTTTGCCCCTCGATGGCGCTGCGATCGTAGCCGGTTTCGGTGCGGGCATGCAGGTCAAAACGGGGTCTGAACAGGCCGCGGGTGCGTTTCTGTTCCGCTCGGGCCGCCCAGACCTGTTCCATGGCGGCGATGAATTCGGGATTGCGGCTGAAGGCCCGCTTCAGGGCGGATAATTTGTCTTTGGGGAATGCATGATCAACGATGTCGGCATCCTGAAGTTTTTCGGCCGGGACTTCGCCGACAATGCGTAAATAGCGGGCGCTGACATCGTGGAGGTTGGCGGCCTCGGTGATGCGGTTCGATTCGGCCAGGGCCAGGCGTCCCGTGGCCTGTTCCAGGTCGACGCCACGACCGATACCGGCCTCGACCCGTTCTTTGACCTGAAGGTAGACCTTGTGGTGCTGCTGGTAATTTTCTTCGGCCAAATCAAGCAGGCGCCGGTAGCGCAGAACGTCCAGATAGGCGCGTACCGCCTCGAGCGCTATGTTTTCCGCCGTGTCCATCAGGTCGTACCAGGCGGCGCGCTCAAGATGGCTGAACTGTTCAATCCGGTAACGGGTCGCGCCGCCGTCGAAGAGCAGCTGGGTCAATTCAAGGGCTGCCTCGCGTGGCGTGTAGTCAGAACGGCCGGTGTCCGTGTCGTAGGTTTCCCATCCAATGCGGCCCGAGAGGTCGACGCGCGGCAGCCAACCACCCCTGGCACCGTTTGTCTGTTGTCGGGCGGCGAGAAAAGCGTTGTACTTGGCGAGAACTTCAGGGTTGGACGTAACCGCCTGACGCACCGCCTCATTCAGGTTGGTGGCGGCAAAGCAGGTGGAGGTGAAAAGGATAAAGAAAAAAAGGGCAACAGCGACCAGAATCGGCCTGCTGACTGGAGTCAGGTATGGAATCAGGGTTTCCTGGCGCGTCATAAAATCGGCAATTTCGATAGCAGAAATTTTAACATATTTTCATAGCCTGTTCGGTCATTTAACGCAAGGAAAAAATGAGTGTTTTGAGGAAGTTTGGGCCTCAATGGGCAAATGACGCAACCGTCCTAGGGAAAATCGCCCAATCCGCCGATACGTAAGTGATCTGGATGACCTGCCGGTGGGGGCGATTTTGATTGCAGCAAAAGACAGTTTTCCTTTCCCTGTATTTATCCTGGGCATCTGGCTGATGTTCGGCTGCTGGTGCGTTCTGGCCCTGCAGGTTGATTTCGGTCGCCTGGCAAGGGTCGCTGAACAGCGGTATGGTTCGCAGGGGCAGCGGGCCGTCACGGCCTGGCAAAAATTGATTCAGGACGCTTCTTCGGCTGACACGACCAGGCGGCTGACCCTGGTCAATGATTTTTTCAATCGGCATATCCACTACGGTGAGGATGCCGATGTCTGGCAACGGCGGGATTACTGGGCGACTCCGCTTGAATCCCTGGGGATTCGCAAAGGTGACTGCGAGGATTTCGCTCTGGCCAAATATGTCACGCTGCTGTTGAGCGGCGTCGCTGAAGAGCGGCTGCGTCTGATCTATGTCCGTGCCGTGATTGACCGGCGACGGACCCGGGCCCACATGGTTGTTGGCTACTATCCTGAAGGGGGCAGGGTGCCGTGGATTCTCGACAGCCTGGCCGCTGACGTGCTGCCGGCGGACCAACGTCGCGATCTGACACCTGTCTTCAGCTTCAACCTGCAATCCCTCTGGGTCGCAGGCACCGATTTTCGGGTCGACGATCCCTCGGACCGCTTGAGTCACTGGAAAGATGTCATTCTTCGCATGGAGGATGAAGGCATCGGAATGATGCTTTCCCTGACAGGCAAAGGGCGGATACCATGACACTGACGCGACAGCTGTGGTTGGCAATCCTGGTGGTCATGCTTATATCCTTTGGCGGGACCTGTTTTATCAGCCTGCTCAGCGCCCGGGATTACATTCACCGTCAGCTGACCATCCAGAACCAGGACAATGCCGCGGCGCTTGCCTTGACCCTGTCGCAGATGGCCAAGGACAAAGGGACGCTCGAACTTCTTATTGGAGCCCAGTTTGACAGCGGTCACTATCGGACCATCAAGCTGGTTGCACCGGATGGCAAGGTTCTGGTCGAGAGGTCGAATCCCTCTCTGACCTTGCCTGTCCCAACATGGTTCGAGCGTCTTTTCCCCCTCGACATAGCACCTGCGAGGATTTCCGTTCAGGACGGCTGGAATGTTCTTGGGGATTTGATTCTGCAGAGCGAAGTCCGGTTCGCCTACCTGAGCCTCTGGGAGGAGGCGCGTAGGCTGGCGTGGTGGTTCGGACTTGGTGCGGTGATCTGCGGGATACTCGGAAGCCTGCTGCTACGTTGGGTCACGCGGCCCCTGGACCGGGTGATCGAGCAGGCCAATGCCATTGCCGGCCGCAGGTTCATTACGGTTGCGGCGCCCAGAACCCGGGAATTCAGAAAACTGACTGACGCCATGAATACCATGGCCACAAGGGTTCGCACCATGCTCGAGGAAGAAGCTCTGCGCCTCGAAGAGCTTCAGGTCCAGTTTCAGCATGATTCCCTGACCGGGCTGTTGACGAGGGCGACTTTTTTGAGCCGGCTGCGCGCACAACTGGCCGATGAAAGTGCAGGTGGGGCCCAATTCGCAATCGGCCGTATGTGTCAGCTCGACCAGCTGAATGTTGCCTTTGGCTGGGAAACGGTCGACCAGCTGCTGTCACGCATTGGCGAGCGTCTTTTATCCCTGGTCGATGAAAGGGATGGCTGGTTCGTTGGCCGTTTGTCTGGGGCTGACCTGGGGCTTTTGGCCCCAGGCGACGCCGATCTAGAGAACGTGGCACAGCTTCTTTCCTCCGAACTTCACCTGGCGGTCAGCGATTGTGCGCTGGAGACCAGACCTGACATGGCTGTTGGAGCGACGACCGCCGCGCCGGGCGAAGATGTCTCCCAGGTCCTTGCCCGTGCCGACGGGGCGCTGATTGAGGCAGAACGCACGGGTGGTCTTGCGCTCCGACTTGTTGCTTCGGACCAGACCGCTCCCGGGATTTCGGGGCTTGCCAGCTGGCGTACCGTGCTTCAGTCGGCCTTGCAGCCATTGAATATCCGTTTGGCAAGCTATCCTGTCATCGATCGGTCAGGTGCCCTGTTGTACGAAGAGTGTCCGGTCAGGGTTCGTATCGAAGATGAATGGCGGTCAGCGGGCGTCATCCTGCCCTGGGTGGCACGGCTGGGCCTGCTGCCGCGTCTTGACCTGCTCGTTCTTCGGGAAGCGCTCAACAATCTCGTCGGCCTCGACCGGCGGATTGGTATTCACATGTCCTCCGAGTCCTTGTGTGATTCCGGGTTCAGGGATGAATTGTCCGCGTTGTTGCGCGACTGTGATGAGGATGTGCGTGCCCGGCTGTGGATCGAAACACCTGAAAGCGCGGCGGTACGGCATCTGCACCAATTCAGGATGCTTTGTGCCGAATTGAAACCCTTCCGGTGCCAAATCGGTGTCGAGCATCTTGGCAATCACCTGGGACGTATCGGCTGGCTGCATGATGTCGGCATCGATTTCGTCAAGCTGGATGCATCCCTGGTGGCGGATGTCGACAGCCATCAGGGCAACCAGGCCCTGATCCGCGGTCTTTGTACCACCTGTCATGCCATCGGTTTGAAAGTTCTGGCCGAGGGGGTGCAGACCAATGAGGAACGTTCGACGTTGCTCTCCCTTGGGGTGGACGGTTTGACCGGACCGGGGATCCGGCTGGGGCAGTAGCATCGGAAAGTACTGTGGCTGTCGGAAGAGAGGGCAGGGGGCTGAGCTAAAGAAGTCCCTGTTTGTCATCCTGCAGCAACTGCAGGCTGTCGTGCAGGCTGGTGCGGAGGTTGCGCCGCTCCAGCAGCTTCTGTTGCGCCGGAGCGGGCAGGTCGGTGAAACGGATCACCTGCTTGTCGATCAGCAGGTGGATAAGGTCCTCAAGAACCCGGACCAGGGGCAGGTCGGTGGCGGCCAGTTCGGCGCTGTCCGTCCAAAGATGCGCGCAAAACGCTTCCAGTTCAGCCTGATTGTCGCATGGCTCGAAACCGGCCTGGGCCTCCAGACTGATGGCGGCAATCCTTCCTTCGCTGTCCCGTTTGACGTAAGGCATGATCTTCCTTTGTGCCCGACCGGAATGAGCTCCGGCCGGGCTTTGTGTCTTTACAGGACTAATCGGTCAGAAGTTTGCCTTTGTTTAGCAGATCCTGAATGATCTGCTGGTCATCGGTGAATCCACTGGTCAGATCGACATTCTGCAACACGATGGTCTGGTCTTCCGCTCCCGGAGCGTAGCCGCTGGCAAAACCACCGTTGCTGCTGACGTGGACGATGGTGTCGCTGCCTGACTGTTCGAAGTGCAGGTAGTCGCCTAGGTTGTCAAGCAG
>CAZCUR010000043.1:0-6463 GCA_964501815.1 uncultured Geothermobacter sp.
TTTCAAAGACCAAGTCAACCTTGCGTCCCGCCACTAACGCCGTCCGTCAGCGGCGAAGATTGAAGTTAGCGAAATCGGCCCGAACTGTCAAGAACTTTTTCGATTTTTCCGACCGATTTTTTGTCCGCCCGAGTCGGCCCAACCGGCCGTGCCTCGCGGCGACGGGTTGTGATTTATAGTCGAAGGAAGCGGGCCTGTCAACACCCTTTTCGCAACTTTTTTTACCCCCAAAAAAAGGGTCGGTGAATCAAGGACTTCAGGCCGGCTTCACCCGGGCGAACCGCCGCTTGCCCACCTGCAGGACAATCTCCTTTTCAAGGCTGATTTCGAGGTCGGCGTCGGCGATCTTCTCGCCATTGAGGCGCACGCCTCCCTGGCGGATCATCCGGCGCGCCTCGCCGTTGGAGGCGACCAGGCCTGCGTCGGCCAGCAACCGGCAGATCCAGACCGGCCCCTCGACATGGAGAACAACCTCGGGGATGTCGTCGGGAATTTCCTTCTGCTTGAACTGCTGGATAAAATCCTGCGCCGCCTGACGCGCCGCATCCTCGCCATGGAAGCGGGCAACGAGTTCATGCGCCAGCGCCTTTTTCGCCTCCATGGGGTGCAGCCCCCCTTCTTCGCCGGCCACCCCCTTGCGCACCTTCTCCAGGGTTGCCAGGTCGACGTCGGAGAGCAGCTCATAGTAGCGCACCATCAGCTCATCGGAGATGCTCATGGTCTTGCCGTAGATCTCCTTCGGCGGCTCGGTGATACCGATGTAGTTGCCGAGCGACTTGCTCATCTTGTTGACGCCGTCGAGCCCTTCGAGCAGCGGCATGGTCAGAACCGTCTGGGGCCGCTGACCCACCTGCTTCTGCAGTTCGCGCCCCACCAGCAGGTTGAATTTCTGGTCGGTGCCCCCCAGCTCCACATCGGCTTCCAGCGCGACCGAGTCATATCCCTGCACCAGAGGATAGAGGAACTCGTGGATAGCGATCGGCTGCTGATTGGTGAAACGCTTGTGGAAGTCATCCCGCTCCAGCATACGCGCAACGGTGTAGCGTGAGGCCAGGGTAATCATCTCCGAGGACGTCATCGCCCCCATCCAGGTTGAATTGAAGGCGATTTCGGTCTTGTCGGGATCGAGAATCTTGAAAACCTGCTCCCGGTAGGTCTCGGCGTTTTCCAGCACCTGCTCGCGTGTAAGCGGCTTGCGCGTTTCGTTCTTGCCGGTCGGGTCACCGATCATGCCGGTAAAATCACCGATGAGAAAAATGACCTGGTGCCCCAGGTCCTGAAACTGCTTCAGCTTCTGAATCAGGACCGTATGACCGACGTGCAAATCAGGAGCCGTCGGATCAAAACCGGCCTTGATCCGCAAAGGCTTGCCGGTTTTGATCGATTCGGCCAGTTTTTCCTCGAGTTCGCTTTCGACCAGAATCTCCACCGCACCGCGGCGAATGACCTTCATCTGTTCACTGACTGACAGCATGCAACAACCCCTTATCTGTCTTTGCTTTCGGCCCGGGCACTTCAGGCCGGTTCCCCCGGCTCAAGGACGCTGACAATCGACCGGGCTTTTCCGGTGGTTTCATCGATATCGCAGACCAGCCCGTTGAGCCAGGGGTCCTTTTTGGCGACATCGAACTTGACCGGCCGCTGACTGAGAAACTTTTCAATGGCCAGTTCCTTGCGGATACCGATGACCGAATCGCGCGCCCCGGTCATGCCGGCGTCGGTCTGGAAGGCCGTGCCGCCGGGCAGAACCCGGGCATCGGCGGTGGGCACATGGGTATGGGTCCCGACCACCAGGGAAACGCGGCCGTCGAGGTAGTGCCCCATGGCCACCTTCTCGCTGGTCGCTTCGGCGTGAAAATCGACCAGAATGACGGGGGTCCTGCGCCGCAGCTCCTCGACGATGGCATCGGCCGCCCGAAAGGGGCAGTCGAGCTGGCTCATAAAGACCCGGCCTTCAAGGTTGACCACCCCGACAGGAACACCGGCGGCGGTTTCGAACAGTCCCCAGCCGCGCCCGGGGGCGTCTCCCGGATAATTGGCCGGACGCAGGACGTTCGGCAGGTCTCCGAGAGCCGGGACCACCTCCTTCTTGTCCCAGACATGATTGCCGGTGGTAACCACATCGACACCGGCACTGTGCAGCTCGCGCACCACATCCCGGGTCAGGCCGAACCCGGAGGCGGCGTTTTCACCATTGGCCACCACCAGATCGACACCGTGCCGGTCGATCAGACGCGGCAGCAGCCTGTCGAGCAGGCGCCGGCCGACCCGGCCGACGACATCACCTACAAAAAGAACCTTCATACGGCAAGGGCCTTCCGGACGGGAAGGCCCCTCTCCTTCCTACTTGGCGTACTCAACCGCCCGGGTTTCGCGAATGACGTTGACCTTGATCTGGCCCGGGTAGGTCATCTCGTCCTCGATCTTCTTGGCGATGTCGCGTGCCAGCACCGTCGCCTGGGCATCGGACACCTCTTCGCTGGCGACCATGACGCGGATCTCGCGCCCGGCCTGAATGGCGTAGCAGCTGCTGCAGCCGGGGAAGCTGGTCCCGATGCGCTCCAGATCCTGCAGGCGTTTGACATAGGTTTCCAGCATCTCGCGCCGGGCGCCCGGCCGCGCGCCGGACAGGGCATCCGCCGCCTGGACCAGCACGGCCAGAATGGTCGAGGGTTTCTCATCCTCGTGATGCGCCGCCAGGGCATGGACAATCTTGGGCGACTCGCCGTACTTGCGCGCCAGGTCGGCGCCGATGACCGCATGCGAACCCTCGATTTCGTGGTCCACCGCCTTGCCGATATCGTGCAGCAGGCCGGCGCGCTTGGCCTGCTTGACGTTCAGGCCGAGTTCGGCGGCCATGATGCCGCACAGAAAGGCGACCTCGATGGAATGCTGCAGCACGTTCTGGCCGTAGCTGGTGCGGTAGCGCAGCCGGCCGAGCAGCTTGATAATCTCCGGGTGGATGCCGTGGACACCGACATCGAAGGTCGCCTGCTCGCCCGCTTCGCGGATCGCCTGGTCGACCTCCTCCTCGGCCTTTTTCACCACCTCTTCAATGCGTGCCGGATGAATGCGGCCGTCCTGAATCAGACGCTCCAGAGAGATGCGCGCCACCTCCCGCCGCACCGGATTGAACCCGGAGATGATGACCGCCTCGGGCGTATCGTCGATAATCAGGTCAATACCGGTCGCCGCCTCGATGGCGCGGATGTTGCGCCCCTCGCGCCCGATGATGCGCCCCTTCATCTCATCGCTGGGCAGCGGCACGACACTGACCGTCTTTTCGGCAACGAAATCGCCGGCGTAGCGCTGGATGGCCAGGGCGAGAATCTCCTTGGCCTTCTTGTCGGCCGTCTCGCGCGCCTCGTCCTCGATCTGCTTGATGCGCCTGGCGGCATCGTGGCGCGCCTCGCTCTCCATGTTGGCCATCAGTTCCTGCTTGGCCTCCTCGGCGCTCATGCCGGCAACCTGCTCAAGACGCCGGGTCTGTTCGGAAATCTGCTCCTGCAGTTTTTTGCGATCCTGCTCAAGCGCCTGCGCCTGCTGATGCAGTTCGCGTTCCCGGCGCTCGAGCTCTTCGCCCCGGGCGTCCAGCTGCTCCAGCTTGCGGTCGAGTGTCTCTTCCCGCTGCTGCAGCCGCTTTTCCTGAGCCTGAAGCTCGCGGCGCATTTCGCGCGCTTCTTTCTCCCATTCATCCTTGGCGCGCAGAACCGTATCCTTGGCCTGCAAAACCGCTTCCTTGCGGATCGCCTCGGCCTCCTTGCGCCCTTCCTCGACAATCTGCCGGGCGTCGCGCTGGGCACTGGCCACCCGGGCCTTTTCCAGCTGGCGGCGGACCAGAAAGCCGACCAGCACACCGGCGGCCAAGGCGCCGCCACCAATCAAAAACAGCATGACTTCTATCTTCAAGGCTTTATCCTCCAATCCTCTTTGGGGAGCGGAGGCTCCCCGGTCCCCTCTTGCGGAGTTGCAGGCAGAGCAACAACCCCGTTTTCGGTTGCCAGATAATGCAGTTGAATGTCGTGAGCTGCGCGCGGCACCCGCGCGACCAGCTGAAATCCGAAGGCCAGGCCGACCCGGACCGGCCTGGCCGCGCAGCCGGCAAGGGCCCGGTCATAGTAGCCACGGCCATAGCCGAGCCGGTGTCCGTCCCGGTCGAAAACCACCCCGGGCATAATCAGCAGTCCAAGCTCGGCCGGATGGACGACCCGGTCGCCGGCAGGCTCCCGAACCCCGAAGGCGCCCACTGACCATGGGGAGTGCGGGTCCGTTTCGACAAACTCCAGCAGCTCGCCCCGAACCCGGGGAAAAACCACAGGCCGCTGCTGCCGCCACGCCTCCCGGCAAAGCAGTTCGGTGTCGACCTCGCCGCACACGGGGCTGTAAAGCCCCACCGCTCCGGGAGTCTGCCAGAGAGGATGTTCCAGCAGATGCCGCTGGGCCAGCAGGCTTAACCGCTGCCGCTCAGTTTCGGACAGCATCCGCCGCCGCTTGAGAATCTCTCTGCGCAGTTGGCGCTTGGGCACGTCGTCCCCCAACGGAAATCAGTTCCGGGGGAATCTCAGACAGAAGGGAACAAGATGGTGGGACCAGCCCCACAGGCGGGACAGTTCAAAGGATACGGTTTATCGCCAAAGACCTCCCGGGAGAAGCAGTTGCCCTCCTCCGTGGAGTCATGTGTCTAACGCGACCCTGTCGATTCATTGCCGTCAAAAACCGCTCTGCTGTCAACACGAACCTGTAACCCGGTATATCGCCCGGGATGCGAACCATTCTGTTCCAATCTATCTAGAAAAACTCCCGCCGGAGTTGTTTGCTCATCGACTCCCGGCCTGTTCGCTGTCGGCGACGGCCTGTTCCAACGTTGTGACCACCTGCTCGAGCCGGGCCGACATCTGCTGCGACCCGGAGTCAACCTGTTCGAGATAGTCTCCGGCCAGATTGAGCAGGGCCAGAACCGTAATCTGATGGGTATCGGCGGTCGGGGCCCGGGAGGCCAGTTCGGTCAGGCGCCGATTGACGAAGTCGGCGACCCGCTCGACCTTTTGCGGATCATCGTCACTGCGGACACTGTACTGCTGTCCCATGATGGTGACCTGAACGGTCTGCTTCACCCGGTCTCCTGCCTCAAGCAAGTCAGTTTTCCCCAATCAGGGGCTCAATCCGGGCCAGGATGGCGTCAAGCTCGGCCGCTGTCTCCTCGCGCTCGCGACGCAACCGGTGGTTCTCTTCCCGCAGGGTCTCCAGCTCGGTGAGCAATTGCCGATGGCGGTTGACCAGCCTTTCAACCGCGCCCTCCAGTCGGTCAACCAGATCCGCCATCCCTACCTCCCGCACAGCCGCCATTTTCGGCGGACAGTGCCACTAATGTGCCAAAAAGTTTAGAAAACTGCCGGTTACAAGTCAACAGCTATTCAGGACTGTCGAACAGGGCCCGGACAAACAGGTCGGGATCAAAGGGGCGCAAATCCTCCACCCCCTCGCCGATACCGACAAAACGAACCGGCAGCTGCAAATCGTTGGCGATGGCGACAACAATGCCTCCGCGGGCGGTCCCGTCCAGCTTGGTCAGGACCAGCCCGGTGACTTCGACCGCCTCCTTGAACAGCCGGGCCTGGGCCAGGGCATTTTGCCCGGTGGTGGCGTCGAGAACCAGAAGCGTCTCATGGGGCGCCCCGGGAATTTCCCGCCCCAGAACCCGGCGCACCTTTTTCAGCTCTTCCATCAGGTTCACCTTGGTGTGCAGCCGGCCGGCGGTATCAAGCAGCAGAATGTCGGCTCCGCGGGCCGTGGCCGCCCTGGCAGCGTCAAAGGCGACGGCGGCCGGGTCCGCACCCTCGGCGTGGCGGATGATATCGACCCCTGCGCGCTCGGCCCAGACCTGCAGCTGGTCGGCCGCAGCGGCGCGAAAGGTATCGCCGGCTCCGAGGATCACCTTCTTCCCCTGCGAGGCCCACAGGTGGGCCAGCTTGCCGATAGTGGTGGTCTTGCCGACGCCGTTGACACCGACAACCATGACCACAGTCGGCCCCTCGCTACGCTCAAGCTCAAAAGGTTTTTGCACTCTGGACAGACGCGCGGCCATTTCCCGCTGCAGGACCTGGCGCACCGAAGCGGCATCAGCGCCCTCGCGGCCAAGCTGCCCCTGAATGGCCTCTATCAGCGCCTGGGTGGTCTGCATGCCAAGATCGGCGGTGATGAGCACCTCCTCCAGTTCCTCGATGAGGGCGTCATCGAGGCGGCCGTGCCCCTTGAGCAGACCGTCGATACGGCCGATCAGCCCGGCCTGGGTTTTTGCCAGACCGCGGCGCATACGCTCGAAGAGGGAAACCGGCTCCGGCTCCGGTTTCGGCTCTGGCACTGGCTCTGGCTCCGGTTCCGTCTCAGGCCCCGACTCTGGTTCTGCCTCCGATTCCGGTTCGCCGGCAGATTCCGCCTCTTCGTCCCGGAGCCCGGCCTCCGG
>CAZCUR010000043.1:6563-21033 GCA_964501815.1 uncultured Geothermobacter sp.
GCGGGACCGCCTCCGGCTTGCGGGGACGGCGGGCCTGCAGCAGCAGGACAATCAGGATCAGCACCACAAAGGTGGCGCCAAGAAAAAGCAGCCCGAGGGCTGCCAGCATCTTCTGTTCTTCCGGGACCCCCAACTGGGCCAGCCAGTCGGCCAGCGGGGTCAGATAGCGGTTCAGTTGCTGATTCATATCCAGACAGTCATCCGTCGCCCTCAGGCGATCTCCTCTCGCAGTATTTTCTGACAGCGCCGGGCCTCAAACAGGGCCCGACCCATGACGTTGCGGTTTTCCAGGGTCACGACAAAAAAATACTCGGTGTCGATGGGCAGAATCAGGGTCTGCCGCTTGCTGGTGGTGATGAGAATCTCTTCCAGCTCACTCTGCTCGGCGCGCTGCACCGCCCGGCGCAGGCTGTCGAGAATCAGCCCCTTGTGCGCGCCGATCACCTTCAGCTCATATTCGTCAATGCGGCCGACCTGATCGACCGCCTCCCCTTCCCAGTCGACGATAATCGCCCCGAGAGAGCCGGGGATGCGGTCGAGCATCTGGCGCAGAGTCGCTTTAAACGGCATGACCGGCCTCCCGGTAGTCGTTGATGCGCACCGACACCAGGCGCGAAACCCCGGGCTCCTGCATGGTCACCCCGTACAGGGTATCGGCCATCTCCATGGTCCGCTTGTTGTGGGTGATGATGATGAACTGGGACAGGGCCGACATCTCCTTGACCATGTCGTTGAAGCGGCCGATATTGGCTTCGTCCAGCGGTGCGTCCACCTCGTCAAGCAGACAGAAAGGAGACGGCTTGATCAGGAATATGGCAAAAATCAGCGCCACGGCGGTCAGCGCCTTCTCGCCGCCGGAAAGCAGGGTCACCCCCTGCAGCTTCTTGCCGGGGGGCTGGGCGATGATGTCGATGCCGGTTTCGAGCAGGTCGTCCTCGTCGGTCAGACGCAGTTCGGCCCGGCCGCCCATGAACAGGCGCGGAAAGATCTCCTGAAACTTGGCATTGACCTGGTCGAAGGTCTCCCTGAAGCGCTTGCGCGTGGTGCGGTTGATTTTGGCAATCGCCGTCTGCAGACCGTGGAGGGACTGGCGCAGATCCTCCTGCTGCTCGGTGAGAAAACGGGCCCGCTCCTCCAGTTCCTGATATTCCTCGATGGCGGTCAGATTCACCTCACCGATGCCGTCAATCAGGCGCTTGAGTTCCTCCAGCCGCTTTTGCGCCGCTTCAGGGTCGATTTCCGGTTCGTCCTCCACCTCTTCAAGCTGGTCGAGGTCAAGGCGGTATTTTTCCAGAAAGCTCTGGTGCAGGTGCTCCAGTTCGAGCTGCTTCTCCCGCAACTGCAGCTGCACCTGGCCGACCTGGTCGCGCGCGGTGGCCACCTGCTGCCGCAAGGTGCGCAGTTCATCCTCCTGAAGCACCAGTTCCTGGGACAGCTCCTCGAACCGGTCACGCAGCTGATCGTAGTTCTTCTTTTCTGCCTCGCGCCGGTCGAACAGAACCTCAAGGCGTCGTTGCAGCTCTTCGCCTTCACGCTCCAGACGCTGCTGTTCTTCGGTCGCCCGTTCCTGCTCCGAGGCCAGCAGAGCCAGCCGCCCCTTCAGCTCGCCGCGCAGGTTCTCCAGCCCCTCACGCCGGTTGCGGGCGGCCAGGGCCCTTTCCTCGAGGCTGGCAAGTTCGACCCGCTGGCGGGTCAGCTGCTCACGGGCCTGCTCCTGCACCTGCCGCTGGGCGTCCAGCCGCTCGCCGAGCCGCTGCAGTTCAGTCTCGGCTTCCAGCCGCTGCCGGCCCATCGCCTCCAGCTGCTGACGTGCCTCATCGGCCAGTTGCTGCAGCCTGTCCCGGTCTCCGAGAATCTGGTCGACCTCGGCACTCAGGGTCTCCAGCCGCTCGGTCAGACGCTGCTCCTCCTGCCGGTAGCGGGCCAGGTCCTTGTCGATATCGACCAGACTCAGCTCCTGCTGATGGATGGCCCGTTCCAGTTCTTCAAGACGCTGCTCGGCTTCGGCGCAGGCGGCATGCAAATCCTGGCGCTGCTGTTCCAGATCGGCCACCTGCGCCTGCAGGCGCTGGGATTCCTGTTCGAGTTCCTTGATTTCCCGTTTCTGGTGCAAAAGACCTGCTCCGGAACCGGCCGTCGAGCCGGCCGTCCATTCCCCCCGACTGGTCAGGACCTCCCCCTTGCGGGTCACCAGGACGATACCAAAGGGCAAGGGCGCATCCAGCCAGGCGCCAAGGTCGTCGACCAGATAAATCCCCTCCAGCAGCGCCCCGAGGCGCGCGTCACCGGCGGTATCCACCAGTTCGGCAAGGGGCGTTCCGCCGGCAAAGGCCGGAGCCGCAGCCCCCCGCCCCAGCAGAAAAGTCGCCCGGCCCCGGTCCACCCTGAGCTCGGCAAAGGCCTGTTCGGCCTGTTCCCTGCCGGCAAGAAAGGCCTGAATCCGCTCGCCCAGAACCGCCTCGACCGCCTGTTCCAGCTCGGCCGGCACCACCAGCCGGTCGGCGACCAGACCGTCGACGGCCGCGCGAAAGTCCTCCCTCGCCATCAGGACGCGCACCCCGTCGGCATAGCCTTCGAGACTCGCCTCCAGCTGCTGCAGCGATTCCAGACGGGAACGCACCCGGTTAAGCTGCTCCCGTTGGGCCAACAGACGCTCTTCGTTGGCACTGCGCTGCCGCCGCCACTCCTCCAGGCGGGCGCGCGCTTCCTCACGCTGCTGACGCAGCCCGTCGTGCCGTTCCCTCTCCTCATTGAGGCGACGGGCCCGTTCCTCGGCCTCGCGGTGAACCCGGTCGAGCTCCTCCTGGAGCAGGGCGGCCTCACTGCGGTTGCGCGCCTGCCGTTCTTCCTGCATCTCCAGCCGCCGGGTGGCATCCTGCAGACGGCCTTCAGCAGCCGAGCGCTTCGAAACCATCTGGTACAGCTCGTTGCGGCGCTGGTCGATTTCGGCGGACAGATCGCGCACCAGCCGGTCCAGCTCTTCAACCCTCCCCGCCTGCTCGTCCAGGGAAGCGCGCGCGGCATCGACCTGGCGCAAAAGTTCCGCCCCGCTCTGCTCCAGGGACTGCTCCTCCTGGTCCAGGGAGTTCAGCCGTTTTTGCACCTCGACAGCCTCGGCGGCCCAACGTTCCTTTTGCTGGTCGAGCTTTTCGCGCTGCTGCCGGGCAAAACTGATCTGTCCCTCCGTCTGCTGCATGTCGGCGGTCAGCTGGAAGACCTGTTCCTGCAAGGTCGCCAGATCCTTCTCCAGACCGGCCTGACGCAGACGCCCGTCTTCGACCTTGAGTTCCATGGCCTGCTGCCGGGTGGTGAGCTGCTCCAGCGTATCACCGCCTGCGCGTTCGCCCTGCTCGAGACGACGCAGTTCGTCCTGCAGCTGACGGTAACGCCTCAGGGCGAAGCGGGTTTCAATACCTTTGAGCTCTTCGCGGTATCTGCGATAGCGCTCGGCCTTCTGCGCCTGTCGTTTGAGGGAGTTGAGCTGACGGTTGACCTCGCTGATGATGTCGCCCAGACGCAGCAGGTTCTGCCTGGTCGCCTCGATCTTGCGGCTGGCGGTCTTCTTGCGCGCCTTGAACTTGGTCACCCCGGCCGCCTCCTCGATCAGAAAACGCCGGTCCTCGGGCTTGGCATTGAGAATGAAGCCGATCTTGCCCTGTTCGATAATGGAATAGGCCCGCCGTCCGACACCGGTATCCATGAACAGCTCGGCGATGTCGATCAGCCGACAGGGGGTCTTGTTGATCAGGTATTCACTGTCGCCGTTGCGATACAGGCGACGGGTGACCATGATTTCCGCGTACTGGGCAAAGGCGGGCGGCGCCTGGCCGTCTTCGTTGTCGAAGATAATGGAGACCTCAGCCATACCGTGCGGCTTGCGTGTTTCGCTGCCGTTGAAGATGACATCCTCCATCGACTTGCCGCGCAAATTCTTGGCGCTCTGTTCGCCCATGGCCCAGCGGATGGCGTCGACGATATTGCTCTTGCCGCAGCCGTTGGGCCCGACGATGGCCGACACCCCTTCCTGAAAGTCGAGTTCGACCTTGTCGACGAAGGATTTAAAACCGATAATTTCGAGCCGCTTGATGCGCATAGGTCCCCCGCGCCGGCCGTGCCGGCGATAGCGGGCTATGGTAACAATACGTACAGTGGCTGTAAAGCGCCCTTGTAGGCCGAAGCCAGACCCTTTTGCAGACCGCCGAAAGGATTGCCATGCATCTGCGTGTCTATCGTTGTGAACACTATCTTCCCATTCCGGAATGGCTGCAGCGCCGGCTGCCGGCCGCCCCCAAAGGCTACCTCGGCAAACTGCTGAAAGCCGGGAAGGTGCTCGTGGACGGCACCCCCTGCTGCGCCACACACCGGTTGGCGGCAGGGAACCTCGTCCGGCTGCCCGGCAGCGCCCGACTGCACGAGCTTGCCGCTGCGGCGCCGCCCCTGGTTATTCTGCAGGAAACGGACCGCTGGCTGGCGCTGGCAAAACCAGCGGGGATTCCGACCCACGCAACCGGCAACGACGAGCCCGACCTGACGCGAACGGCGGAAACCTTCCTGCGCCGGCGCGGTCTGCGCTGCCAAGTGGCGCCGGTCCATCGGCTCGACCGGGAAACATCGGGGGTGGTGATTCTGGCCAAAGGCCGCAGGGCGGCCTCGGAACTGGGCAAAGCCCTGATGGCCGGCACCTGGCGCAAAATCTACCTGGCCCTGGTTGCGGGTCAGCCGCCGGTGCAGGGCATTCTTGACCAGCCTGTTTTCCACCGCGGCCGCCTGCGCCCGTCCCGGGCCGACTTTCGGGTGCTCGGCCGCACGGCCCAACAAGCCCTGGTCGCCCTTTTTCCCCACACCGGCCGCAACCACCAGCTGCGGGTGCAACTGGCCCAGGCCGGCTGGCCCATTACCGGCGATGCCCGCTACGGCACCAAAGCAGACCCCGACCAGCGTCTCGGGCTGCACTGCCTGCGCATCGACCTGCCCCGGGCCGACGGCCGCATCAGCCTGGCGGCCCCCCTGCCGGAGGACCTGCGACAGATTCTGGCCGGACAGGGCCCCTTCAGCACGCCCTGAGGAAAAGACTGGTCGCGCCCGACATATCTTCTATAATGGGGCGAAACCGCTGACAGCAGAGAGTCTCCACCGAACCCATGGCCGCCGTCACCGCCCGAAAACTTGCACGTCTGCTGGTGCTTCTGCTCCTTCTGGCAGGGCTTGGGCTGGTACTGTTTCTGGCGACCCTTGACCTCAACCGCTACCGGACCGACATCGCCGGCGCCCTGAGCGAGCTGTTCGAGCGGCCGGTCCATTTTTCCAGCATCGCATTCAGTCTCGAGAACGGGCTGGCCCTCGACCTGAGGGATCTGGACATTCCCGCGCAACCCGGCCGGGCCGACCAGCTCACCACCCGACACCTCTACCTCAAGGTTCGGCTCCTGCCGCTCATAACCGGGCGCATCAGCCTGCGCAAGGTCATCATCGACCAGCCCGACCTGACCATTGACCTGGCCAGCCCCCGGGCTGAAGAAAAAAAAGCCCCCCCGTCACCCGACGGGCAGAGCCGTCTGGTGCGCACCGGCGTACAGGAGGTGCGCATCCGGCAGGGGCAAATCCGCCTGCTTTTGCCCGGACAGTCCGACCGCCCCCTCCAACTCGGTGCAGCCGATCTGGCCGTCGCAGCCGCCAGCGGCAACCGTCTGCGTCTGGAACTGAACGGCCGGCTGCTGCGCGACACCTTTCAATGCCCGGTTCGGCTGACAGGCACCATCATCGGCGACAGCCCCGCGGAATGGACCGTCCAGCCCGTCGACCTCAGCCTGGTCCTGAGCCGGTTCCCCCTTGACGCCCTGGGACAGGACCTGCCGAAAAACCTGCCGCGCCCGGCCGGCAGCGCCGAAATCCAGACCCGCCTGACAGGCGATCTCGACAGCGGCTACCAGGTCTCCCTGCACCTGACCGGCCAGGAGGCCCGCCTGACATGGCGCGACCGGCCACCGCTGGCCCTGGACGGTCTGACACTGCAGGGCATCTGGCACCCGGCCACCGGAACCCAGCGTCTTGACGACCTGGAACTCAGGCTGCCGCAGGGACATCTCAAAGGGGCCCTGCGCTCTACCGACGGGCGGCTTGCCGGGGATGTGCGCCTGGACGTTGACGACCTGGCCCGCCTGGCCGGATGGCTGCCTGACCGGCTGCAGCTCACCTCGGGGCGTCTGGGCGCCAGCCTTCACCTCGCCCCCACGAGCCCGAACGCAGCCCCAAAGACCTGGATAGCCCATCTGACCGGCGGCCTCTCCCTGACCGGGCTGGCCGGACGGTGGAACGAGCTGCCGCCCGTCACCGAAGGCCTGGTCCGCGCCGGACTGGAGCAGGGGACCGTCACCCTCAACGAGGCACGGTTTCAGCTCTGGGACCAGCTACAGTCGCTCTCCGGGCGCATGCGCTGGCAAAAAGACGCTCTCCAGCTTGCCTTGACCGCCGGGCTGAAGCTGCCCCTTGAACGCGTGGCCGCCCGCCGGCAGCCGCCCGCCGGTCTGGAGGTCTCCGGACTTGCCGTCCTGCAGGCGCGCATCACCGGCGACAGCAGAGAACCACACATCCGCCTCGACGCCGACCTGTCGGACGCACAGATGGACCTGAACGGCTGGTTCGGCAAAAAGTCGGGTGAACCGGCCCGGCTGACCGGAGAGCTGACTCCCGCCGCGTCAGGCTGGCGCCTGAAGGACGGGCATCTGGATCTTGCCGGCAACCGCATCGCCCTGGACGGGGAGCTTGCCGCGGCCGACCGGCTTCAGGTGCGGCTGACCGGAGCCGACCTCGACCTGGCGCGCCTGAGTTCGGGCCGGCATCTGGTCCGGCACCGCATCACCGGCCGGGCCGATATGGACCTGCAACTGAAACGCCAGCCGGGTTCGTCCCTGGAGGTCCACGGCCGCGTCAGCCTTGATGACGCCGGCGTGCATCTGACTTCGGTGGTCGCCGACCTTTCCGACATCCGCGGCCAGGTGCTGTTCAGCGGACGCGGTTTTCAATCCCTGCCGCTGAGCGCCCGGCTCGGCACCTCACCGGTCACCCTTCGCACCGGCATGAAGAGCTTCGACGCCCCCGCGCTGAAGCTGCATCTGCGCGGCAAAAAGGTACGGACCAGCGAACTGGTCTTTCACAACCCCGACAATCACCTCAACAACCTGGACGGCCGTATCACCATCGACGGCAACGGCATCCGCTTCAACCGGGTGGAGGTGCACCTGGACGGCGGCACCGACTGTGTGGTCACGGGCACCCTGAGCAACTGGCACCGGCCGCGGGTCGACCTGCAGGCCAAGGCAGCCTACGCCAACGTCGATGAAATCATCTCGTTGTGGACCCGAAAAGAAGACAGGCCCGGCACCCACACAACCCGCAACAGCCCGAAACGCCCCGGAACCCTGGTGGTTGTGACCGCGGAGACCGACCACGGCCAAATCGGCCGTTTCCGGTTCGACCACGCCAGCGCCACCATCAGCAGCGACGGCGCCGGACGCCTCGGGGTCTTCCCCCTGCATTTTCGTGCCGGAGCCGGCCAGGGCATCGGCCAGGTTCTCGCCGACAACCGGGGTGACGGCCCCGGACGGCTGCGGATCTCCGGCCATCTGGAGGACTTCCCGGCGGCGGCCATCCACCGGGAACTGCTGCAGCAAAAAAGCATCGTCGACGGCACCCTGCGCGGCGATTTTTTCCTCGAGGGGGAAACCGGCGCTTTTCTGCACACCGTCGACGGCGGCGCCCATCTCGAGATCCGCAAGGGCGTCCTGAACCGCTTTACCGTGCTGGCAAAAATCTTCTCGCTGCTCAACGTCTCCCAGCTCTTCTCCTTCAAACTGCCCGACATGGTCCAGAACGGCATGCCCTTCGACGACATGACCGCCAGCCTCGCCATCGAAGACGGGCGCCTGAGTTCCGAAGACCTGCTGATTCACAGCGAGGCGATGGACATTTCCATGGTCGGCAGCTATGACATGCCCAAAGCCGAAATCGACGCCGTCGCCGCCCTCAAGCCCCTGCGCACCGTCGACAAGATCATCACCAAAATCCCCATCGCGGGCTGGATTCTCGGCGGCAGGGAAAAATCCCTGGTCACCGCCCAGTTCCGCATCACCGGCCCCGCCGCCGACCCCAGGGTCGACGCCATCCCCATCAGCTCGGTCTCCAGCAAGGTGCTCGGCATCTTCAAACGCGTCCTCACCCTGCCGGGCGAAGTTCTCATGGACCCCGGCAAGGTGCTGCTGCCGCAGTCGAGCAAGCCGGAATAAATCAGAGGTCAGATGTCAGAACGCTTCGCTATCAGATGTCAGATAATGCTTTTTCCGACTTCTGACTTCTGACTTCCGACTTCTGTCGTGTTTTGCCTGCTGACAAGCCGCCCCCGGCTGTGCTACAACCGGCGCCATGTTTCGCCTCAGTGACAAAGGACGCGGCATCCGCGATATGTTCGACGCCATTGCGCCGCGCTACGATCTGCTCAACCGCCTGCTGTCGCTCGGTATCGACCGACGCTGGCGTACCTTTGCCGTCAACCAGCTGAATATTCCGGCGGGCGGCCGGGTGCTCGATGTCGCCACCGGGACCGGCGACGTCGCCCTGGAGATCGCCGAGCGCACCGACGCGTCCGTCAAAATCGTCGGTCTCGACCTGACGCCCGGCATGCTGGTGGTCGGCATGGGCAAGGTGCGCCAGTCGCGCCATCGCGACCGCATTGTCATGGTCAGCGGCCCCTGCGAAGCCATGCCTCTGCCGGATGCCTGCTTTGACGGTGTCACCATCGCTTTTGGCATTCGCAACGTGGTCGACCGCGAGGCGGGTCTGGGGGAAATGTTCCGGGTCCTCAAACCGGGCGGCCGGGCGGTCATTCTGGAATTCTCAACGCCCGTCAATCCCCTCTTTCGCGCCATCTACCATTTCTACTTTCATCGCATCCTGCCCCTGATCGGCGGGCTGCTCTCGAAAAAGAGCGCCTACAGCTACCTGCCCGACTCGGTCAGCAAGTTCCCCGACCGGGACACCTTCAAACAGATGATGGCGGCGGCCGGATTTGCCAACATCCGACATTTTGACCGCACCTTCGGTATCGCCACCGTCTATGTGGGGGACCGGCCCGCGAACTGAAGGACAACTGGAAGCGCATGCGGACCTCTGCTATGCTGAAGACTGCAGACCGGACTGTCTGACCGCTCCGGCTGCCACACCTACTGCAGGGAGACGCCCATGAGTGCCACAGCCCTGGTCATCATCGACATGCTCAACGATTTTGTGCTGCCGGGCGCACCTCTGGAGGTGCCGGCCGCCCGGGACATCCTGCCGGCACTGAAGCAGCGCCTGGACCAGGCGCGCCAGGACGGCATGCCGGTCCTTTACGTCTGCGACGCCCACGATCCCGACGACCGCGAGTTCGCCCGCATGGGCTGGCCGCCCCACGCCGTGCGGGGCACCCGGGGCGCCGAGGTGGTTGCAGAACTCAGGCCCCTGCCCAACGAACCGGTCATCGCCAAAACCAGTTATTCCGGCTTCCACGACACGGACCTGGATGCCACCCTGAAAAAGCTGGGGGTTGAGGAACTGATTCTCACCGGCTGCGTCACCAGCATCTGCGTTCTGTACACGGCCGCCGACGCGGTCATGACCGGTTACCGGGTCACCGTACCGGCCGATTGCGTCGCTCCCCTCGATCCGCAGGACGGCGCGTTCGCCCTGAAACAGATGCGCACCGTGCTCGGAGTTAACGTGGTCTGAAAACCGCCGGTCTGTCATGCCCCCACTGATTGTCACTGCCGCTGTCATCGAGCAAAACCGCCGGATTCTGGTCACCCGTCGACTCGATACCTGCAAACACGCCGGGCTGTGGGAATTCCCGGGCGGCAAGCTCGAGGACGGCGAATCCCCGGAAGAGTGCCTGGTGCGGGAGCTGGCCGAAGAGCTCGGAGTGCGTGCCGAGGTGGACGGCCTGTGCGACGTCATCCATCACCGCTACGACTGGGGCGCCATTCTGCTGCTCGCCTATCACACCCGCATCAACGGCGGGACCATCCGCAACATCGGCGTCGCCGAGCATCTCTGGGCTGACGCCAGTCAGCTGCGCAGCCTCCCCTTTCTTCCCGCCGACATCTCCCTGGTCCACAAACTGGCCGACCGGCTGGACGCCGGCCGATAGAACCAAAGGCGACAGCCCCGCCCCCTGATTGCATCGAGAAGGGTCAAAAGCGGAACAGGTCGCGAACTCTGGGGCCATCTGCGGCTCAGATAAAGGCTTTGACCTTTCGCCCCTCGCGCAGGCCGAAGGCCGTCCGCATGACGCGCCACGTCGACATAGCGCCCCTCCACCCTCTGACATCTGACATCTGACTTCTGACCTCTGACCTCTGACCTCTGACCTCTGCCCCCCCTTCCCCGCCGAAATTTTCCCACGCCCCGATTCGACAGCCGAAAAACCCCTGCTATAATTTCACCAGTCGAAACCCCTTTTTGTCCAAAACGGGCAGAACCGGCCGATTGGGCCAATGCATGAAACGGACATTCTCAAAAACAAGGCGGCGGTTCATTTTTCGGGGTGATTTATCAAACAAATTACCATTCATAACAGAATAGAATTTTATCCGGACCGTATACATGGGTATCAGATAGGACATTTTATGCGCCCGATGATGTCCCAAGCCGATGATTTCAAAACGGCAAACCGCACTGAACTACCTGTTTTTCAATACTTTTTTCAGGCATTTGTTCCGGTGCAAAAAAATGCATTGACAAAAATAAAACGCCGTATTAGTTTTTCGCTTAATTTTTCTGAAACGCCGTACCGATTTGCCCCGGAACCCCACGGCGGATGTGGTTGGAGGAGTTGCCAGTTGGCCCCACGCGGACGCGAATCCTATTCCATTCAGTCGGTCGAGAACGCTCTCGACGTGCTTGAAGCCCTCTCCGAAGAGGAGGGTGAGGTTCGCATTTCGCGTCTCAGCCAGCGACTGGGCATGAACAAGACCAGCGTCTTTCGCCTTATGGCCACGTTTGAAAGCCGCGGCTATGTCGAACGTGAAGACGGTTCCAGCCGCTACCGGTTGGGGCTTTCGGCCTATGAAGTCGCCCAGAAGCTGCTGTCGCGCATGGACCTTCTGCGCAAGGCCCGGCCGGTCATGGAAAAGCTGGTGCGCGAGACCCACGAAGCCGTTTACCTGACCATCTGTCGTGAAGGGGACGTGCTTTTCTTTGACATGGTCGACACCACCCACCAGGTCAAAATCGTCTCGCTGGTGGGACGGCGTTATCCCCAGGGACAGACGGCGGCAGGCCGTATTCAGCTGGCGTTTGACCCGACCGGGAATGCCGACAACGATCCGGAGCTGGCCCGCATTCACGCCCAGGGCTACTGCCTGGACAGCAACACCCTGGGCGATGGCGTCACCTCCCTGGCCGTGCCGCTACTGGGGCGCGGCGGCCGGGTCGTCGGCAGTCTCTGCCTGGTGGCGCCCGACTTTCGGGTCAGCAGCGACCTGGTTGAGCAGACCCTGGCGCCACGTCTGACCGAAGCCGGCGGCATCATTTCCAGCAAACTCGGCTACGTCGGCCATCTGCTCGAAGGCGGCCGCGGCTGGGAACATAACTGAAGCAGGATCAAACCGGGTCCGGTGTCGCCTCTGCGGGAGAAGCGGTACCGGGCCGTTACAGGAGGCAACGGCAGGACATCACCAGTTGAGGCTTCCCGGCAAGGCCGGGAGGCAGGAAATCGGGTTGCAACGCATTTGTTCAACCTACGGACCTAAAGGAGAGAGAGGAGGAAACTTATGGCAGAACATCATGCACATGATCACGAAGGGTATTGGAAAGCGACCCTCGGCCTGATCAGGAACGTCCTGATCGTTTGGTTCGTGGTGTCCTACGGGCTCGGCATCATCCTGGCCCCGGCACTCAACAGCATTCATCTTGGCGGCTACCCGCTCGGCTTCTGGTTCGCCCAGCAGGGGTCCATGTATGTGTTCGTGGCGCTCATCTTCATCTACGCCAAACTGATGGGCAAAATCGACGAGAAGTTTGACGTCCACGAGGATTAAGGGAGGAAATCACCTATGAGTCTGCAAGCAACGACCTATATCATCGTCGGCCTGACCTTTGCCCTGTACATCGGCATCGCCATCTGGGCCCGTGCCGGCAGCACCAAGGAATTCTACGTCGCCGGCGGCGGCGTCCATCCGGTCCTCAACGGTATGGCGACCGGCGCTGACTGGATGTCCGCGGCCTCCTTCATCTCCATGGCCGGCCTGATCGCCGCGTTCGGTTACGGCGGCGCCCTGTTCCTCATGGGCTGGACCGGCGGCTACGTCCTTCTGGCCATGCTGCTCGCCCCCTATCTGCGCAAGTTCGGCAAGTTCACCGTGCCGCAGTTCTTCGGCTCCCGCTACTACAGCCAGGGCGCCAGCACCGTTGCCGTTCTCTGCCTGCTGATGGCCTCGGTCACCTACATCATCGGTCAGATGACCGGTGTCGGCGTCGCCTTCTCCCGCTTTTTGGGCGTCTCCAACACCATGGGCGTCATCGTCGGTATGGCGATCGTCTTCGTCTACGCCGTGTTCGGTGGCATGAAGGGCATCACCTACACCCAGGTCGCCCAGTACTGCGTGCTGATCATCGCCTACACCGTGCCGGCGATCTTCATCTCGCTGCACCTGACCGGCAATCCGATTCCGCAGCTCGGCCTTGGCTCCGACCTGGTCGGCACCACCACCCCGCTGCTGGAAAAACTTGACCAGATCTCCACCGAGCTCGGCTTTGCCCAGTACACCACCCACGTGCGGCTCAGCTATCTGAACATGTTCGTCTACACCGTGTCGCTGATGATCGGTACCGCCGGTCTGCCGCACGTCATCGTCCGCTTCTTCACCGTGCCCAAGGTCAAGGACGCCCGCTCCTCGGCCGGCTGGGCCCTGGTCTTCATCGCCCTGCTCTACACCACCGCTCCGGCCGTGGCGGCGATGGCCAAGATGAACCTGCTCAAGACCATCCATCCGGGCATCATGCAGGGCAAGGACATCTTCGCCCCGGACGCCCAGATCAAGTACGACGAGCGTCCCGACTGGATGAAACGCTGGGAAGTCACCGGCCTGCTCAAGTTCAAGGACCTCAATGGTGACGGCCGCATCCAGTACTACAACGGCAAGTCCAAGGATCCCAAGTTTGCCCAGCACGGCTGGAAAGGTAACGAACTGAGCGTTAACAAGGACATCATGGTGCTCGCCAACCCCGAGATCGCCATGCTGCCCAACTGGGTTATCGCCCTGGTCGCCGCCGGTGGTCTTGCCGCCGCCCTGTCGACCGCGGCCGGTCTGCTGCTGGCCATCTCCTCGGCCATCTCGCACGACCTGCTGAAAGAGAAGTTCATGCCTGACCTGTCCGAAAAAGGCGAACTGCTCGCCGGCAAGATCGCCATGGCCTGCTCCATCTGCGTGGCCGGCTATCTCGGTCTGAATCCGCCCGACTTCGCCGCCGGTACCGTGGCCATCGCCTTCGGTCTGGCCGCCAGCTCCATCTTCCCCGCCCTGATGATGGGTATCTTCAGCAAGACCATGAACAAGCAGGGCGCCATCGCCGGCATGCTGGCGGGTATCGGCGTCACCATGATCTACGTCTTCGCTCACAAGGGTATCTTCTTCATCAAGGGGACCGAATTCCTCGGCCTGTTCGGCGGCAAGCCCAACTTCTTCTTCGGCATCGAGCCGAACGCCTTCGGCGCCATCGGCGCGGTGGTCAACTTCATCGTCGCCTTTGCGGTCAAGAACATGACCGCGCCGGTGCCCGAAGACATTGCCAAGCTGGTCGAAGCCGTGCGTATCCCCAAGGGCTCCAAGGAGATCACCGGCGCCCACTGATCGCTGCGGCTTGATGGACCACACTGATGTATGTCATGATCCCGCCAGCTTCGGCTGGCGGGATTTTTCTTGACCGCCCGGCAACAACGAGATTCTGACTGGAGAGCACGAACCCATGCCATTGTTGACTGTCAGTCTGGCCCTGACCTGGATTCTCTACATCGCCCTCTATTTCATGGCCTTTTTCTGGCTGCGCCGCGCCTGGCGCATTTTCAAAAAGAAGGACTATTCCGAGGTCGCCCTCAAAGGCGGCGAACCTCCTGCAGACGCGGAAAAATGGGCGCCCCTGACCGGTGGCGTCAACCTGATCGCCGGCCTGGTCGCCGCCTGGGTCGCCCTGGGGGTGCCGCTCTACATCGCCACCGGTGTCGCCATCGGCCCGTTCAACGACTTCAACACCTGGATCGGCATCGCCGGTTCGACCCTCTGGCTCAAAATCTTTGCGGATTTTACCGTCAGCCGCCTGGCACACCCGTTCCAGTTCGGCAAGAAAAAGAAATAAGGAAGTCAGAAGTCAGAAGTCAGAAGTCGGAAAAAGCATTTTCCGACATCTGACAGCGAAGCGCTCTGACATCTGAGTTCTCCAATGC
>CAZCUR010000044.1:0-20519 GCA_964501815.1 uncultured Geothermobacter sp.
ATGAATTCCGCCGCCATCGATCATCTGGTCATCGCCGCAGCCGAGCTCGAAACCGGCAGGGACTGGCTGCGACACCGTCTCGGTGTTGAACCGCAACCGGGCGGTCAGCACCTGACCATGGGAACCCACAATGCCCTGCTGGGGCTTGGCCCGGGTTGCTATCTGGAAGTTCTCGCCATCGACCCGACCCAGCCGGCGCCGGACCGACCACGCTGGTTTGGTCTCGACCGCCCCGACGTCAGACGCAGGCTGGAACAGGGCCCCTGCCTGCTGCACTGGGTGGCCCGGGTGGATGAAGAGACAATCCGGCACAAAGGGATTGGAGAGAGCTTCGGCCGCCTCACGCCCATGGCCCGGGGAGAATGGCGCTGGCAGCTGACCATCCCCGATGACGGGGCCCTGCCGCTGGGCGGTGCCGGGCCGTCCCTGATTTGCTGGCACGACCGCCATCCAGCGGATGTCCTGCCGGAGAGCGGCTGCAGGTTGCAGAAACTGACCGTGGTGACGCCGCAACCGGAACGGCTTCAGGCAGCCCTGAGCCGATGGATCTGGCCGAAAAACCTGGATATCGTCAAAGGGGAGAGCGTCGCTCTGCGGATGGTGTTGCAGACCCCGGCCGGCCTGGTCAGCCTGAGTTGACTTCCTGCCGGTCCGCCCCGACACTCCGGCGCCAGGCCTGAACAAAATCATCCGCTCCCAGGGGTTTGCCAAACAGGTAGCCCTGAATCTGTTCGCATCCCTGTTGCTTCAGAAAATCGAGCTGGGGCCGGGTTTCAACTCCTTCGGCGATGACCTCCAGCCCGAGGCTGTGCGCCATGGCGATGATGGCCGCGACGATGGCGGCACTGTCCGGGTCGGTCTCAAGGTCCTTGACGAAGGAACGGTCGATCTTGACCCGGTTGATGGGAAAGTGCTTCAGGTAGCTGAGGGAGGAATAACCGGTGCCGAAATCATCAATGGCAAGGTGAACGCCGAGGGACTTGAGCCGACCCAGCAGCTCAACCACCGCGCCTTCCTGCTCCATCAGCATGCTTTCGGTCAGTTCCAGTTCGACCTGGTCCGGATCGATGCCGGTACGTTCAAGGATACCCGCCACGGTCTCCACCAATCCGGGCGCACGGAACTGACCGCCGGAGAGATTGATACCGACCCGCATGGGCGGGAGCCCCAGCCGCTGCCAGGCGACGGCCTGACGGCAGGCCTCTTCGAGAACCCAGGTCCCGATCTCGCCAATCAGACCGCTCTGTTCGGCTATGGGAATGAACTTGACCGGCGGCACCAGCCCCAGATAGGGATGCTGCCAGCGGCACAGCGCCTCCATGCCGACCCAGCGGCCATCCTCGGCCAGCACCTGCGGCTGGTACTGGAGGAACAGTTCCCCGTTCTCCAGGGCGTGACGCAGGCCGGTTTCCAGCACCAGGCGTTCCACCGCTCCGGCGTTGTGTTCCAGACAGAACCGGCGCCAGGTGTTGCGCCCGCCTTCCTTGGCCTGGTACATGGCGAACTCGGCATTCTTCAGCAGCGCCTCGGCCTCCTGGCCGTCATCGGGGAAGCAGGCCATGCCAATGCTGACCGTGCTGAAGACTTCCTGCCCCTCGATATCGAAGGCCTCGGACAGCCGCTTCAGGCAACGGGCGGCAACCGCTTCGGCTTCTTCGTCATCCTTGAGTTCCGGCAGAATCACCACAAACTCATCCCCGCCGACCCGGGCGATAACATCGATCCGGCGCAGACATTCGGCCAGACGCTGGCTGATACCGAGCAACAGACGGTCGCCGACGGCATGGCCAAGAGTGTCGTTGATCCCCTTGAAGCGGTCGAGGTCGAAAAACATCACCGCCACCCGGCCGTGGCCGGCACCGGCCTTTTCGATGGCTGCTTCGAGCTGCTGCATAAACAGCACCCGGTTAGGCAGGCCGGTCAGAGGGTCATAATTGGCAAGATTGCGGATCTGTTCGCGTGACTGGTGGCATTCGGTGACGTCTCGCAGACAATAAAGAATGGCCGGCCCCGAACCGACCGGCCGGGCGACAGCTTCAATAATCTGCTCGCCGCCATCCGGACCGGTATGGAAGTGTTCCGCGCGTTCCTGTCGCCCGTTTTCAGCCGCCTTCAGAACGGCGCAATGCTGGGGCGGGCAAGGGCTGTCGCTTTTGTGCGTGACCTCGTAACAATACCGGCCCACCGGGTCACCGGCATCGGCGAACTGCGCACGAAAAGCCTGATTGGCGTCGATGATGACCAGATTGTCCCTGTCGATCAGGCAGGCGGGGTCGGGGATGGCGTTGAACAGCTGGACAACCGAATCGGAGGGCGCGACACCGGAGGCAAAAACCAGCAGACCGGCATCCTGTCCCGGCATAGCGGCCGGAATACCGAGGACCTGAAATCGTCCTGCAGAGGTGATGACCTCGGCGGGAGCGGAACAAAGGTCATCCGCAGAGGCCAGCAAAGGCGCCAGCCAATCGAGCCGGGCGGCCAGGTCGCCGGCGTCGTCTGTCACGGCAAAGGTGCGGCGGAATGCATCGTTGCAGGCCAGCACACAACCGTCACAACCCAGCAGCAGCACCGGCTGCGGAAAAGCCCGGATACGGGCGTCAAAATCGGCAACAAGCATAAAGGTACCCTCGGTCGAAAAGTCCGGACGGGAACCACCCCTCCAAGCTCCTTATCGGCCGCAGGGTTGCTGTGCTTAAGTATCGGTGCCGAACATGGACTGGATAGTGGCAAAAAAGGAGCGTGCTTTTTCTTCCTGACGCTGCTGGCGCTCCTCGGGACTGGCCGCATGCTCGAACAAATGCTCGGGGATTTCGGCCAGAAAGCGGCTTGGCTCCCGATCTTCCAGACGCCCGCGTTTACGACGACGCAACGCCCTGCTGAACACCAGGTGCTCACGCGCCCGGGTTATGCCGACATAACAGAGGCGGCGTTCTTCCTCGAGTTGCGGGTCGTAGCCGGCCTCTACCGCCGTCCCGTCATGCGACTTGCGATGGGGCAGATAGCCTTCCTCCATACCAACCAGGAAGACAACCGGAAACTCAAGTCCCTTGCTGGCGTGCAGACTCATGAGAGTGACGGCATCCGCCCCATCTTCCTCCTCGTCCCGGTCATCGTCGAGCAAGGAGACCTTTTCGACAAATCCGGCCAGGGTCGGTTTGGTCTCACGCGCCTGGTAGGACGCCACAGCGTTCAGGACATCCTGCAGAAACTCGCACCGTTTTTCTCCCTGCTCCCGGCTGTTGGCGGTCCGGAGAATTTCGGCCTCAAGGCCCAGTTCGGCGAACAGGTCCTCCACCTGCTGCCGCAAATCATCCGCCTGCTCAAACCGGTAGCGCCAGGTGTCAATCAGGCGGACAAACAGACCGATCTCGGCACGCACCTGGTCACTCAAACCGGCGTCGGCAGCCCGGCGCAACCCCTCCCACAGACCGATATCCCTGCGGTTGCAAAAGTCGATCAGCTTCTCGATACTGCCGGTGCCGATGCCGCGCCGGGGATAGTTGATGATGCGCAGCAGGCTCACTTCATCCTGAGGATTGCACAGCAGCTTCAGGTAGGCGAGCGCGTCCTTGACCTCCTTGCGATCAAAAAACTGCTGCCCACCGACAAGGCGGTAGGGGATATTCAGAAAGCGGAGCTGTTCCTCAAAGGGCCGTGACTGGCTGTTGGTGCGGTAAAGGACAGCCATATCCTTCCAGTGGCGGCCACGCTGGCGCTCGGCCTGAATGCGCCCCGCGACCATGCGCGCCTCCTCTTCGTCGTCCGGTGCGACCAGCAGTTCGAGCGGCTCTCCGGACCCGCCCGAGGTCCACAGGGCCTTCTCCTTGCGCTTGCTGTTGCGGCAAATGACGGCGTTGGCCGCCTCGAGAATGGTGGCGGTCGAACGATAGTTCTGCTCCAGACGGATGGTGGTGGTGCCGGGGAAGTCGCGCTCGAATTCAAGAATATTGCCGAGATTGGCGCCACGCCAGCCGTAGATCGACTGGTCGTCATCCCCGACCACACACAGATTGCCGTGCTGCGCCAGCTGGCGCAGCAGCCGGTACTGGGCCAGGTTGGTATCCTGATATTCGTCCACCAGGATATGACGGAACTTACGCCGCCAGGCCTCCAGAACCTCAGGGTGTTCCTCAAACAGCACCCAGGACAGCAGCAGCAGGTCATCGAAGTCGACGGCATTGCAGGTCTTCAGCCCCCGCTGGTAGTCGGGATAAACCGCCAGACCGACCTGCTGGAGGGGATCATTGGGAGCCGGGGCCATCTCACCGGGGCGAACCAGGCGGTTCTTGCAGTCGGAAATGAACCAGAGCACCTGCTCGGGCCTGAATCCGAAGGCGTCATAATCGCCCCGGGACAAGATGTCGCGCACCAGGCGCAGCTGGTCGGCGGCGTCGAAGATGGTGAAATTGCGCCGGTAGCCCAGGCGGGTTATCTCGCTGCGCAGGATGTTGGCGCACAGGGCGTGAAAGGTCGAAATGGTCATGCGCCGGGCGGCGGAAGCGCCGACCAGGTCCGCGACACGCTCCTTCATCTCGCGCGCCGCCTTGTTGGTGAAGGTCACCGCCAGAATCTGCTCCGGGGGAACGCCCCGGTGGCGCACAAGATGGGCGATGCGGAAGGTGATCACCCGGGTTTTGCCCGAGCCCGCGCCGGCCAGTAACAGCAGGGGCCCGTCTCCGTGTTCAACAGCCCGGCGCTGGGGATCGTTGAGTGTGCTGATATCCAGATGTGCCATGGGGTCAATACTCTAAGTTGCGGCTGCGGCCCACGGGGCCAGAGGGGGTCGAACCATAGCACAGCCCGAAGGACGGGACAAGAGAACCGACGGGGGTTGACCAACCGGTCCGGCTGGGTCACAATGCGCGGCCATGAAAAGCCGCATCGTCATTCTCGCCATCGCCCTCATCTGGGCCGGACTGCTCCTTTTGTCCTGGGGCAACGGATAACCCACCTGCATCACCGCCACCAGGTACGCCAGCAATTTTTATTTGACAGTCGACCTGCAGCTGCCTTATAGATTTCAAACTCTGTTTGATTACGCCAAATTTGCGGTTGGCACACTGAAATTTCCGCCGCCACCTCCTGCAATTTCAGCCGATTTTATCCGGCCTGACTTTTCATTGCGCCGCCAGCGGCTATGATGTTTTTCGGGCCCGCCCCCACTCTCGGACCCGGCGACCGACAGCGGTCGCCACAACGACCCACAAAAGGAGGAGAACCGATGAAACTGATGAAACTTCTTGCTCTGGCCGCAGGTATCTGCCTGCTCTTTTCCGGGGCCGCCTTCGCCGGCAAGGATCTCGATGCCGTCCTGAAAAAAGGCTACATCCAGGTCGGTGTCAACGGCGACCTGTTCGGCTTCGGCATGCCGGACGAAAAAGGCGTCTGGCGCGGCCTTGATGTCGACACCGCCCGGGCCGTGGCTGCGGCCATTTTCGGCGATGCCAACAAGGTCAAATTCACCCCCCTGACCGCCCAGCAGCGTTTCACCGCCCTGCAGTCGGGCGAAATCGACCTGCTGACCCGCAACGCCACCCGTACCCTGTCGCGTGAAACCCAGCTCGGCCTCAACTTCGTCCATGTCAACTACTACGACGGCCAGGGTTTCATGGTGCCGAAAAAACTCGGCGTCAAAAGCGCCAAAGAGCTTGACGGCGCGACCGTCTGCGTCCTGCCCGGCACCACCACCGAACAGAACGTGGCCGACTACTTCCGCAGCAACGGCATGAAATGGAAGCCGGTGGTCATCGAGTCGACGGCCGAGCTGTCCAAAACCTTTTTCGCCGGTCGCTGTGACGTCATGACGTCCGACGCCTCCCAGCTGGCCGGTATCCGTGCCGTCGCCCCCAATCCGGCCGACTATGTCATCCTGCCGGAGATCATTTCCAAGGAGCCCCTGGCTCCGGCCGTACGCCACGGCGACGACCAGTTCCGCGACATCGTCGACTTTGCCGTCATGGCCATGATTCAGGCCGAGGAATTCGGCATCACCTCCAAAAATGTCGATGAGATGCTCAAAAGCAAAAACCCGGCGATCCAGCGTTTCCTCGGCGTGACGCCGGGTAACGGCAAGGCCCTGGGCCTGGATGAAAAATGGGCCTACAACATCATCAAGCAGGTCGGCAACTACGGCGAAGTGTTCGAGCGCAATGTCGGTGTCAACACCAAGCTCGGCCTCAAGCGCGGCCTGAACGCCCTGTGGACCAAAGGCGGCTTGATGTACACCCCGCCCTTCAAGTAAACTGCGTCCGCTGTCGGGAGGGGGTCTTTTGCTCCCCTCCCGACAGCCATCTTGTTGACACGTAACCCTGATATCCAATTCTGCGCGGTAACCGTTTTGAGTATCCCGGAAACCTCAAATCTGCAGCAGCCGGCCAAAGTCCCGTTCTGGCGCGATCCGGTCAAACGCGGCCACATGTTTCAGGCGGTGGTCCTGCTGGTCGCCCTGGGCATCGGCTACATTCTGTTCGTCAACACCCAGGCCAACCTCGAACGCCAGTCCATCGCCACCGGTTTCGGTTTTCTGGAACGCGAAGCCGGCTTCGAAATCGCCGAACCGCCCATCCCCTATTCGGCGGCCGACACCTACGGCCGCGCCCTGGTGGTCGGCGCCCTGAACACGCTGAAAGTCTCTTTTGTCGGCATTGTCTTTTCGCTGCTTCTCGGCACCATCATCGGCATCTCGCGCCTGTCACACAACTGGCTGGTTGCAAAACTTTCAGGCGCCTACATCGAGGTGATGCAGAACATCCCGGTGCTGTTGCAGCTTTTTTTCTGGTACGCCCTCTTTTACGAGGCCTTTCCGTCGCCGCGCCAGGCGCTGCATCCGCTTCCGGGCATGTTCCTGTGCAACCGGGGGCTGATCTTCGCCGTACCGGCGGCCCATCCGGCCCACAAATGGATGTTGCTGGCCGCCCTGGTCGGTATCGTCGGCTGGTACCTGCTCACCCGCTGGGGACACAGAGTCCAGGACGCCACCGGCAAGATCATGCCGGTGCACCGCATGGGCATGGGCCTGACTCTGGTGTTGCCGGTGCTGGTCTGGGCCGCCTTTGGCGCGCCAACCGCCATGGATGTACCGGCCCTGCGCGGCTTCAACTTTCGCGGCGGTCTGACGGTCAGCCCGGAATTCAGCGCCCTGCTTATCGGTCTGATTCTCTATACCAGCGCCTTCGTCGCTGAAATCGTGCGGGCCGGCATTCAGGCGGTGAGCAAGGGGCAGATTGAGGCCGCCATGTCGATCGGTCTGAAACCGGGGCAGGTTTTGCGCCTGGTGGTGCTGCCGCAGGCCCTCAGGGTCATCATCCCGCCGGTGACCAGCCAGATGCTCAACCTGACCAAGAACAGCTCACTGGCCATCGCCATCGGCTACGCCGACTTCGTCTCGGTGGCCAACACCACCATCAACCAGACCGGTCAGGCCATTGAGGGTGTGGCCCTGATTATGCTGGTTTACCTGATCTTCAGTCTGTCAACATCCCTGTTCATGAACTGGTACAACAAGAAAATGGCCCTGGTGGAGCGCTGACATGAGTGACCGGATTGAAGCTGCCGAAGAGATCCGCCCGCCGGTCACCAAGGTCGGGGTCATCGGCTGGCTGCGCGAAAACCTGTTCAACAACTGGTTCAACTCGATTTTAACCATCCTGACCCTGTGGTTCCTCTGGTGGACCGTTCCACCGCTGATCAAGTGGGCCTTCATCGACAGCCACTGGTTCAGCGAACCTGCGGTCTGTCGCGAAGGGCATGGCGCCTGCTGGTCGGTGGTCAGCCGCAACATCCGTTTTATCCTGTTCGGCTTCTTCCCCGAAGACCAGCAGTGGCGGCCCGCGCTGACCATGATTCTGCTGGTCGGTCTGTCCGTATGGAGCCGGGATCGCCGACGCTGGAAAAAATCTCTGGGAATCATCTGGCTGGCCGGCATTGCCGTCATGGGCTGGCTGATGCACGGAGGCCTGGGGCTGCCGGTGGTCGAGACCGGCAAGTGGAGCGGTCTGCCCCTGACCCTGCTCCTGTCCTTTTTCGGCATGGTGTTCGCCTATCCGCTCGGAGTCCTGCTGGCGCTGGGACGGCGCTCAAAACTGGCGGCCATCAAATCGCTGTGTGTGGTCTACATCGAACTGATCCGCGGCGTGCCGCTGATCAGCCTGCTGTTCATGTCCTCGGTCATGTTCCCGCTCTTTCTGCCCGAAGGGGTCACCATCGACAAGGTGCTGCGCGCCCAGGTGGCCATCATCCTGTTTACCGCCGCCTACATCGCCGAGGTGGTGCGCGGCGGCCTGCAGGCCATCCCCAAGGGGCAGTACGAGGCGGCCGACTCTTTGGGGCTGAACTACAGCAAGACCATGCGCCTGGTCATCCTGCCGCAGGCATTGAAAATCGTCATCCCGCCCACGGTGGGCATCCTGATTTCAGCCTTCAAGGATACCTCGCTGGTGGTCATCATCGCCCTGTATGATGTGCTCAAGACCACCAAGGTCACCATTTCCAATCCCGAATGGATGGGCTTTTCCACGGAGGCCTACCTCTTTCTGGCGGTCCTCTATTTTATCTGCTGCTACGCCATGTCGAGCACCAGCCGCAAACTCGAAAAGGAACTGCACACCGGACGCTGAAGGAACCCGCGACCATGAACGAAGCCAACGTGACAACACGCCCGGACAACGATCCGATTATCATTATCGAGCAGATGCACAAATGGTATGGCGACTTCCACGTGCTCAAGGACATCAACCTGCAGGTCCAGCCCAAGGAACGTATCGTCATCTGCGGCCCGTCCGGTTCGGGCAAGTCGACCATGATCCGCTGCATCAACCGGCTTGAGGAGCACCAGCGCGGCCGCATCATCGTCGACGGCATCGAGCTGACCAACGACATCAAGAACATCGAAAAGGTGCGTGCCGAAGTCGGCATGGTTTTTCAGCATTTCAACCTTTTTCCGCATCTGACCATTCTGGAAAACCTCACCCTCGGGCCCATCTGGGTCCGCAAGACCCCCCGCAAAGAGGCCGAGGAGATGGCCATGATGTATCTGGAGAAGGTCAAAATCGCCGAGCAGGCGAAAAAATATCCGGGACAGCTCTCCGGCGGTCAGCAGCAGCGCGTCGCCATCGCCCGCAGCCTGTGCATGAAGCCGAAGATCATGCTGTTCGACGAACCGACCAGCGCTCTCGACCCCGAGATGGTCAAGGAGGTGCTCGACGTCATGGTCGAACTGGCCGAAGAAGGGATGACCATGCTGGTGGTCACCCACGAGATGGGTTTCGCCAAGATGGTCGCCGACCGGGTCATGTTCATGGACGCGGGGCAGATTGTCGAGCAGAACACCCCGGAGGAATTCTTCGACAACCCGCAGAATGAGCGGACCAGGCTCTTCCTCAGCCAGATACTCTGAGGCCCAAACGGCACCATGAACCATCAGGCCCCCAGGCTGACCCCGGTCACCTTGGGGGCTTTGCTTTAACGGCAGTCAGCTGAAAAAAGCCGAATCTGAAGCACGCGCATTTTTTTGGTCCACTTGTCTGGCCAGTGATGTTATAAACAGCCCGGCGACGGTCCGACGTGCCACCTGGCATCACCTGAGAGGACCGGGCAACCCAGTCCGTTTCAGAAAATTCCATCAAGGGAACACTGCGATGAGCATTGAACTCTTCACTGTAGGCGTAGGTATTCTGATTATCATTGCCGCCATCGACCTGGTGGTTGGTGTCAGCAACGACGCGGTCAACTTTCTCAACGCTCCCATCGGCGCCCGGGTCGCCTCCCGCCGGGTGATCATCGGCGTCGCCGCCATCGGCCTGTTCTGCGGCGTGCTCTTTTCCAGCGGCATGATGGAAGTGGCGCGCAAAGGCATCTTCCATCCGGAATTCTTCACCATGCCGGAGCTTTTGACCATCTTTCTGGCGGTGATGATCAGCGACATCATCCTGCTCGATCTGTTCAACACCTACGGCCTGCCGACCTCCACGACGGTCTCGGTCGTCTTTGAACTGCTCGGCGCCGCGGTCATGGTGTCGGTGCTCAAGATTCTCGAAAACGGCGACAGTCTGGCGACCATCGGCCAGTACATCAACTCGGCCAAGGCCATCGCCATCATCATGGGTATCCTTTTCTCGGTAGCGGTGGCCTTTATCTGCGGCGCCATCGGCCAGTTCTTCACCCGGTTGCTGTTCACTTTTGACTACGAAAAACGGATGAAACGCTACGGCGCCCTGTGGGGCGGCGTCGCCATGGCCTTTATCACCTACTTCATCCTCATCAAGGGCGCCAAGGGCGCCAGTTTCATGACCAAAGAGACTCTCGTGTGGATCAAGGGGAACGCACCGCTCATCCTCGGCTGCATGTTTGTCGTCTCCGCCATCATCCTGCAGATTTTGCAGTCCCTGAAATTTAACATCCTCAAACCGATTATCCTGATCGGCACCTTCGCCCTGGCGCTCGCTTTCGCCGCCAACGACCTGGTCAACTTCATCGGTGTGCCCATGGCCGGGCTGCACGCCTACAAGGCCGCCGTGGCCACCGCCGATCCATTGCATACCACCATGAGTGCCCTGAAGGGCAAGGTTCCTTCCGAAACCGCCTACCTGATGGTCGCCGGTCTGATCATGGTGCTGACGCTGATTTTTTCGCGCAAGGCGCGCACCGTAACCGAAACCACCATTCAGCTGGCCCAGCAGGAAGAAGGGGTTGAACGCTTTGAATCTGTTGGCCTGTCGCGCGCCATCGTCCGTCTCGTACTCTATTTCTTTGACAGTCTGCGCGTGCTGGTCCCGGCGCCCGTTCGCAACTGGGTCTCGAGCCGTTTCGACATCACCCAGAAAACCCTGGAGAAAGGACACGGCGGCCAGCGCCCCTCCTTCGACCTGATTCGCGCCGCGGTCAATCTGATGGTCGCGGCAGCCACAATCTCCTATGCCACCGCCAACAAGCTGCCGCTGTCGACCACCTATGTCACCTTCATGGTCGCCATGGGCACCTCCTTCGCCGACCGCGCCTGGGGGCGGGAAAGCGCCGTCTACCGTGTCACCGGGGTGCTGACGGTCATCGGCGGCTGGTTTATGACTGCGGTGATTGCTGCGACCTTCGCTGCGACCTTCGCCCTGGTAATTTTTTATGCCGAAGCGGTCGGCGTCATCCTGCTTCTGGTCATCGCGGCACTGCTCATCTACAACGCCCACAAAAAGCATCGTCTGCTGGAGGAGTCCTCGAAGAAACAGGAGATTTTCAATCTTGAGTCGGTCGAGGACGCCGACACCGCCATCGCCACCACCTTCGGCCACATGAGCCTGCTGCTGCGCGAACTGGCCGACTCCCTCGACATCACGCTGGAAGCCCTGTTCCGCAACAACTTCGACCGCATCGGCTATGAACGCAAGAAGCTGCAGCAGTTCCAGAACTGGTCGAACATCATCAGCGCCAATATCTTCAAGGCCATGCGCGTGCTGGCCCAGAGCGGGCGCAAGGTCAGTCACAAATACGCCCAGACGGTGCGCCGCCTGCAGAAACTGACCGACGGGCATCGCGATATCGTTCTGCGTGCCTACACCCATGTCGGCAACCAGCACAAGGGCCTGTTGCCGGAACAGATTGAAGAGCTGGAGCTGGTACGCAAGCAGATTCGCGACATTCTGCTTGAGGTTGCCGAGCTGATCGCCAAAGGGGAAATCGCCAACCTCGACAGGATTGAAGAGAAGGATTGGCAGCTGCGCGAACTGGCGGCGAAACTGAACGAAAAACAGGTGGAGCGTATCAAGGACAACACATCCAAGACCCGCCTGAGCATCCTCTTCTACGGTATCGTCGGAAACGCCATGATGATCTCCAAACAGAACCTGGAGCTTTTGGAAATCTTCAACGAATCTTTTGCCGACATCAGCGACCAGAAAGACTGATCGCACCGTTGCCGGGCTCCTCGCGCAAGCCATTGCCGCAACCGGCACGGGCCCGGCATAACGAGTCAGGACCTGAGGGCCTCCACCAAAAAGCCCCGGCGGACCGATTCTCCGCCGGGGCTTTTCTGTTTCATCGTCAGGAAACGGTCAGGAAAAACGGACCTGAACGTCGCGCCGATGTTCCGGGTCGATCTGCCAGAGGATGCGGGAGGTGAAGTTGAACAGCCGGGCGATGAGGACGTCGGGGAACTGCTCCAGCCGGGTGTTGTAGATGGTGACCGTCTCGTTGTAGAGCTCGCGCCTGTCGGCGATCTGCTCCTCGAGTTCGGTGATGCGGCCGGACAGTTCGCGAAAGACCTTGTCAGCCTTCAGATCCGGGTAGCGCTCCACCACCATGAACAGCGACTTGAGTGTCTCCGTCAGCGTGTTCTGCGCCTGCAGCTGTTCCTGCTCGCTGCGCGCACCACTGACCGCCGAGCGGGCCTTGATGACGGCCTCGAGGGTTTCACGCTCGTGCTGCATGTAGCCCTTGCAGACCTCGATCAGTTTGGGCAGCTCATCAAAGCGCTGCTTGAGCAGCACATCGATGTTGCTCCAGGCCTTGTCGATGTTGTACTTCATCGCTACAAAGCCGTTGTAGGCGGCAATCGCCCAGAGCACCGCCAGCAGCAGAATAAAGACCACCACACCCAGGACCATCCAGCCGGTCATAGTTCCTCCCCGTTTTGTCGCGTTGTTGGCAGCAAGATTAGCACGCCCATACCCTCAGGTCATCATCAAGCTGAGGGCCCAGACAAAAGCGCCGCCCGCGGCGGCGGTCAAAAACCAGCCCAGCCAGGCGAGCTTGCGCGTCAGACCGTCCTCGTTTTGAGCCTCGGCGATGACAAACGGCAGCCCGCGCGTTCGGGCGCGCTGAACAACCGCCCTGATATCGTTGCGCTCGCTGTTTTGCCGTAAGGACTCCTCCAGCAGCTCCCGTTCAACCGCCGATTTGGCCGCCTGCCACTCTTCAGCATCGATACGACCGTCGCCGTTGCGGTCGAAACGACGCATGGCCACCGGATCCCCCTTGAGCCGGCGCAGCCGTTCGACCAGGCGCACCCGCAGAGGCTGCCGCGTCGGGCGAACCGGTGTCGCCGAACCGAGAACGTACAGCCGGGTCCCCTCGTCGATGCGCTCCTCAACCCACTTCTCGTCGGCATCATAGCCGCTGGATGCGCCCATGAGGATGTTGCCCTGGCCGGGATAGCCCTCCTCCCTGCGGCCGGCTATGACCGTCGCGCCCGCCGGATCGATGCGGACCCGGCCGGTGCCGTCATCGAGCAGAAAGGGGACATGTCCGCTGTCGCGCACGCTGGTCTGCTGCCAGGTGCTCTGGTTGTTTTTGGGGTTGCGCCGGCGGCGGTACCGGCGCACCCTGTACCAGACGCAGGGGGTCTGGGTCATGGGAGCGACCAGGGCATACTCGCGCCGCACCGTGCCGTGCAGTTCAACCAGCCCCATGGCCAGCGAGCGGATACGGCTGGTCGGCGTGGTCTCGATCAAACGCTTCAGGCGCAGGTTGCGCAGACCGGCAGTTAGCAGGATCAGAGCCAGAATCGCCGGCAGTATCCCGGTTTCGAAACCGTAGCGACTGACGAAACGACCGACATCCGCGTCGGACAGGACCGTACCGGCCAGGGCTGCCCAGATGCCAAGACCACCACTGAACAGCCAGAGCCCCCAGGAGACACCCAAAGACGACCGCCCGGTTTCCGGCGGCGGTTGCGGCAGGGAGCCAGCAACCCCAAGGCCGGCGGATGGCGTATCGTCTGCGGCCTCGTCGCCCGCCCCCGACTCCGCCTGGTCAATCGCCGGACCGGCCAGCACCCCAAGGGGACCGGCCGCCGCCGGCACGGCACTTTCGTCCCCCTGCGGCGCGGAGACAGGCTTCGTTTGCAGCATGGCGGCGCGAATACTGCCGTAGCGCAACAGCCGCCGGGTATTGACATCGAGCCAGTCGTCCCGCTCCTTTTCACCGCACAGCTGGCAGCCGGCAATCTGCGCCAGGCCAAAATCGGTATCGAGGACGAACTTTGCCGCCCGGTCCTTGAGCAATGCCATCAACGCCCGCATGTTGCCGACCGCCCCGGGCTGTTTGGCCTCCCCGAGCCCCGCGGGATTGAATCCGCCCGGTCGGACCCGGAAGGCCCCTTGCAGCTGATTCCGGTCATCGAACAGGTAGAGATCGAGCAGGGGTTTGCCCTGCCAGATGGTGCGCAGTTTTTCGCGCACATCCATGCCGGGAATCTGGTCGCGTCCCTGGTAGATGCGCGCCGCCATCAGCTGCTTGAGCTGCCGCTGGACCAGGCGACCGGAGACATCCCCCAGAACCGCGAGGATGCGGACCCCGGCATCGACGGCAACCCTGGCGTTGCGCCCGCAAAGGAGCACGGCGTCCGGGCGGACCTCGATGGCGCGCAGCGGATCGAGCGCGGGCGGAGCCTGGGGTTCAGGAACCAGCCAGCAGCGCACCCCGGCCCGGGCCAGCAGGCGTGCCGCCGGTTCCAGTTCGTCCTGCCCACCGCGCGCCAGCATCCCCAGGGCCCAGCCGACCATGCGCTGACGCAGCTGGTAGCCGTCCAGCTTCAGCCAGGATGGCAGCTCCTCCAGCAGCTCCTGCAGCTGCGGATGGTCGCCGGCAAGCTGCCGGACCAGGAGCAGCAAGGACCGCTCTGTTTCCTCTGCACGATCAGCAGTCATGGACAGCCTCGGGACGAACCACCCGCCGGGGCGGCGCCATCGCCAGCCAGGCGCCAAGCAGCACCAGCACACCGCCGGTCAGCAAAGACAGGCTGAGGGGCTCGTCCAGAATCAGGGTGGCCAAAAGCACACCGTTGACCGGAACGAAGTTGATGAAAACGGCTGCCCTCGCCGGGCCGATAGCCTGAATGCCCTGAAAATACCACAGAAATCCGACCACAGTGCCGAAAACACCCAGATAGCCGACAGCCAGCCAGCTCTTGAACCCCAGCGTCAAAGCAGCCCCCAATCCTCCCTGCGGCAGAGCGACCAGAGCGAGCAGCAGCGTCCCGGCCAGCGCCGACCAGGTGACCGCCGCAAGGGGCGAAAGCCCGCGCATGCTCTGCCGGCCGATGAGGGAATAGAGGGTCCAGCTGAGCACGCAGCCGAGAATCAGCAGTTCTCCGGCACCGACGCCGCCCGAAACCAGCTCCGCCATCCGCCCCCGGCTGATGACCACCAGCGCGCCGACCAGGGCAAGGAAGGTACCGGACAGGCGCAGGCGGGTCATCCGCTCTCCCAGAACCAGAACCGAGGCGACGCCGATGACGACCGGGTTAAGGGCGATAATCAGCGAGGCGCGACCGGCGCCGATGTGGGTCAGCCCGGCAAAGAAACAGAGATTGTAGGCAAAGATGCCCGTGGCCCCCAGCGCAAGGACGGCCAGAGCCTGTCGGAAGGAAAGGCGCGGCAATCCGCCTTCGAACCGGAAAAGAACAACTACCAGCAAAACCGAGGCGATAACAAAGCGCCAGAATGCAGCGGTCACGGGAGGGACCGCCCCACCGAGCAACCGCCCGGCCACGAAGGTGCCCCCCCAGAAAAAGGCGGTGCCGTAGAGTTTCAGACAGGTTTGAAACATCAGGGCGCTCCGAAGCCGCTAGGATTGACCGGTTCGAGCCATCATAGGGCGAATGGCCTCCGACCGCCACCCCCTTGACAACGGACCGAAAGACCACTAAATCAGAACTGTTTTTGCCGTCTTTGTGCAGACGAATCGTTCACCCGAACATGTCCAACCGTTCCAAGGAGGATTCATCATGGGCAAAGGAGATCGCAGAAGCAAACGAGGCAAGATCTGGCGCGGCACCACCGGCAAGAAACGGCCGAAAAGCTGGAAGGGGCGCCTGACCGACCAGCAGAAGGCCGCCGCCGAAAAAAAGTAGCAGAAGGGCAATCCGACCCGGGCCCGCGCCACAAGGTGCGGGCCTTTTCTATTTTCGGCTGTGTCAGGGCAGATAGCTGATCTGCATGATCACCTGCGCCATCTCGTCACCAAGACAGCGGTAATCGTGCGGCACGTTGGCGGAAAAGCGTAAAAACTCGCCGGCGCGTACCTCGAAAACCTTTCCTTCCAGGCTCATTTCCAGGGCCCCGGACGTCACAAAGACATATTCGTAAACGTTCCCCTCGTGCGGTTCACCGTGAAAGACGGTCCCCGGATCGATCTCGAAATAGTAGGTCTCGAAGCCCTGCTGCGGGCTGAACGGGACCAGCGGGTAGAGACGGTAGTGGTCCTCCTCGGCGGTGAGCGGCCTTTCGCCGCGAAAGGATTTGACCTCGGCCTCGACCTCCGGCTTGCACAGCAGCGAGGTGAAGGAGAGGTGCAGGCCGTTGGCGATTTTCCACAGGGTGGCGATGGTCGGACTCGACTTACCGGTTTCGATCTGGCGCAGCATGCTCTTGCTGACGCCGGTCAGCTCGGCCATCTGGTCGAGACTCAGGCCCCGGCTCTCACGGTGGCACTTCAGGTTGGCGGCAATAGCTTCGGCAGACTGTTCCATATAACGTCCCTATTGACAATATTTTGCACACAAGGTTAACTTAACAATCATTTGTTCGTTAAACAGTACAACAGCCGGAACCTTGGAGGCAAGCCATGAAACTCTTGGCCGGGCGCCTGCCCATCATCGCCTTTGCCGCCCTCGGCGTCATCTGGGGGAGCAACTTCATCTACATGAAACTCGCCGCGGAGCAGATCTCGCCGTTACAGATCGTCTTTTTCCGGGTGCTGTTCGGCTTTCTGCCGGTCCTGCTCTTCGCCCTGCTGCGGCGCGCCCTGAACCTGAATCAGCTGCGCCACGCCGGTCATTTTCTGGTGATGAGCCTGCTTGCGACATCAGTCTACTACTTCGGCTTCGCCAAGGGGACCTCGCTCCTCCTCTCCGGCGTCGCCGGCGCGGTCAGCGGCGCCATCCCGCTCTTCGCCTTCCCGCTGGCGGTACTGTTCATCCCCGAGGAAAAGGCCAGTCCGCTCAAGATCGTCGGCGTACTGGTCGGTTTCATCGGCGTACTGATCATGGCGCGCCCTTCTGGCTCCGAGTTGGCCGCGAGCAACTTCGAAGGGGTCGCCTGGATCGTGCTCGGCGCCCTGACCCTCGGCGCCTCCTTCATCTACGCGCGCCGGTTCGTCATCCCGCTGCAGTTGCCGGCCGCCGCCCTGACCACCTGGCAACTCGGCTTTGGCCTGCTGACCCTGCTGCTGGTCACCCCCTTCGACGGGCTGGAAAACATCTTCGCCGCGCCCCACGCCGCCCTCGGCCTGGTGGTCGGTCTCGGCCTGCTCGGCACCGGGCTTGCCTACATCATCTACTACTACATCGTCGACACGCTCGGAGCAGTCAGCGCCTCGTCTGTGACCTACATCCCGCCGGTGGTGGCGCTACTGATCGGCGCCCTGATCGCCGGCGAGCCGATCGGCCTGCTCGACTGGCTGGCCACGGGGATGATCTTCGTCGGGGTGGTGCTGTTGAAGAAGAAAAGCGTTGTGGCCACCAAGGCACCAGGGACACCAAGACAACCAGGAGAAAAAAATCTCACCGTTTCACATTAGGGCCCCGGGGTGATCGAAACTGGAGTATCCTAATAGCACTTTGCCAAGCTTAATCCCAAACCACTGAAGACTTGATGTTCTTCGTGTGCTTGGTGTCTTGGTGGCCCAAACAGGATTCCCATGTCCCGTAGCGCAATCCGCACCATCCTCTTCGGCGCCCTGATCGTCATCCTCAGCATGGGGATACGCCAGGGGTTCGGACTTTATCTGAAACCCCTGACAGCCGCCCTCGAGGTCGGTCGCGAAACCTTCGGCCTGGCCATTGCCATCCAGAATCTCTGCTTCGGCCTGGTGCAGCCGGCCGTGGGGCTGCTCGCCGACCGTATCGGTCCGCGCCGCGTGCTGCTGGCAGGCGGCGTCATCTACGCGCTCGGCCTGCTGCTGACCGCCCACAGTTCCTCCCCCCTGTCCCTGAACCTCAATCTCGGCATCCTCATCGGCCTGGCACTGGCCGCCAGCACCTACGTGGTGGTACTTGGCGTGGTCGGCCGCATGGTCGCCCCCGGCAAGCGCGGCACCGCCTTCGGCATCATCACCGCCGCCGGCTCCGTCGGCATGTTCGCCCTGGTGCCGGTGGTCCAGGGACTGATCGACCTGTTCGGCTGGCAGCACTCCCTCGAACTGCTCGGGCTTTTGGCCCTGGGTATCAGCCTGCTGGCCGCCTTCTTCGGTCGCGGCGAAGGCGAACAGGACGCAACCAGCCACGGCCTCGACCTCGCCACCGCCTTCGCGCAGGCCAAAAGGCACCGCGGCTACTGGCTGCTCAACGGCGGTTTCTTCGTCTGCGGCTTCCATGTCGCCTTCATCGCCACCCATTATCCGGCCTACCTGGTCGACCGCGGGCTCTCGCCGGAACTGGGCGCGACCGCCCTGGCCCTGATCGGCCTGGCCAACATTTTCGGTTCCCTCACCTTCGGCAGGCTCGGCGACAGCCTGCGCAAGAAATTCCTGCTCAGCGGCCTCTACTCCTCGCGCACGATCCTGATGCTGCTGCTTCTGCTGCTGCCGCTCACCCCGTTCACCGCCATGGCCTTCAGCCTGCTGATCGGCTTTTTATGGCTGGCGACCGTGCCGCTGACCTCCGGCATCGTCGCCCAGGTCTTCGGCGTCCGCTCCCTCTCGACCCTCTACGGCATCGTCTTTTTGAGCCACCAGCTCGGTGCCTTTCTCGGGGCCTGGCTGGGCGGCCGCATCTTCGATTTCACCGGTTCCTACACCGGCGTCTGGATCATCGCCATGGGCCTTGGCCTGATGGCGACCCTGCTGCACCTGCCGATCAATGACCGGCCGCTGCAGGTGCCACCCTCCGGCGCGCGGGGCGAATGATGTTCCCGCGCCCCATCGCGCCACAGATGGTAAAATATTTGTCAAACACAACCGGCTGCTGGCCATGCAGCCGGAATCCCGTCCGAAAGGCATCGCATGAGCAGCACCCACCACGCGGCACTCGACATCCGCAACATGACCATCGACGACATGGCGGCCGTCTTTCACCTCGGCGAACAGCTCTTCACCTCCGACTTCTCGCCCAGCATGTACCGCACCTGGGACGAGTACGAGATCACCACCCTGTTCAATTCGGACAGTGAGCTGTGCCTGGTGGCCGACCTGGACGGTGAAGTCGTCGGGTTTGCCCTCGGCACCACGGTGGACAAGCCGAACTCCTCCTGGAAATACGGCTACCTGGTCTGGATCGGCGTACGTCCCGGCCTGCAGGATTACGGTATCGGGCAGAAGCTGTTCGAGGAAATCCGTGACCGCATGGAAGAGCAGGGGGTGCGCATGATCATGGTCGATACCGATGCCGACAACGAGGCGGGCATCCGCTTTTTCCGCAAGCTCGGCTTCGACAAGATGCGTCAGCACGTCTACCTGACTCTCAACCTGTCACGGACCCGCAAAGGGCGAAGGGAGAAAAAAGGATGACCCGCCTGGAACAGGTCTGGAACGCCATCGACCCGGAGCGTCTGCAGACGACCCTGATGGAGATGATCGACATCTACTCCCCGTCCGGCAAGGAGGAGGATATCCAGCTCTACCTTGAAGAGCGGCTGCAGCCGGCCGGGCTGCCGGTCCTGCGCCAGGAGGTCGAGGAGGAGCGCTACAACCTGGTCGCGCGCATGGGAGCCGGGGAGCCGTCTCTCTATCTGGTCGGGCACGTCGACACGGTGGCCGCCTGGGACCTCGACGCCTATGGCGCCAGCGAGGAGTGGGGCGTCATCCGCGGTCTCGGCGCCGCCGACATGAAGGGCGGCTGCGCGGCCATGGTCGAAGCCTGGCTGGCGCTGGCGGACCTTCCGGAGGAGGAGCGCCCCAACCTCGGCCTGCTGCTGGTCGTAGGTGAAGAGGAGAACGGTGACGGCAGCAGCCGCTTCCTGCGGGAGACCCAGCCTCCCTGGGTCATTATCGGCGAGCCGACCTCCCTGCGGCCGGCCTTCAGCCACTACGGCTACATGGAGGTCGGCCTGACAACCCAGGGCCGCCGCATTCACTCCTCGCTGCCGGAACTGGGGCACAACGCCATCGAATCGATGCTGCGCGTGCTGCTGATGCTCGAACGCCTGCCGCTCTTTTCCGGAAAGGATTCGCCGCTGGTCTATTCCATCCGCGAGATGAGCTCGTCCCGGGCCGGCTTCGTGGTACCGGACCGCTGCGAAACCTGGATCGATGTGCATCTGGCCCCGGGTGTCAACCCCGGCCGGGTACGACGGGACATCGAAAAAATTCTTGATGAGGCGCGCAAAAAGGTCAAAGGACTCGATCTGGACGTATGCTTCGAGTTCGAAGCCGAAGGCTACCAGCTCGACCGACAGGGCTGGGTCACCGATATCCTCGATGAGGTCTATCCACGTCTCAACCTTCCCCTCGACCTGACCCCGTTCCGCTCCCATTCGGACGGCAACCTCTTCTACCAGGCCGGCAGCAAGCCGCTCATCCTCGGCCCGGGCTCGCTGGAGACCGCCCATACCGCCGAAGAGCAGACCAGCATGGCCGAAGTCGAAGCGGCAGCGCGC
>CAZCUR010000045.1:0-20457 GCA_964501815.1 uncultured Geothermobacter sp.
TTCGCTTCGCCATCCGTGAGGGCGGCCGCACTGTCGGCGCCGGCGTCGTCAGCGAGATTATCGAGTAACAGGAGCGGTTCCATGCAGAGCCAGAAAATCAGAATTCGTTTGAAGGCCTACGACCACAAGCTGCTCGATCAGTCGGTCAGCGAGATTGTCGATACTGCCAAGCGTACCGGCGCGCGGGTGGCCGGGCCGATTCCCCTGCCGACCGTCATCAACAAGTACTGTGTGTTGCGGGGGCCGCACATCGACAAGAAAAGCCGGGAACAGTTCGAGATGCGCACCCATAAGCGTCTGATCGACATTCTCGAACCGACCCAGGCCACGGTCGACGCGCTGATGAAGCTCGATCTGTCCGCTGGTGTCGATGTTGAAATCAAGCTGTAAACGAACGTTTTCGCCGCACCATCAGGGGTGATGACAATGATTCAGGGAATTTTGGGTAAAAAACTGGGGATGAGCCAGATTTACACGGCGGACGGGCGACTTGTCCCCGTTACCGTCGTACAGGCCGGGCCCTGTGTCGTCCTGCAGAAAAAGACTGCGGAGACCGACGGATACAACGCTGTCCAGCTCGGGTTTGAGCCGAAGCCGGCGCACCGGGTCAGCAAGCCGGAGATGGGCCACTTCAAGAAAGCGGGCAAGGGTGCCTTTGCCTACAAAAAAGAAGTCGGCCTGAAAGATGTCGACGCTGTCAGTGTCGGCGATGAGGTGCGCTGTGCCGATCTTTTCAAAATCGGTGATGTGGTCGATGTCACGGGTACCAGCAAGGGCAAAGGTTTTCAGGGGGTCGTCAAGCGCTGGAACTTTGGTGGCGGTCGTATGAGCCATGGTTCCAAGTTTCACCGTGCTCCCGGTGCCATCGGCTGCAGTGCCTGGCCGTCCCGCGTCTTCAAGGGTAAGAAAATGGCCGGTCAAATGGGCAATGAGCGCGTTACGGTGCAGAACCTGGCCATTATCGACGTTCGTCCCGATGACAATCTGCTGTTGATCAAGGGGGCGGTCCCGGGGCCGCGCAATGGTCTGGTGGTCATTCGCCCCGGTGTCAAGGTTCCAAGCGAATAACGGCCTGGACGTATCCGCTGTGAGGTTATAAGAGATGGCTAAAATCACCGTTTACGATGTACAGAAGAACGCCGTTGGGGAGCGCGATCTCGCCGACAAGGTGTTCAATGATGACGTCCGCGGCTATCTGATTCATGACATGGTGCGCTATCAGTTGGCCAAGCGTCGGCAGGGTACCGCCAAGACCAAGGGTCGGAGCGAGGTCTCCGGCGGCGGCAAGAAGCCCTACCGTCAGAAGGGAACCGGTAACGCCCGTCAGGGTACGGTGCGCGCACCGCAGTTTGTCGGCGGTGGTACCGTCTTCGGTCCCGTTCCTCGTGATTACAGCTTCAAGCTCAATCGCAAGGTAAAAAAGGCCGCGTTGCGCAGCGCCCTGTCGGCCCGTTACAAGGACGAAAAACTGACGGTGCTCAATGCCCTGACCCTGGAGAAGATCAGCACCAAGGGATTCGCTGAATTCCTCAAGCGTTTTGAGCTCAACGGCGCTCTGGTGGTGATCGAAGATGCGGACCCCACGGTGGAACTGTCCGCCCGTAACATCCCCGGAGTCAAGGTTCTGCGCGCCGAGGGCGTCAACGTCTACGACATCATGAAGTACCCCAACCTGGTTCTCACCGAGGGTGCTGTGAACCAGCTGGAAGGAGCACTGGCATCATGAAACCGGTACATCAGATTCTCAAGCGCCCCCTGATCACGGAAAAGACCAGTATGGTCAGGGAAGGTGGCAATGTCGTCGCCTTCGAAGTCGCCCGGGATGCCAACAAGATCGAGATCAAGCAAGCGGTGGAAAAGGCTTTCGATGTCAAGGTCGAAAATGTCAACACCGTGCTGGTGGCCGGCAAGGTCAAGCGCTTCGGCCGTAACATCGGCAAGCGCAGCAACTGGAAAAAGGCCTATGTGACCCTCGCCGAGGGCAATGAAATCGATCTGTTTGGTGTTTAACGGTCTGGACGGGTTGAAAGGGAGTTGCTGAAAATGGGCATCAAGAAATACAAACCGACATCACCCGGCCGCAGGCACATGACCTCGGCCAATTTTGACGAAATTACCCGGTCCACTCCGGAAAAATCCTTGCTTGCGCCGCTCAAAAGCACCGGCGGCCGCAACAACAAGGGGCGTATCACCAAGCGCCACACCGGCGGCGGCCACAAGCGCAAGTACCGCATCATTGATTTCAAGCGTGACAAGCGTGGCATCCCCGCGAAGGTCACCAGCGTCGAGTACGATCCGAACCGCAGCGCCCGCATCGCCCTGCTGACCTACGTCGATGGCGAAAAACGCTACATTCTGGCGCCGCACGGGATTCAGGTCGGCCAGGAGGTGATCGCTGACGAGCGTGCCGACATCAAGCCGGGCAACGCCATGCCGATCCGCTCCATCCCGCTGGGCACCTGGGTGCATAACGTCGAGCTGAAGGTCGGCAAAGGCGGACAGCTGGCCCGCAGCGCCGGTGCCTACGCCATGATTGCCGCCAAGGAAGGCAAATACGCGCAGCTGCGCCTGCCTTCCGGTGAGGTACGGCTGGTTCTGCAGGACTGCTTCGCAACGGTCGGCCAGGTTGGCAACCTCGACCACGAAAATGTCAAGCTTGGCAAGGCCGGTCGCGCCCGCTGGCTCGGACGCCGGCCGCAGTCACGCGGTGTCGCCATGAACCCGGTCGACCATCCGCACGGCGGTGGTGAGGGCAAGAGCTCGGGTGGCCGCCATCCGGTGACTCCCTGGGGTGTGCCGACCAAGGGTTACAAGACCAGAACCAACAAACGTTCCGACCGCTTCATCGTGCGGCGGCGCAAGAAGTAATTTCTTCCGCGTGGCGGATGCTAGTTACAGGAGATAGGTAAATGGCCAGATCAATCAAAAAGGGGCCTTACGTCGAAGAGAGCCTGATGCGCAAAATCGACCCCGATGCGACCCCGGATTCCCGCAAGGTCATCAAGACGTGGTCGCGCCGGTCGACGATTATCCCCGAATTTGTCGGCTACACCTTCGCCGTGCATAACGGCCGCAAATTTGTACCGGTCTTCGTCACCGAAAATATGGTGGGCCACAAGCTTGGAGAATTCGCCCCGACCCGCACCTACTACGGGCACGGCGCGGACAAAAAGAAGAAAAAGTAAACCCGGCGAGGAGTTGTTCCCATGGAAGCCAAGGCCAGACTGAGATATGTACGCCTGTCGCCCCGCAAGGCACGCTGGGTCGTCGACATGATCCGCGGCAAGGGGGTTCAGGAAGCCCTTTCGACGTTGCGGTTTTCGCCCCAAAAGGCGGCCGGCATCGTCGCCGGCGTGGTCAATTCGGCCATTGCCAACGCCGAGCAGAAAGGGGTTGCCGATGTCGACAGGCTCTATGTCAAGACCATTACCGTCGACCAGGGGCCGGTGCTGAAGCGCTTTATCCCTCGCGCCCAGGGCCGTGCCACCCGCATTCGTAAACCGACCAGCCATATTACCGTGGTCCTGGATGAGAAATAGGCATTGAGGAGGTAAGACTTTGGGCCAGAAAGTTCATCCGATAGGATTCCGTCTCGGAGTCATCCGTACCTGGGAATCGAAGTGGTTCGCCTCTTCGAAAGAGTACGCCAATCTTCTGCACGAGGATATCAAGCTCCGGGACTATCTGAAAAAACGCCTCTATCATGCCGGTATCTCCAAGATCGAATTGGAAAGAGCGGCCGGTAAGGTCAAGGTCAACATTCATGCAGCCCGCCCCGGCATCATTATCGGGAAAAAAGGTGCCGAGGTTGAAGCGCTCAAACGAGAGTTGGCCAAACTGACCGACAAAGAGGTCTTCATCAACATCCAGGAAGTGCGCAAGCCCGAGGTCGATGCCCAGCTGGTCGCGGAAAATGTTGCCCTGCAGCTGGAACGCCGGGTCGCGTTCCGCCGGGCGATGAAGAAAGCGGTCGGCCAGGCCCTCAAGTTCGGGGCCGAAGGTATCAAGATCGAGTGCGCCGGCCGTCTGGGCGGTGCCGAGATGAGTCGCCGGGAATGGTATCGCGAAGGCCGTGTTCCTTTGCACACCCTGCGGGCTGACATCGACTACGGCTTTGCCGAGGCGAAAACCACCTACGGCATCATCGGGGTGAAGGTCCTCATCTTCAAGGGCGAGGTCCTCAGCCAGGAGCAGGCCGCGGCGCTGTAAGACAGATACGACTTTACGAGGAGTTCCCTGACCATGTTAATGCCCAAAAAGGTCAAGCACAGGAAACAGTTCAAGGGGCGCATGAAGGGCGCCGCCAAGGGTGGTACCGAGCTCAATTTTGGTGACTTCGGTCTTCAGGCCACCGAATGCGGCTGGTTGTCGTCCCGCCAGATCGAAGCCGCCCGCCGGGCCATGACTCGCTACATCAAGCGTGGCGGCAAAATCTGGATTCGCGTTTTTCCCGACAAGCCGCTCACCAGCAAGCCCGCTGAAACCCGCATGGGTAAAGGTAAGGGGTCGCCGGAAAGCTGGGTGGCCGTCATCAAGCCCGGGGTTATGCTTTACGAAATGCAGGGCGTGTCTGAAGAGGTTGCCCGCGAGGCGATGCGACTTGGGGCCCACAAACTTCCCTTCAAGACCAGGTTTGTGACCAGGGAGGACTCCAATGAAGGCTAAGGAAATGCGGGAACTGAGTGTTGCCGAACTGGAGAAGAAGGTGACCGAGCTGAATCAGGAGCTTTTCAACCTGCGCTTTCAGTTGCACACCGGGCACCTGGAGAATACAGCCCGTATCGGGCAGGTGCGCAAGGACATTGCGCGCGCCAAGACGATCCTGCGCGAAAAGCAGGCCTAATACAACGCGACGGGGAAGACAGATGACGCAGCGTGGGAACAGAAAAGAACGGGTCGGAATCGTTGTCAGCGACAAGATGGACAAGACCGTCGTTGTCAAGGTTGACAACCTGGTCAAGCATCCCGTTTACAAAAAGTACATCAAGCGTCGTTACACCTGCAAAGCTCATGACGAGAAGAACGAGTGCGGTGTTGGCGACAAGGTGCTGATCGTTGAGACCCGGCCGCTCTCCAAGGAGAAACGCTGGCGGGTCCGCCAGATTCTCGAAAAGAACGTTTAAGCAAGTCAGTTTCAGGAGATACAGGCCATGATCCAGATGCAAACCATGCTCGATGTCGCAGACAATTCCGGTGCCCGGAAGCTCTGCTGCATCAAGGTCCCGGGAGGGTCCAAGCGCAAATATGCAACGCTTGGCGACGTGATCGTCTGCTCCGTCAAGGAGGCCATGCCGAACTCCAAGGTGAAAAAGGGCGATGTCGTCAAGGCCGTTATCGTTCGTACCAAAAAGGAGATTCGTCGCCCGGACGGCAGCCTGATCCGGTTTGACAACAATTCGGCCGTCGTCATCAATAACGCAGGCGAGCCGGTTGGGACACGTATCTTCGGTCCGGTGGCACGCGAACTTCGCGCCCGGCGCTACATGAAGATCGTCTCGCTTGCTCCCGAAGTTCTGTAAAGCGAATCGCCTGGAGTCACTAACTATGGCAGCGAAGAAATTTCACGTTAAAAAGGATGACACCGTGATGGTTCTTGCCGGCAAGGAAAAAGGAAAAACCGGCAAGATTCTCAGGGTACTCAGAGATGAGGAACGGGTCATCGTCGAAAACCTCAATGTGGTCAAACGTCATACCCGGGCCCGTCAGGCCGGCCAGGAGAGCGGCATTGTCGAAAAAGAAGCACCGATTGCCATCTCCAACGTGATGCTCGTCTGCGGCGCATGCAACAAGCCCACCCGGACCGGGTATCGCATTCTGGATGACGGTTCGAAGGTCCGCTTCTGCAAGAAGTGCAACGAAATCGTCGACAAGTAACGGAGTCTTTTCATGGCCAGACTGAAGGAAAAATACGAAAAAGAACTGGTCCCCCGCCTGAAAGAGGAACTGGGCCTGAAGAACGTCATGCAGGTGCCCAGGGTCGAGAAGGTGGTTGTCAATATGGGGCTGGGTGAGGCCATCCAGAACATCAAGGTTCTGGAATCCGCGGCCGAAGAGCTTGAACGCATCACCGGGCAGAAGCCGGTTATCACCAAGGCGAAGAAATCGATTGCCCAGTTCAAGTTGCGTGAGGGGATGCCCATTGGGGTCATGGTGACCCTGCGCCGGGAGCGGGCCTACGAATTTCTCGACCGCCTGATCAACATCGCTCTGCCGCGCGTGCGCGACTTCAAGGGGGTCTCCCCGCGTGCTTTTGACGGCCGTGGCAACTACACCCTCGGCATCCGCGAGCAGATTATTTTCCCGGAGATCGACCTTGACAAGATTGACAAGGTCAAGGGCCTGAATATCACTGTCGTGACCACGGCGCAGACCGATGAGCAGGGGCGTGCCCTCCTGCGTGAACTCGGCATGCCGTTCAGGAAATAACCAGGCAGGCGGAGGAAAACAGTGGCGAAGAAATCGATGATCATCAAGGCCAGACGACCCAAGAAATTCAAGGTGCGCGAGTACAATCGCTGCCCCGTTTGTGGTCGGCCCCGGGCCTATTATCGCAAGTTCAACCTTTGCAGAATCTGTCTGCGCAAGCTGGCGTCCGAGGGGAAAATCCCCGGCGTGATCAAGTCCAGCTGGTAATACTGAGGAGTTTCAGCCCATGTCCATGACAGATCCAATCGCGGATTTGCTGACCCGGATCCGTAATGCCGGGATGGCCAAACACCAGAAGATCGACCTGCCCTCCTCGAAGCTGAAGGTGGCCATTGCCTCTGTGCTTAAAGAGCAGGGCTATATCAAGAACTTCAAGGAGACCCCAGATCAAAAGCAGGGCATGCTGCGCATTTATCTGAAATATGATGACAATGCCCAGCATGTGATTCACGAACTGCAGCGGGTTTCGACTCCGGGGCGCCGGGTTTATGTCGGCAAGGACGAGATTCCCCGTGTCAAAAATGGTCTCGGCTGTGCCATCCTGTCGACCTCCAAGGGGGTTATGGATGATGCCGCCGCCCGTGAAGCTCAGGTCGGCGGTGAGCTGCTCTGTACTGTCTGGTAGGCCACAAGGAGAGTTTCGCATGTCTCGTATTGGGAAAAAACCGGTCGCTATCCCCTCCGGGGTGAAAGTCGCCCTGGCCGGCAACGTCATTCATGTTGAGGGGCCCAAGGGAAAGCTGAGCCGTGAAATCAACCCGGCGGTCAACGTCGAGGTCGACGCGGAGCAGATTCAGGTCAATGTCGCGGACAGCAGCAAGGGTACCGCCATGCAGGGGCTGACCCGGTCGCTGATTGCCAATATGGTCGAAGGTGTGACCAAAGGCTTTGAGAAGGTTCTGGAGATCAACGGGGTCGGTTACCGTGCTGACCTTCAGGGCAAAAACCTCAACCTGTCTCTCGGCTACTCCCATCCGATCGTTTATCCGCTTCCGGAAGGTGTGACCGCGGAGGTTGAAAAACAGACCAAAATCATCGTGCGCGGCATCGACAAGGAACTGGTCGGTGCTACCGCCGCAAAGATTCGTTCTTTCCGCGAGCCCGAACCTTACAAGGGCAAGGGCATCAAATATGCTGATGAGCGAATCGTGCGCAAGGCCGGCAAGGCCGGCAAGAAGTAATCGCTAACTGGGCAAGGAGTCAGACGGTGAATATCGCAGAAAAAAGGCGCCAGTCTCGCCTCAAGCGTCAGACCCGGGTGCGCAAGAAGGTCAAGGGGACCCCGGAACGCCCGCGTCTGAGCGTGTTCCGCAGTGCTCGGCACATCTACGTTCAGGTCATTGATGATGTTGCGCGTAAGACCCTGGTTTCGGCGTCGACGGTGTCCAAGGATATCGCCGATGGGCTGAAATCGACCGGTAACATCGAAGCGGCGCGCGCGGTCGGCAAAGCCATTGCCGAAAAGGCGCTCGCCCAGAATATCAACAAGGTGGTTTTTGACCGTAACGGGTTTCTTTACCACGGTCGGGTCAAGGCCCTTGCCGACGCGGCGCGGGAAGCCGGCCTGTCGTTCTAAGGTAGAGGAGGAGATCCTTGCAACGCAATGATCAGGTGGAAAACGAGCTGATTGATCGCGTCATTCACATCAACCGGTGCGCGAAGGTGGTCAAGGGCGGCCGGCGCTTCAGCTTCTCGGCTCTGGTGGTCGTCGGTGACGGCAACGGCCAGGTCGGCTACGGGCTGGGCAAGGCGCGTGAGGTGCCCGAGGCAATCCGCAAGGGCGTCGAAAAGGCCCGCAAGAACATGATTCAGGTCCCGCTCAAGGGCAAGACCGTGCCTTACGATGTCGTCGGCAAGTACGGAGCCGGGAAGGTGCTGCTCAAAAGCGCCTCCGAAGGTACCGGCGTTATCGCCGGCGGTGCCGTGCGTGCGGTCCTGGAGGTCGCCGGTGTTGGTGACATTCTGTCGAAATGTCTCGGGTCGAACAATCCGCACAATGTGGTCAAGGCGACCATGAACGCGCTGAGCAAAATCAAAAGCGAAGAGACCATCCTGCAGCGTCGCGGCCTGGCCGGGACCCAGGAAGGCTAGCTGGAGACGGATCAATGGCCAAGGAACTGAAAATCACACTGAAGCGCAGCCCCATTGGACGCCCGGCCTACTTTGGCAAGGTACTCAAAGGTCTGGGGTTGACCCGGCTGAACAAAACCGTGGTCTTGCAGGACACTCCCGAAATCCGTGGGATGATCGCCAAGGTTTCCCACATGGTTTCGGTTGAGGACTAACGTTCGACAAGGAATGGCATCATGGATCTGAGCAATCTCAAACCGGCTATCGGTTCGACGAAAAACAGAAAGAGAATCGGCCGCGGTCCCGGTTCCGGTACCGGCAAAACCGCCGGAAAGGGGCACAAGGGACAGAATGCCCGCTCCGGCGGCGGTGTCAAGGCCGGCTTCGAAGGCGGTCAGATGCCGATGCAGCGGCGTCTGCCCAAGCGCGGCTTCACCCCGCTGAAGAAAAAGGTCTACGCCCTGGTCAATCTGCGCGATCTCGAGCTGTTCGAGGCCGGGAGTGTCGTTGACGTTGCGGCCCTGGGCAAGGCCGGACTCGTCAGCAAAATCGGTGACGGTGTCAAGATTCTTGGTGATGGCGAACTCACCAAGGCTCTGACTGTCCAGGCGCACAAATTCAGCAAATCGGCCGTCGAAAAGATTGAAGCTGCCGGCGGCAAGGCCGAGGTCATCTAAGCCGTGTTCAAATACCTGCAGAACATCTTCTCCATCCCGGAACTGCGACGTCGTATCCTGTTTACCCTTGGTATGCTCGTCGTTTACCGGGTCGGCTGTCACGTGCCGACCCCGGGAATCGATGCCGGGGTTCTGGCCAAGTTCTTTGAAGGGACCCAGGGAACCCTGCTTGGCCTGGTCAGCGCCTTTACCGGTGGTGCCTTGCGCCGCATGACGGTCTTTGCGCTCGGGATTATGCCGTATATTTCGGCTTCCATTATCCTGCAGCTGTTGACCGTGGTGTTTGAGCCGGTCGAACGGGTTGCCAAGGAAGGTGAGCAGGGGCGCAAGACCATCACTAAATGGACGCGCTACGGGACTATTATCCTGAGTGTGATCCAGGGGGCCGGTATCGCCGTCGGCCTGCAGACCATGACCGGTCCGGCCGGTGAACCGGTCGTTCCCAATCCGGGCATTGGTTTTGTCCTGCTGACCGTGATAACCCTCACCGCCGGTACCGCCTTCATCATGTGGCTCGGTGAGCAGATTACCGAGCGGGGGATCGGCAACGGCATTTCGCTGATCATCTTCGCCGGTATCGTCGCCAATATCCCGGCGGCGCTGGTCAATACCATTCGCCTGCTGAATACGGGTGAACTTGGCCCGATCACCCTGCTTGTCATCCTGGTCATCATGGTGGCGGTCATCTGGGCCATCATTTTCATGGAGCGGGCGCAGCGCCGGGTTCCCATCCACTATGCCAAGCGTGTCGTCGGCATGCGCAACATGGGTGGGCAGACCAGCCACCTGCCGCTGAAGATCAACATGAGCGGGGTTATCCCCCCGATCTTCGCCAGCTCCATTATCATGTTCCCCGCCACCGTCGCCAATCTGGTCGACGTGCCCTGGGTGCAGAAGATTGCCTCGATGATGACGCCGAGCCACTGGCTCTACAACCTCTTTTATGTTGCGTTCATCATCTTTTTCTGCTACTTCTACACGGCTGTCACCTTCAATCCGGTGGATGTGGCGGACAACATCAAGAAACAGGGCGGTTACGTCCCCGGCATCCGTCCGGGCAAGGCGACCGCCGAGTACATTGACACCGTGCTCGGGCGTATTACCTTCGCCGGAGCTATTTATGTGTCCCTGGTCTGCGTGCTGCCGACCATCCTGATCAGCAAGCTGAATGTGCCGTTTTACTTCGGCGGCACGTCGTTGCTCATTGTTGTCGGAGTTGGCATGGACACGGCCGCGCAGATTGAATCGCACCTGATTTCCAGGTCCTACGAGGGCTTCATGAAGGGTGTGAGCCTCAAGGGACGTCGGGGGTAGGGCGTGAATCTGATACTGTTAGGACCGCCCGGGGCCGGCAAGGGGACCCAGGCGAAAATGCTGATTGAAAAATTCGGGATCCCCCAGATCTCGACCGGTGACATGCTGCGGGCCGCCGTGGCAGCGGGGACCGAGCTTGGCCTCAGGGCCAAGGCCTGCATGGACGCCGGAACCCTGGTTCCTGATGAGGTGGTGATCGGCATCGTCGGGGAGCGGCTTGCCCAGCCTGATTGTGGCAAGGGATTCATTCTGGACGGTTTTCCCCGTACCGTGACCCAGGCCGACGCGTTGAAAATGACGCTTGAGGGTCTGGGGAAGGCTCTGGACGCTGTTATTAGCCTTGAGGTTGACCCCGAGGCGCTGGTGGAAAGATTGACCGGGCGCCGCACCTGTCGCGCCTGTGGGCAGGGTTTTCACGTCCGTTTCGATCCGCCGCGCACGGACGGGGTGTGTGATGCATGCGGTGGCGAGCTCTACCAGCGTGATGACGACCGGGAAGAGACCATCCGCAAACGCCTCACAGTCTATCAGGAGCAGACCGCGCCACTGATTGACTACTATCAGCAGGAAGGCCTGCTGGTGGCCATTGATGGCATGCAGGATATCCAGGTTGTTCAGGAAGATATTCTCGCCACCCTCCGGGAGGGTCGGTGATTGTCCTGAAGACCCGGCGTGAACTCGACAAAATGAGGGTCGCCGGGCGCATGGTTGCTGAAATTCTCGCGATTTTGCGGGAAAAGGTTCGGCCGGGTGTTACGACCCTTGAGCTGGACCGGCTGGCGGAAAAGGAGTGTCGGAAAAGGAAGGCCGTTCCAGCCTTCAAGGGCTATGGCGGTTTTCCTTTTTCGATTTGCGCATCCCCCAACGAAAAAGTGGTGCACGGCTTTCCCAATGACGAGCCGCTGGCCGAGGGGGATATTCTGAGTATCGATTTCGGAGTCCTTTACGACGGCTTTTACGGCGATTCCGCCATGACGCTGGCCGTCGGGGAGATTTCGGAAGAGCGTCAGCGGTTGCTGGAGGTGACTGAAAGGTCTCTTTACAGCGCCATTGAGCAAATGAGGCCTGGCGGGCGTCTGGGGGATGTGTCCCATGCCGTCCAGGCCTGTGTCGAACCTGAAGGGTTCAGCGTGGTGCGCGAGTTTGTCGGGCACGGTATTGGCCGCAAGCTGCACGAGGCACCTCAGGTGCCCAATTTCGGCCCTGCAGGGCAGGGACCGAAACTGAAGGCAGGGATGGTGCTGGCCATTGAACCGATGATCAACGCCGGCCGCGCCGGCGTTCGGATCCTTGAAGACGGTTGGACGGCTGTGACGGTCGATGGCAGAGATTCCGCTCACTTTGAGCACACTGTGGCATTGACCGACAACGGCCCGGAAATATTGACCCGGCAGGACTGACTGCCGGCCTGATACGCACGCAAGAAAAGGAAACGGACCATGAAAGTTCGAGCTTCGGTCAAGAAAATCTGCGACAAATGCAAAGTCATCAAGCGCAAGGGCGTTGTTCGCATTATCTGCGAGAATCCCAAGCACAAGCAGAGACAGGGGTAAAGGAGCAAGACATTGGCACGTATAGCTGGTATTGATTTGCCGAGGAACAAGCGGATCGAGGTCGCCCTGACCTACATCTACGGTATCGGTCGTTCCACCTCCCAGGAAATCCTGAAAAAGGCTGGTGTCGATTTCAACACCCGGTCCGACGATCTGACCGAAAGTGAAGTCGCCAAGATTCGCTCCATTATCGACAGCGAGTATACCGTCGAGGGCGACCTGCGCCGGGATGTCCAGATGAACATCAAGCGGCTGATGGACCTTGGCTGTTACCGCGGGCTGCGCCACCGCAAGGGATTGCCTGTGCGGGGGCAGAAAACCAAAACCAACGCCCGGACCCGCAAGGGGCCGCGCAAGACTGTCGCTGGCAAGAAGAAATAAGGCGGAGGAATCATGGCCAAGCCAGGCAAGCGTACGAGCAGAAAAAGAGTCGAGAAGAAGAATATCGCCACAGGTATTGCTCATATCCAGGCGACCTTCAACAATACCATCGTCACCTTTACCGACCCGGCCGGCAATGTTGTCAGCTGGGCGACTGCCGGTGGCTCCGGTTTCCGTGGGTCGCGCAAGAGCACACCCTTTGCCGCCCAGGTGGCTGCAGAGCGGGCTGCCAAGGCTGCTCAGGAACACGGTATGCGCAGCGTCGAGATTCGCGTCAAGGGACCGGGGTCCGGTCGTGAATCGGCTCTGCGTGCCATTGCCGCCGCCGGACTTTCGGTGACTTCCATTCGTGACGTGACACCTGTTCCTCACAATGGCTGTCGCCCCCCCAAACGTCGCAGAGTCTAACCAGTTAAGGAGGACGAACGTTGGCTAGATATATCGGTTCCGTCTGCCGCCTGTGCCGGCGGGAAAACATGAAGCTGTTCCTCAAGGGGGACAGGTGCTACACCGACAAATGCGCTATCGAGCGGCGCAATTACGCTCCCGGCCAGCACGGTCAGGCGCGTACCAAAGTGTCCGACTACGGCACTCAGCTGCGCGAAAAACAGCGTGTCAAGCGCACGTACGGCCTGCTGGAAAAACAGTTCCGCAGCTATTTCAAAAAGGCCGACCGCATGAAAGGGGTTACGGGTGAAAACCTGCTGATCCTGCTGGAGCGCCGTCTTGACAGCATCGTTTATCGCCTCGGGTTTGCGACCTCACGTAACGAAGCCCGTCAGCTTGTGCGGCACGGACACTTTCTGGTTAATGGTCGCAAAGTGAATATCCCGTCTTTCCAGGTGCGGCCCGGTGACGAAATCACGTTGCGTGAAAAGAGCCGGAATATCGCCCGCATCAATGAAGCTCTCGACGGTGTCATGCGCCGCGGTGTTCCGTCCTGGGTCGAGCTTGACCGGGACAACTTCAAGGGAGTGGTCAAGACGCTGCCGGTTCGCGAAGAAATGACGACCCCGGTGTTCAACGAACGCCTGATCGTCGAGCTGTACTCGAAGTAAACCATCGTAACCTCAGACCCCGCGGTCTGAAGGGGAGGGATACGCATGTACAAAAACTGGAGAGACCTGATCAAGCCCAAGCGTCTCCAGGTCGAAACCGATTCGCTGTCGGACACCTACGGCAAATTCTTTGCCGAGCCGTTTGAGCGCGGCTTCGGTACCACGCTGGGCAACTCCCTGCGCAGGGTGCTGTTGTCGTCCCTGCAGGGGGCGGCGATCAGTTCGGTGCGGATCAAGGGGGTGCTGCACGAATTCTCCACCATCCCCGGGGTGACTGAAGACGTGACCGACCTGATCCTCAATCTCAAGGGGGTCCTGCTCAAGCTGCACGGTCACGACAGCAGAAACATCCGCATCGTCAAAAAGGGTGCCGGCGTGATTACGGCGGGGGACATTGTCACCGACTCCCATGTCGAGGTTCTCAATCCGGACCATCATATCGCCACCTGTTCCAAAGAGGCGGATGTCGAAATCGATATGGTTGTCACCATGGGCAAGGGGTATGTCCCGGCCGACCGCAATCGTGACGAAAAGGCCCCGGTGGGAACCATCCCCATTGACGCCATTTACTCGCCCATCAAGAAGGTCAACTTCCAGGTGACCAACGCCCGCGTCGGCCAGATCACCGATTATGACAAACTGACCCTGGAAGTCTGGACCGACGGCAGTGTGCGTCCTGACGATGCTGTTGCCTATGCCGCCAAAATTCTCAAGGAGCAGTTGCAGATTTTCATCAACTTTGATGAAGATCAGGAGCCCGAGGAGGATGAGGTGAGTGAAGAGGCACGCCGCATCAATGAGAATCTCTATCGTTCCGTCGAGGAACTGGAGTTGTCGGTGCGCAGTGCCAACTGCCTGAAAAATGCCAATATCCGGTTGATCGGCGATCTGGTGCAGAAAACCGAGGCTGAGATGCTCAAAACCCAGAATTTCGGTCGCAAATCCCTGAACGAGATCAAGGATATCCTGGCCGAAATGGGCCTGAGCCTTGGCATGACCCTCGAAAATTTCCCCGATCCCGAATATCTGAAAATTTTGCAGAAACAGGCCGACGAAGAGTAAAAAGGGTCGTTTCTGCCGGAAAGGATTGACAACCTATGCGCCATCGTAAGACTGGAAGGAGACTGGGCCGCAACAGCAGCCACCGCAAGGCCATGCTCCGCAATATGGTGACCTCGCTGTTCGAGCACGAAAAGATCACCACCACCGATGCCCGCGCCAAGGAACTGCGCAAGCTGGCTGAGAAGATGATCACCCTTGGCAAGAAGGGGACGCTTCATGCCCGGCGTCAGGCCCTGGAGGTGATTCGGGACAAAAAGGTCGTCGCCAAACTGTTCGAACGCATTGCGCCGCGCTACCAGGAGCGTAACGGTGGCTATACGCGCATCATCAAGGTGGGCTATCGCAGTGGCGACAATGCGGCCATGTCGATCATTGAACTGGTCGAAGAGGAGCTGAAGCCCAAATCCAAAAAGGCCAAAAAGACGGCCCAAAAGGACGAGGCCAAGACGGCCCCCGTGGTTGAAGAAGCTCCGGCTGAAGAAGCTGCCGGGGAGGCCCCTGCAGCGGAAGCTGCTGAGGAGGCTTCGGCCGAGGATGCTGCGGCCGAAGACGTTCCGGCTGAGGAAGCCGCTGAAGACACTTCGGCTGAGCCGGCGGAAGAGAAAAAGGACTGAGACGCGCTCGGTCCCGCGTCGTTCTTTGCAAGGCAGGGCTTTGGCCCTGCCTTTTTTTATGGCGTTTCTTGACCACCTGCAGGGTAAAATGCTAATCATTGTCGATTCCTTCTCCCCGGAGACTTCATGGTAACACCCACCCGAGAAGAGTTCATCCGCCTGGCCGAAAATGGCAACCTGATTCCCGTCAGCCGGGAGATTCTCGCTGACATGGAAACGCCGGTATCGGCCTTCCGCAAAATTGATGACGGGCAGGCTTCCTTTCTGCTGGAAAGTATCGAAGGGGGGGAGAAGTGGGCTCGTTATTCCTTTCTTGGCAGCGGCGTACGCACCCTGTTCCGATCCCGCGATCGTTATTTTGAAATCCTCGAAAACGGAGAGGTGGTGCGCTCCGGGCAGAGCGACGATCCTCTGGCCGAACTTCAGGGATTGATGGCCGGTTATCGGGCGGTTGCCGATCCGGAACTGCCCCGGTTTTTCGGTGGCGCTGTCGGCTACTATGGGTATGACATGGTGCGTTTTGTCGAGGAATTGCCCACCGACAAGCCGCGCACCATCGACACCTGGGACGCCTGCTTTCTGCTGACCGATACCCTGCTGATTTTCGACAATGTGCGTCAGAAGGTCCGCGTGGTCTGCAATGCCACCGTCGGAGAAGGGGAGGACCCCGGTGCCGTCTATGATCGGGCGGTCGAGACGGTTGGTGATCTGATCCATCGGCTGCGTCAGCCCCTGCCGCCGCCTGTCGACGGCGTCGGACCTGCCAGCAGCCTGGAGGCGAATTTCAGCCCGGATGCCTTTCGTGCCGCGGTCGAAAAATGCAAGGACTACGTTGCGGCCGGGGACATTTTTCAGGTAGTGCTGTCGCAGCGGTTTTCCGGCCTGCTGGGGGCCGACCCCTTCGATGTTTACCGGGCCCTGCGCACCCTGAACCCGTCTCCCTACATGTTTTTCCTGCGTTTTTCCGATACCCTGGTGATCGGTGCGTCGCCCGAGGTCCTGGTCCGCCTGGAGGATGGCCGGGTCGAGGTGCGCCCCATTGCCGGAACCCGGCCGCGCGGCCGCGACCAGGAGGAAGATCTGGCCCTGGAAAAAGAGTTGCTCGCCGATGACAAGGAACGGGCCGAACATATCATGCTGGTCGATCTCGGCCGCAATGACATCGGCCGGGTGTGTCGCACCGGGACGGTTGAGGTCAGCGAACTGATGGTTATCGAGCGCTATTCCCACGTTATGCACATTGTGTCCAATGTCCGTGGTGAGGTGGCCGAGGGGCGCGACTGCTTTGATGTGCTGAGAGCGACTTTTCCGGCGGGGACGCTGTCTGGCGCCCCCAAGGTCAGGGCCATGGAGATTATCGACGAACTGGAGCCCTGCCGGCGTGAGATTTATGGTGGCGCGGTCGGGTATTTCAGCTATTCGGGCAACATGGATATGGCGATCGCCATTCGCACCCTGGTTGCCAAAGGCAACACGATTCACGTCCAGGCAGGGGCCGGTATCGTTGCCGATTCCGATCCGGAGATGGAATATCAGGAAACCCTGAACAAGGCCCGCGGGGTCTTCAGGGCGGTGGAAATGGCCAGGGAAGGGCTCGATTGACATGCTGTTGATGATCGACAACTATGATTCCTTCACCTACAATCTGGTCCAGTATTTCGGTGAACTGGGCGCCGAGGTGCAGGTGTTTCGCAATGACCGCATCGACCTTGCGGAAATTGAACGGCTGGCTCCGTCGCACCTGGTGATATCCCCCGGTCCCTGCACCCCCGATCAGGCGGGTATTTCCGTCGAGGCCATCCGCCGGTTTGCCGGGCGTATTCCCATTCTCGGAGTTTGTCTCGGGCACCAGGCGATCGGCCAGGCCTTCGGTGGCAGAGTCGTCCGGGCGCCCTATCTGATGCACGGCAAGGTCAGCGACATCCACCATGACGGAACCGGATTGTTCCAGGGATTGCAGAACCCCTTTACGGCGACCCGTTATCATTCCCTGATTGTGGAGCGGGAGAGCCTGCCGGATTGTCTGACCATCAATGCCTGGACCGGCGATGGTCTGATTATGGGGGTACGGCATCGCACCTTGCCGGTACACGGTGTGCAGTTTCATCCGGAATCGATCCTGACCTGTGAGGGCAAAAGCCTTTTGGGCCGTTTTCTCGATTTGTGAGTGTGGGGAGAGAAGAGCATGATCAAGCAGGCCATTGCCAAGGTGGTTGAGGGGCAGAATCTGACCGAATCGGAGATGATTGAGGTCATGAACCAGATTATGGGCGGGGAGGCGACTCCGGCCCAGATCGGAGCCTTTATCACTGCGCTGCGCATCAAGGGCGAGACGGTTGAGGAAATCCGCGGCGCCGCCCGGGTGATGCGTGATCGCGCCACCCCGATCCGGGTCGGCCGCATTCTGGATATCGACCGGGATGAGATCAATCTCGACCGGGAATCGATCCTCGACACCTGCGGTACCGGCGGCAGCGGCACCAAAAGCTTCAATATCTCCACGACGGTCGCCCTGGTGGTGGCCGCCTGCGGGGTTCGGGTCGCCAAACACGGCAACCGCAGTGTCTCCTCGGCCTGTGGCAGCGCGGATGTCCTCGAAGCGCTGGGTGTCAATCTAGACATCACCCCGGCACAGGTGGCCGAAACCATCGAAAAGGTGGGCGTCGGCTTTCTCTATGCGCCCGCCCTGCATGGGGCGATGAAACATGCCATCGGCCCGCGGCGGGAGATCGGCATCCGTACCATCTTCAACATTCTCGGTCCGCTGACCAATCCGGCCGGAGCCGACCGCCAGGTGCTCGGCGTTTTTCGCGCCGACCTGGTCGCGCCTCTTGCCGAGGTGCTGGCGGGGCTCGGCTGCCGGCGCGGTTTCGTGGTGCACGGCAGTGACGGCATGGATGAAATTACCCTGACCGGCCCGACCCAAATGGCCGCCATCGCCGATGGCCGGGTGTCGACCGGGACCATCCGGCCGGAGGACTTCGGCCTCGCTCTTTGCCGGCTCGAAGATTTGCAGGGGGGGGATGCCGCCTGCAATGCCGCCATTGTTCGTGCTATTCTCGACGGGGAACCGGGGCCGAAGCGGGATGTGGTTTTGCTCAATGCCGCTTATGCTCTGGTGGCCGCGGACGCGGCCGAAGATCCTCACCAGGGGCTGAAACAGGCGGCCGAGGCGATCGACAGTGGCCGGGCGCGTCGCACGCTTGAACACCTGGTTGAAGTGACCAACGGGTTTTAAGGCGCATGAGCATTCTTGCCACCATCATTGACCGAAAGCGGGAAGAAGTCGCTTCGGCCGCCGGGCGCTGCCCGCTTAATGAGCAGCGTGCGCGCTGCCGTGACGCCGAACCGACCCGCGGCTTCGCCGCCGCGCTTCGAACCCGTGCACAGGACGGCACCGCCATCATTGCCGAAGTCAAAAAGGGCTCGCCGTCCAGGGGGATCATCCGGGCCGATTTCGATCCGGTCGCCATTGCCCGCAGCTATCGTGACAACGGTGCCGCCTGCCTTTCGGTTCTGACCGATCGGGAATTCTTTTTTGGCGAGCTGGCCTACCTGGGCCGGATTCGTCAGGTGGTCGACCTTCCCCTGCTGCGCAAGGACTTTGTTATCGACCGTTACCAGCTTTATGAAGGCAGGGCAGCGGGGGCCGACGCCATCTTGCTGATAGCTGCCGCACTGGAGCCGTCCCATCTGGAGGATTTGGCTCTGGAGGCCGCCGAACTGGAACTGGATGTCCTGCTTGAAGTCCATGACGAGTCCGATCTGGCGCGCGCATCCGGCATCGACGTCGCCATGATGGGCATCAACAACCGCAACCTGAAGACCTTTGTGACCGACCTGGCTGTCAGTGAGCGGCTGTTGCCGCTGTTGCCGGAGGGCGCCCTTCCGGTGGCCGAAAGCGGCCTGAACTGCCGTGCCGATATCGAACGTCTGCAGGCGGCCGGAGCACGGGCCTTTCTCATCGGCGAAAGCCTGATGCGTGAACCCGACCCCGGCATCAAACTGCGTGAATTACTGGGAACCCATGGAGGAGAAGATGGCTGAATCGAACAAAATTGTCCTGCCCGAAGATCGCATTCCGACCGCCTGGTACAACATCATCCCCGATCTGCCGGGCCCTCCCGCGCCGGTCATGCATCCGGCGACGGGCAAGCCCGTGACGCCTGATGACCTGTTGCCCCTCTTTCCCATGCCCCTGATCGAGCAGGAAGTCTCTGATCAGCGCTGGATCCCGATTCCGGATGAGGTCCGCGATGTCTACCGCCTCTGGCGTCCCACGCCCCTTTTCCGTGCCCGCCGGCTGGAACAGGCGCTGGGGACTCCGGCCAAAATTTACTACAAGTACGAAGGGGTCTCTCCGGCCGGCAGTCACAAGCCGAATACCGCCGTGCCCCAGGCCTTTTACAACAAACTCGCCGGGACCCGGCGCATTGCCAGCGAAACCGGTGCCGGGCAGTGGGGGTCGTCCATCGCCATGGCCTGTCAGATGTTCGGTCTTGAGTGCACCGTCTACATGGTCAAGGTGAGTTTCAACCAGAAACCCTACCGCAAGAGCATGATGCAGCTGTGGGGCGCGGATGTGCTGGCATCCCCCTCGGATCGCACCAATGCCGGCCGGGCCATTCTGGAGCAGGACCCCGACAGCAACGGGTCTTTGGGGATTGCCATCAGTGAAGCGGTGGAAGACGCCGCCACGCACGAGGACACCCGCTATTCCCTCGGCAGTGTGCTCAACCACGTCTGTCTGCATCAGACGGTTATCGGCCTGGAGGCCCAGGAACAGTTGAAAATTGCCGGTGACTACCCCGACGTGGTAATCGGCTGCCACGGTGGCGGCTCCAATTTTGCCGGTATCTCATTTCCGTTTCTGGCGGACAAGGCCGCCGGCAAGGATGTGCGCATCATCGCTGCCGAGCCGCTTTCCTGTCCGACCCTGACCCGGGGGGTGTACGAGTTCGATTATGGCGACACCGCCAAGATGGCGCCCATCGCCAAGATGTACACCCTGGGGCACGACTTCATGCCGCCCGGGATCCACGCCGGCGGACTGCGCTACCACGGTGCTGCGCCGCTGGTTTCCCAGTTGCTGCACGCCGGCCTGATCGAAGCCCAGGCCTTCGGTCAGGTGGGCTGTTTCGAGGCCGCGGTGCTGTTCAGCCGTGCCGAAGGCATCATTCCCGCGCCGGAATCCTCCCACGCCATCAAGGCCGCGGTCGAGGAGGCCAGGCGTGCGAAGGAAGAAGGGGTGGAAAAAACCATCCTGTTCAACCTCTCCGGTCATGGCCATGTCGACATGGCC
>CAZCUR010000046.1:0-20301 GCA_964501815.1 uncultured Geothermobacter sp.
CTTTTCCTCGATCGCCTCAAGGGTCTGGGCGGCGGAGACGGTGATCGGGGTGCCGGGACCGAAGATGCGCGCGGCGCCGGCGGCGTAGAGGGCATCGTAGTCCTGACGCGGGATAACACCGCCACAGACCACGGCGATGTCGTCGGCACCCAGCTTCTTCAGCTCTTCGATCAACTGCGGCACCAGGGTCTTGTGACCGGCGGCCAAAGAAGAGACACCGACGACATGGACGTCGTTTTCCACCGCCATCTTTGCCGCTTCTTCGGGCGTCTGGAACAGCGGGCCGACATCGACGTCAAAACCGGCGTCGGCGTAGGCGCTGGCCACCACCTTGGCGCCGCGGTCGTGGCCGTCCTGGCCCATCTTGGCGATCAGGATACGCGGACGACGACCTTCCTTTTCGGCAAAGGCCTCGATACGCTTTTTCACTGCGGCAAAATCTTCGTCCTTTTCCACCACCGATCCGTAGGCTCCCGAAACAAGTTTGATTTCGGCCTTGTGGCGGCCGAACACCTTCTCCATGGCGTCGGAGATTTCGCCGACGGTGGCGCGCAGCCGGGCGGCCTCGACGCACAGCTCCAAGAGATTCTGCGACTCATTCTCGCACGCGGCGGTAATAGCGTCCAGCGCCCGCTGGCAGGCGGCGTTGTCGCGTTCGGCGCGGATTTTCTTCAGCCGGGCGATCTGTGCTTCGCGCACCGCGGTGTTGTCGATTTCCAGCACCTCGATGGGCTCTTCCTTGTCCAGCTTGTACTTGTTGACGCCGACAATGACATCGCGCCCGGAATCGATGGCCGCCTGCTTGCGCGCCGCCGATTCCTCAATGCGCAGTTTGGGCATGCCCGATTCGATGGCTTTGGTCATGCCGCCCATGGCCGCGATCTCGTCCAGCACCTTGCGGGCCTCGGCCACCAGCGAGGCGGTGAGATGCTCGACGTAATAGGAGCCGGCGAGGGGGTCGACCACGTTGCAGATGCCGGTCTCTTCCTGAATGATCAGCTGGGTGTTGCGGGCGATGCGCGCCGAATGGTCGGTCGGCAGGGCGATGGCTTCGTCGAGGGCATTGGTATGCAGCGATTGGGTACCGCCGAGTACCGCGGCCAGAGCCTCGAGCGTGGTGCGGATGACATTGTTGTAGGGGTCCTGTTCGGTCAGCGACCAGCCGCTGGTCTGGCAGTGGGTGCGCAGCGCCATCGACTTGGGATTTTTGGGATTGAACTGACTCATCAGCTCGGCCCAGAGATAGCGCGCGGCACGCAGTTTGGCGGCCTCCATGAAGAAGTTCATGCCGATGCCGAAGAAGAAGGAGAGCCGCGGCGCGAAGGCGTCGATATCGAGCCCGCGCCCGAGGGCGGTCTTGACGTATTCGAGCCCGTCACCGAGGGTAAAGGCGAGCTCGAGGACCGCGTTGGCTCCGGCCTCCTGGATATGGTAGCCCGAGATGGAAATCGAGTTGAACTTGGGCATGTATTGGCTGGTGTACGCGATGATGTCGGCGATGATGCGCATCGAGGGGGCCGGCGGATAGATGTAGGTGTTGCGGACCATGAATTCCTTGAGGATGTCATTCTGGATGGTCCCGGCCAGCTTCTCCTGGCTGACGCCCTGCTCCTCTGCGGCAACGATGAAGTTGGCCATGATCGGCAGCACGGCGCCGTTCATGGTCATCGACACCGACACCTGGTCGAGGGGAATGCCGTCAAAGAGGATCTTCATATCCTCGACCGAATCGATGGCCACCCCGGCCTTGCCGACGTCACCGACCACGCGCGGATGATCGGAGTCGTAACCACGGTGCGTCGCCAGGTCAAAGGCCACCGACAGCCCCTGCTGGCCGGCGGCGAGGTTGCGCCTGTAAAACGCATTCGACTCTTCGGCGGTGGAAAAACCGGCATACTGACGCACGGTCCAGGGACGGCCGGCGTACATGGTCGCCATGGGCCCACGCACAAAAGGCGGCAACCCCGGCAGAGTGCCAAGGGTTTCAAGGTTTTCCAGATCGCGCTCGGTGTAGAGCGGCTTGACGGTGATGCCTTCCGGCGTTTCCCATTTGAACCCGGACAGGTCATCCGTCTTCTTCTCTTTTTTGGCCTTGGCCTCCCAGTCGGCGAACGTCGGCCTGGCGAATTTGCTCATACTCTCTCTCCCTTGCAGTGAGAAGGACTGCCTGCGGATGGAGGCAGCCCTCGAATGGTGGCATCGTTGCAACAGATGTCAGCGGGACCTGGTTCCCCGACGACATCTGCAGCCATCGGCGATGGCTCAGGAAAAGTCCGCGCTAGCGGGTGACAACCGCCAGCACCTTCACTTCCTCCCCTTCACACGCCAGCAACCGGTGGCGCAAGGAGGAATCAAAATAAACGGCATCCCCCTCTTCAAGCAGGATGCGCTCGTCCTCGAGCAGAATTTCCGCCTTGCCCTGAAGAATGAGCAGAAACTCCTCCCCCTCATGGTTGTACAGGGTCTCCTCCCCGGCCCGTTCGGAGATGGAGAGCATGAAAGGCTCCATCTTTTTGTTGCGCTTGCGGTAGGAGAGGGTCTCGTAGGTGTAGCCGTGCCCGGTCCCCTTGGCCGAAATGACCCGGCTGACCACCCGGCGCTCCCCCTTGCGCACCACCTCGAAGCGGACTTCCTCCTCGTCCTCTTCGAAGAAATGGCCCATCTTCACATCGAAAAAACGGGCGATTTTCGACAGGGTGGCAATAGGCGGCGAGACGTTGTTGTTCTCAATCTGGGAGATCAGCGCCGGCGAAAAGCCGGTTTCGCGCGCAACATCCTGCAGGGTCAGTTTGCGCGCCTTGCGCAGCTTCTTGATTTTGGCGCCGATGTTGTATTCGAGCTGGGCCATCAAAAATTCCGATAAAAAAGGGTTTTATTCCAGCCTGTATAGCCAATATGAGAAAAATTGTCAACCAGCGCTCTTTACTGACGGTAAAAAAAATTCCTTTGGTGACGAACGGAATCCTGACGGCTCCAAAGACCTTTTTCCCCAAAAACTGTCGTCACCTCCATCCGGACACGCCAGCCGCATTTTTTCATCCTGATTAAATTTTACCGCCCGGAACCTTGCGTCACCCCTGACTCCCGGCCGATGCCGGCGCCCGACGTTGACAAGGGCGCGCCATATCAACTAACTTGGTCGCGGCGCCCCGGCTTATCAGGAGGGGCCGGCAAGCCCCTGAGATTCAAGGCCTGCCGCGCATTCAGGCTGCGAAAGGTTTGAGCTTGGTACGCACCGATTTCGACTTTCCCCTCGGCATCGTCCCCTGGCAAAAAGAGCTGCGTCGCTACGGACGACGCCTCGGCGAAGGCTACAGTTACGCCCCGCTGGAGGAAAACCCCGACAGTTACCGCCTGACCGCCCTGGTCGGTGCATCACGGGTCGGCGAACTGTTCCGGAGCTTTGCCCGCACCCTTCTTCCTGACGAATCGTTTCTGATCCTGGAGTATTATCTCGACAACTGGAACGGCGATCCGCAGCAGCAGAGCGAACCGACGGTTTTCTATTCCCCCGTTCTGCCGACCGACACCCTGCTGAAGGAGTTGCATCGCTATCTGCCGCGCCTGATACACGACGGCTTCGTCGGCTTCGGGCTCGCCAACAATCGGCTGGGCGTGGAAATCTTTTTCAGCGAAGAGAAGGTTTTCACCTGCTTTACCGGCAACCACCTGCAGGCAACCAGTCTGTTTGCCCGCCACGGCATCCCGCACAACCCGCGGCAGGTCTTTCCTGCCGACCATGGCCACGACCATCTCTCCCTGCTCTGCTACCGGCCGGCCTCCCTGCCGCCGGAACTGGCGGTTTTGCCACGGCGTGAACTCGATTTTCAGGTTTTCTGCCGGGAATTGGTCGATCGGCTCGAGATGTATCAGGTCGATGACGGCCTCGCCTTTTATCTGTCACGCCGGGACCAGGACCAGATCGAGCAGGTTCTCAGCCAGCACGAAGATTACTGTGAATGGGCCGACGAAGATTTCGGCGCCATCATTTACGACTGGAATGATTTCGTCAATGAATGCGAACGCACCTTTGAAGGCGATCTGTGGGAATACCAGCAGGGTCTCAAGGTGCGGGACCTGATCCAGTACGTCATCGAAAACGTCCCGGCCGGTCTGCGCGCCCGGCTGGAACAGATCGTTGCCGAACCGGACCAGAGATTTCGCCAAATCCTCACCGACCGACGCAAAAAACTGCATCAGCCTGACAACCCGCCCTTGCGCAGCGAACGCTTCTGGTACCAGGGCATCGTTCGCAACCAGGGAACCAGCCTGCGTCGTGACCTGATCCGCAGCGGCTGGTATCGTCCCGCCTGAGGCTGCCATGATCGCCCTTTTTGCCGCCATGCCGGTCGAAGCCGCCGAGCTGACGGACCTGCTTGCCCCGAGTCCGCCTTTGCCGGGTGGCTTTCCCCGCTACCGCGGCCGCATCGCCGACAAAGAAGTGGAGCTGGTGCTGACCGGACCGGGCAAAGTCAATGCCGCCGCAGCGGGCGGCATCTATCTGAGCGCTACCCAACCGGATCTTGTGCTGCAGTTCGGCTGCGGCGGCGCCTATCCGCAGGCCGCCCTGCAGCCAGGCGATCTGGCTCTGGCGAGCTGTGAGATTTTGCTTGATGAGGGGAGTGATTCCCCTGACGGCTTTCTCGACTTCGAAGCGTTGGGGCTGCCCCTGGTTGAGCGCTCCGCAGCGCCCCTGTTCAACCGGTTCGATTTCGACCCCGCCCTGACCGATGACCTTTACGCCGGCCTGCGCGCCTTCGCCGCCCAAAACGGTGTCAGCTGCGGCCTAGGGCCCTTTGCTACCGTCTCCACCTGCACCGGCACCGACGAACAGGCCCGGCAGCGCTGGCAACGCAGTCTAGCCATTTGCGAAAACATGGAGGGGGCGGCGCTGGCGCTGGTGGCGGCACGTTTTGAGGTACCGATGATGGAACTGCGTGGCATCAGCAACATCGCCGCCGAACGCCAACGTCAAAACTGGGACATTGCCGGGGCGTGTCGTACAGCACGTCAGGCACTGCACGCCCTGCTCCCCCGTTTGCCCGGAGATTGATATGGCTGACATTCTGAGTCTCGGCTTTTCCCCATGCCCCAACGACACCTTCATCTTTCACGCCCTGGTACATGGCCTCATTCCGGGCGCCCCCCGGGTCAGCGCCCGGCTCGAGGACGTGGAAACCCTGAACCAGCTGGCCCGCAAGGCGGTCCTGGATCTGACCAAAATCAGTTATCACGCCTTTGGCCACTTGCGGCACCAGTACCTGCTGCTGCGCAGCGGCGGGGCGCTGGGCCGCGGCTGCGGCCCTCTTTTGGTGACCAAACCGGGCGTCCGCCTTGAAGACCTGACCGGCCGGCCGGTGGCCGTCCCCGGCGAACTGACCACCGCAAACCTGCTGCTCAGGCTCTTTGCCCCGCAACTGGACCAAACCCTTGCCATGCCCTTCGACCGCATCATGCCGGCCATCGAAACAGGAGAGGTCGCCGCGGGCGTCATTATCCACGAATCACGTTTCACCTACCGCCGGCACGGGCTGGTCTGCCTGGTCGATCTCGGACAATGGTGGGAGGAGGAAACCGGCTGTCCCATCCCTCTCGGCGGCATTCTGGCCCGCCGCGACCTGCCCGTTGACCAGGTCCTGGCCGTCGAGGACGCCATCCGTGCCAGTGTTGACGCCGCCTTTGCCGACCCCGGGCGCGCACGCGCCTACATCCGTGCCCACGCGCAGGAGCTGGACGATGCCGTCATCGACCAGCACATCGCCCTCTATGTCAATGATTTCAGCCGGGACCTGGGGGAGGAAGGAGAACAGGCGGTACGGGTTCTGCTCCAGCGTGCCGAACAGGCCGGGCTGATTCCGGCCTGTGCCTTGCCGCTCTTCGCCGATCCGGGGCATTAACAGAGGACCAGACTTCGCATTGCAGCCTCGTTTCCCCCTGATACAATGGAAGTGAAACAACGGCCTGCACAGGCCCGCTTCCTCATGTCCCCGGCCGGGCAGGCCCTGAACAGGGAGGTCGCCATGCGCTGTCCGGTCTGCAAGAGCCTTGAGTCACGCCCCGAACTGATCGCCCACGCCAACGGTATCGACGAAGAACTGCGCCGTTGTCTCCCCTGCCAGACCCTCTGGTCGGTCAACCACGGCAAGGTCACCATCATTGAGGAGCCGGGGCCCGGCACCTTCCTGGGCGCCGCGAGTGAAGAAGTCGAAGGGGACGACTACAACGTTTCCCTGAATTGATCGCCCCCTGCCGTAATGAGTTCGACGGCTCGGTGTCTGTCGGGTAAAAAAAGCGCCCCGAGGCGGCTGCCCCGGGGCGCTTTTGCCATCAGTGCGGCGCTCAGGCCACTCAGAGAACAGCCTGGAGATACTCCTCCGTGGTGGCGCGACGCTGCTTTTCCACCTCTTTCGGATCAACCTCGACGAATTTTTCGTCCGGGGTGACCTTGAAGATCGGCTGCCCCTTCTGAACGATGACGCCGTCGGTGCCGTCGATGAGGATCTTGTCGATGGTACAGGAGAAGGGCGCCGGAATCTTGTTGAACATCTTCATGACTTCGAGAATGAAGAGCGGCTGGCCCTTTTCGACATGATCCCCCTCCTTGACGAAGGGCGGCATCCCCGGAGCCTCCTGGGCGTAGTACATGCCGCCGCCCGGAGTGACGATCTCGTCGGCCTTGGTGGCCGGCGGCGGCACCAGCACCTTTTTCATCGCCGCCTGCAGATCCGGATCGTTGAGGTAGTCGGGGATGGTGACATCGAGGTTGTCCTCGACCCGGAAGGCATAGAAATCGGTCTTCTCGGCAATAAGGAACAGGATGCCGAGCAGCTCGTTGCCCAGCTCGTAGGCGGCATGGGCGGAACGGATGGCCTCCCAGGTCTCCTTGTCATAACCACCCTGGGGTTTCTCCTTGGCCAGGATGTCCTGCAGCTTGGCGAATTCATCCTTGGACAGGCCGAAGGTCTCACGCAACTGGGCGTAAAACTGCAGCGCCCCTTCAAGCAGATCCCGGTCGTGGGACCAGATGACTTCGGCGGCGGGAGCATCTTCACGCCAGGTCATGTTCAGGTATTCGTAGGTTTCCTGAATCATCACCAGCGGATTGCGCTTCCAGGCCACCTTGCCGTTTTCAATGGCGAAATTCTTGCGGTTGATCGACAGCCAGCCCGAGAGCAGGTGCGGATCGTTAAGCAGAATCTCCATCGGCCGGGTCAGCAGGGTTCCCTTGCGGTCGAGGGTTTCGGAAGCGGCCTTGGCAGCCTCCGGGTCGTCGGCGTAGAGCTTGGCGTAGTGCTTTTTCATGGCCAGAAAGGCATGGACCACGTCGAGCTTGTTGGCCTCTTCCTTCAGTTTGCCGACCAGGGTCAGATAGGGGACGACAAAGCGGGTGGTCGGCTTGGCCATGACGTTCCAGCCGAGGAACCAGTTGACCAGCCCGTAATGGAACTGCAGGTTGGTCGCGAGGTTGGTACCGCGCAGAACCGTGCTGCCAAGAACCTTGGCCATGTGCTCGTAGGCGGCCTGGCGGTCATCCCCCTTGGTCAGCAACAGGGCGATGTTGGAATCGTAGGCCCCCGCCAGATGATAGCGCATGAACAGGCCGGTATCCGGGTTGGGGATGCAGATGCCCTGGTCGTCGCGGATTTCCCCTTCGATGGGCGGCGACCAGTAGCGGATGACCCCCCCGGCGCTCGGTGACAGGGAGGCATCGGTGGCATTGAGCCGGGCCTCGAGGCCGGCGCCGAAGCGGGGGATGCGCTCGGGACGCGGCAGACGCTCCTTGTGCATCGCCAGCAGCGCCATGGCCTCGACCAGGGATTCGACGATGAAGTAATCCTCGGGATCATCGGGGTTGGTGAATTTCAGGCTGTAGACCAGCTCGGTGACCCGGTGTTCCACCTGGATGCGGGTGTTGACCTCCATGAAATAGTGGCGGTCCCGGTCGACGATACACTCGAACGTCGAAGCGGAGTCGAGACCGACAGCGGCGCCGAATCGCTCCGACTCCTCCTCCATGCGCTTGAGCACCTTCAGGTCGGTTTCCAGCGCCTTGACCTGTTCTTTCAGGCCGGCCTTTTTGGCTTTTTCAATCTCGAGCTGCAGCCCTTCCTGGGTCACCGAGACCTCGAGCAGCTTCTGCTCGTGCATCTGCAGGGAGCAGTCACGGCCACCCAGGGCGATGCACCACTCGCCGTTACCGAGCATCTGGATCTCGTTGTGACGCGTCTGCTCGATATTGAGCTCGATCAGCACGTTCTTGTTGTCACCGACACCGTTGGCCTTGACCTCGAGCAGCACCTCACGCACCAGCTCGGGAGCTTCAGCAGCAGCCTTTTTGATGTCCTCTTCGGTCGGCTCCTTTTTGGTCAGCATCGAGGCACCGAGGATACGTTGACCCTTGCCGCCGCCACCGCCGATGGCCTTCAGGCGAATACGGCTGCCGGGATACTGGCGGAACATCTCGGCGCATTCCTTCTCCACCTGCGCGCAGAGCTCATCGATGGAGAACAGGTCGATCCCCTTCTCATAGGAAGCGGCCAGGATATGATCGGCGAGTTCCTCCAGCGACAGACTGGTGTCGTTCAGGACACTCTCGTCGCAGGTGAGACCTTCAGCCTTGACCAGGGCCAGCAGGGCCTCGCGACTGGGATGTTTGGCCACCAGGGTGCGCGCCGTGACATTGTCGATACCCGGGGTTACGGAGACATCGACCTGCAAGGCGGTGCGTTTGGCCTCGTCCTTCTTGCCGGCGGCACGCTGTGTGGCGGCACAGGGACCGATGAACATCAGCCCGGCGTCTTCGATGGCCTGGACGAACTCGTCATCCTCGGCCATGAAACCGTAGCCGGCAAAGATGGCATTGTAGTTGTTGTCCAGGGCGATGCCGATAATCTGCTGGATGCGCTGGACACGCTCTTCCTTGGTGGCGCCGGTGTAGTCGGGCACCCGGTGCACGCGGCTGTTGTCGGTCAGCTTGCGCAGCTCCGGAGAGAGGGCATTGGGGTAGACGATGGAATCCTTCTCCGAAAGCAGGATACCGTAATGGGTGATGCCCATCTCCTCATAGACCGTCATCGCCTCGAGGCGGATGGGGCCGCGGCAGACAATCAGCGGCCTCAAATCTTCGCAGGAAAAGGAACGGACCCACTCGGACGACGACTGTGAAAGCCGGCGGTCGCGGTGAATCAGCGGATTGTTCATATAGTAGTCATAGGACTGTGCCATGGCTGTCTTCTCCAGATCAAAATCGCGGTTCGCTTTCATACCGTAACGCCTCTCCCCTCATTGGTCCCTTAATGGAATTCACGCTGGACATCCTGCCAGGCACTCGGCTTGTAGTGGCGCAGCAGGAAATGCAGGTTTTTGCCGAGCACCTCACGCAGGTCGGTCGGCATGACAATGGAGGAGATGGAACCGAGAGCCAGGCCCTCCTTGGGATTCATCAGCTCCTTCTCGTAACGCTGATTGAGCAGGGCCTCCTGCTGCTTGAGCCATTCGGCCGCCTCAGCCTCGGCATCCTTCTTGGCCGCCTCACCGTCCATGCCTGCCTTGATACGCTCAGCGGTCCCTTCGGCGATGCGCTGCTTGATCGAACCGCGAATCTGGCGCAGCTCGTTTTTGTAGACAAACTCCTTGCCGGCCGGGCCCATAACCGCCAGACGGGTGGTCGGCAGGGCCAGAACCAGGTCGGCGCCGGTGGGATAGTTGTTGTAGGAAGCGTAGGCGCCACCGAAAGCGTTGCGCAGAATCAGCAGGATACGCGGGGTGCGCACATCGATGATCGAATCGAGCATCGACCGTCCGGCCTGGACGATACCGCGGGCCTCCTGCTCCCGCCCGGGGAGGAAGCCGGTGGTGTCTTCCATGAAGATCAGCGGAATATTGTAGATGTTGCAGAAGCGCACAAAGCGGGCGATTTTCAGCGCCGAATCGCAATCGATCTGACCGGAGGCGACCGCCGAGTTGTTGGCGACAAATCCGACCACATGACCGCCGAGGCGGCCGAAAGCGGTAATCGCCTCGCGGGCGCGGGTCGGCTGCAGTTCGAAGTAATCGCCGTGGTCGCAGATCTGCTGGATGATGATGGAAACGTCGAACGGCGTATTGAAACCGGTCGGCGAGTTGAAGGCCTTTTTCAGCAGGGTGTTGATTTCCCAGGTTTTGCGATCGAGCGGATCGCTGGTCGGCTGGTAGGGAGCCATGCTGTGATTGTTGTCCGGGATGTAGCTGAGCAGACGCACGGCGGTGCGCAACGCTGCAACTTCATCCGCGACGGTCAGGTCGGCAACGCCGGAGGCTCCGTGGACCTTGGGACCGCCCAGCTCTTCAGGGGTAATATCCTCCCCGAGCACCGACTTGACCACCCCCGGGCCGGTCAGGCCGAAGAAGGTGTCGTTCGGCTGAATGACGAAGCTGCCCTGACGCGGCAGATAGGAACCACCGCCGGCGTTGAAACCGAACATGCACATGATGGTCGGCACCACCCCGCTGATCTTGCGCAGAGCGGTGAAGGCCTCGGCGTAGCCGTCCAGGCCGCCGACACCGGCGGGAACAAAGGCACCGGCCGAGTCGTTCATGCCGATGAGCGGAATGCCTTTTTCACCGCACATCTGGAACAGGCGGGCCAGCTTTCGGCCGTTGGTGGCATCGATGGATCCGGCCCGCACGGTAAAGTCGTGGCCGTAGACCCCGACATCCCGGCCGTTGATATTGAGGATGCCGGTCACCAGGGAGGCGCCGTCAAGGTTTTTGCCCCAGTTGGTGAACAGAATGTTCGGCTCTTCCTGGGTCAGCACCTTGATACGCTCCCAGACGGTCATGCGCTTTTTGAAATGCTGCTTCTCGATCTGGCCGACGGCCACCGACTTGATCGGCCGTTCGATCAGTTCGAGACCTTCTTTCATGACCTCTTCATAGGGACCTGTTTCACCGGCGATTTCACCCGGGATGGTGAAATCGACCTCTTCCTTTTTGGCCAGAGGATTTTTCAGACAGGGTTTGATCAGTTTCTGGGACATAGCCATTCCTTCTGCTGATGGATGGGCCGCCGACAGGCGATGCGGCGGCGGTTGCCGGTCAGACTGGCCCCTGACGACGGGGCCTTCTCCCCATACATGGATAAAACAACGTTTTTACAGACCGACATAAAAAACCAGAAAACGCAGGAGATTGTCAAGGAAATATTTACTCTCAGTAAAAAAGATAAGGGGTGCTTAAAACCGTATTCTGGTTGGCAAAACCGGGCGTGGCCGGGGGGACAGGGGAGAGCAAAAAAGCCCCGCACAGGGCGGGGCTTTTGCCAAACAAGGACGGCGATAATGCCGGGCTGGAGCTGTCAGTGGGTCAGGTGGACCGCCCGCAGATAGTCAGGCTGGATTTCCCGGGTAATGCGATCCAGCGTTTCCTGGGTGGCGGGGGAGTCGATGGAAAAGACCACCAGGGCCTTGCCCCCCTTTTCGCGCCGGCCGAGGGTCATATTGCCGATGTTGACACCGGCGTCCCCCAGAATGGTGCCGATTTTCCCGATCAGGCCCGGGCGATCCTGATAACTGAGAACCAGCATATGTTCCTCAGGGCAGAAATCGACATCGAAGTTGCGCATCTTGACGATCTTGGGACGCCCCTCAAACAGGGTGCCGGCGATCACCCGGGTGCCGGTCGGGGTCTCAAGGGTCAGGGTAATCAGGTTGGAATAGGATTCGGTTTCGGTGGTGCGCACCGATTCAACAACGATTCCCATCTCCCGGGCTACCAGGTTGGCATTGACCAGGTTGACCTCCTGATCGGTGTGACGGTCGAGCAGGGCCGCCAGACCGCACACGGTCAGGGGCGAACAGTCATAGCGGGCCAGCTTGCCGCTGTAGGTAAAGGTTACCTTGCTCGGATTGGCCGGTGCCAGCTGGGAGATGAAATCCCCGATGGTTTCGACCAGCGCCATGTAGGGCTTCATATGTTCCATCAGGTCGGGATCGAAACGCGGGATGTTGACGGCGTTCTCAATCGGCTGGCCGTCGAGATAGTGCAGAAGCTCACGGCAGACATCGATGGCGACATTCTTCTGGGCCTCAAAGGTGTTGGCTCCCAGATGGGGCGTCACCACCATGTTCGGATGGGCAATCAGTTTCCGGAGCAGCTCGCTTTTGGGAGGTTCTTCACTCCAGACATCAAAGGCGGCCCCGATCACCCGGCCGGATTCGAGCGCTTCCAGGGTCGCGGCTTCATCGTAAATACCACCGCGGGCGCAGTTGACGATAATGACCCCCTGCTTCATGCGCTCAAACTGTTCCCGGCCGATCATGCCCCGGGTTTCATCATTCAACGGCGTGTGCACGGTGATAACGTCGGACAGGCGCAGCAGGTCGTCCAGTTCGACCAGACGGGTGCCGTGATCTTCAGCCCGTTTCTCCGAAATATAGGGGTCATAGACGACGACATCCATTTCGAACGCGCGCGCCCGCAGCGCCACCCGGCCACCGACCTTGCCCAGACCGATGACCCCCAGGGTTTTGCCCTTGAGTTCATGACCGGTGAAGGGGGCACGTTTCCACTCACCGCCTTTCAGGCTGGCGTTGGCAATGGTCACATTGCGACACAGGCTGAGCAGAATGGCCATGGTGTGTTCGGCGGCGGAATTGGTATTGCCGAACGGCGCGTTGACGACAATGATGCCACGCTGACTGGCCGCCTCGACATCAACATTGTCGATGCCGACCCCGGCACGAGCGACAATTTTCAGATTTGACGCCGCCTCAAGCAACGGTCGGTCGACCTGGGTGCCGCTGCGGGTAATGATGGCGTCATACGCGCCAATGATTTCACGCAGCTGTTCGGCGGACAGGCCCAGGCGCACATCGACCTGGACACGCGGGTCATCTTCAAGCAGCTGCAGACCGCTTTCGGACACCTCGTCGGTGACAATCACTTTCATCGCATCTTCTCCTTGAGACAATCGTTGCGCGGGCAGCGTGGGCGCCGATTTTAGGGACCCTGGCGCGGGCCTGTCAACCGGTATACCAGGCCGGACGACGGCTCAGGCCAGCTGCCGCTGTTTTTCTTCGGGCAGAGTGATACACAGACAGTCGGCCTCGGCCAGCACCTTGTCGCCCAAAACAATACGCCCCCTGACCCTGACCTTGCGACCTGCGGCCTCGACCACTTCGCTGTCGACCTGGACAAGGGTTTTCAAAGGGAGCAGGTGGCGAAAACTGATATTGAGGTTACCGACCACGATGGGGTAACCGGCCGCCCAGGCGGCCAGGCCGAGAACCTCGTCGAAGACCGCCGCGATACTGCCGCCGTGCGCGTGTCCGGGCGGGCCTTCGGTTTCGGGGCCAAACCAGACCCGCGCCACCAGCTGCCCCTGCTGGTTGCGAAAATAGCGCATCTGGAACCGGCGCCCGGTGCGGTCACCGGAAACAAAGCGCAGGGTTTCGCCCACCAGGGACGGAGCGTCAAACTCCTGCCAGCCCTCTTCAGCGGGGATGTCAACCTTTTCGATATCCATAAATCGTTCCTATCCGTTTTTCCGCTCGAACTCGGTCATGAACTGCGCCAGGGCCTCGACTCCCTCAAGCGGCATGGGGTTGTAGATGGATGCCCGGATACCGCCCACCGCCCGGTGGCCCTTGAGAGCGAACAGACCGGCCTGCTCCGCCTCGACAAGAAAACGTTTCTCCAGCTCACTGTCGGGCAGATGAAAGACCACATTCATCATGGAGCGGTCTTCGGGCCTGGCGAAAGGGCGATAGAAATCGCTGGCATCAAGAAGCTGGTAAAGACGCTCGGCCTTGGCCCGGTTGCGCCGCTCCATCTCATCGACGCCACCTTCATCGCGAATCCATTCCAGCACGCAGCGCACGGCATAAATGGCGAAGGTGTTGGTGGTATTGGTGAGCGAATCATCCTCGGCGGCACGGGCGTAATTGAGCAGGACCGGCGTGCGGTCATCGGCACTGCCGAGCAGGTCCTCGCGGATGGCGACCACCGCCATGCCCGAAGGGCCAAGGTTCTTCTGCAGACCGGCATAGACGACGCCGAAACGGCTGAAGTCGAGCCGCCGCGACAGAATTTCCGAGGTCTGGTCGGTCACCAGGGGCACAGCGCCGGTGTCGGGAAACTGCCTCCACTGGGTGCCGAAAACCGTGTTGTTGCTGGTGATGTGCAGATAGGCGGCGTCCTGGTCGATGCTCTGCGCCGCGACACCGGGCAGCCGGTCGAAGTTGGTTTCGGCGCTCGAGGCGATGACACGCACATCCGCAAAGGGTTGGGCGTCTTTGGCCGCCAACCGGGAGAAATTGCCCGATTCGACATAGAGGCATTTGCGCTCGGGCGAACGACCGGCCAGATTCATCGGCAGGGCGGAGAACTGCATGCGCGCGCCGCCGTGCATAAACAGGATGCGGTAGTTCGACGGCAGCCCGGTCAGCTGCCGGAACAGCTCCTTGGCCTGGTCGAGGATATCCTGAAAGGGTCTGGAGCGGTGACTGATCTCGATCACCGAGACCCCCATCCCCTGATAGTCGAGCCATTCTTCGCGAATCCGCTCCATCACCGGCCTGGGCAGCATCGCCGGCCCGGCGCCAAAATTCCATACCTGGGACATGCTGGTTCGTGCTCCTTTGATGAATCCTTCAGGATCTCACCACCCGCTCGCGTTGCTCGCTCAAGGCACAGAGCACACGGAGAAATTCATTTTTAATGCAGAGAAGGCAAAAAAACTTGGTGAGACAACCACAGAACCATCTCTCTGCATCGGCCTCAAAAGCGTCTCTGCATTGGATGGGTTCCCCACCAGGCTTTCGGCTTTCTTCGTGCCCTTCGTGTCTTCGTGGTGAGAATCCGCTCTTCTCTGTGCTCTCCGTGCCTCAGTGGTGAGACCTTGCCCTATTTAATCTTCCGGCATTCCAGATAAAACCGCTTCTCGTCCGCCTCGCCCATGGAGAAGGTTTTGCGCGGCAGGGCTCCGTCGACAATGATGGAGCGGAACAGTTCGAATTTGGAGATCGCCGGCAGCAGAAAACCGATATGGCCCTCTTGCGCCCCCAGACGGGCGACAACGTCGGCGCCGTGGACATAATCAATCCGGCCGCCGTTGTCCTTCAGCCACTGGTCGAGAAAGCATTGCAGCGTCCCGACCGCCAGCTGGGCCGGGGCGTTCGCGATCTCGAACAGACCGCACTGCCCCCCAGCCACCCAGCCGATACGCTGGGCGGTATCCGCCACATTGACGGCATCATCCAGCCCCGAAACATCTCCGGGGATCAGCTGGCGGATACGGGCCCCCTGGTCGCCGAGCCAGGCGGTCAAATCGACCAGCAGCCGTTTCGGGTCGACATCAAACAGCACCCGGTGGATGGCCTCAAACTCCAGCCCCGGATCGTGCAGGTTGACCAGTTCGACCAAAGCCCAGCGAGCCGGATGATCCATGACCTCGGCCGGATTGGTCGCCTCCGACTTGATCTGCTCCCAGATGGCCTTGGCCGTGGCGAAGCTGTGATTGCCATCCCCCATGGCGTAGAGCATGGGGGAGGCGCCCTGGAGCTGATAACGGGCGGCAAAAACCTCGGGGTCGGCCAGCCGCCGCAACGCGGAAGCCACCTGGTCGATCAGCTCGGGAGCACTGACCTGCCAACCGCGCACCCGGCCGCCATTTTCCATCAGTTCGACATCGTACAGGGCCGGCAGGTCCCGCTCAAACAACGGTTCGATAACCGTCCGGTCAGGATCGTCGATCAGCACCATGATGTGCGGCAGCTCGAGACTGGCATGCTGTCGCACGCGGATACGGGGCGGCAAACGGTCGAGAATGGTCCCTTCGGTGGCGCGGATCAGGCTGTCGGCACCGGCACGGTAGTCATAGGCCTCCAGATCGAGCGCGACAACCAGTCCCTTGCGGGACGGCACCTGTGCGGTCTGCCGGTCGAGCAGAACAAAACCGGGCGGCAGGGCCTGCAGCACCCCCTCCGCCAGATAACGTTCCATGGTGCGGTTGATGGTCGCAATCCGGTCGTCGGCGTCTCCCGCCTCCAGATAAACCTCGGGAAAAATCAGACGCAACGTCGAAGGGGCATCCCCGACAAAATCCTCCACCCGGCGCCAGTATTCGGGTTCCGAGGTGTACTGGTCACAGGCGATCACCGCCCAGCGCGTCAGATCGACATGGCCGGCTGGCAGCAGAATGTCCGGGACCTTCAGGCCGATATCGGAAAAATCCATCAACAGCTCCCTACTTGATACGTTTCAGATGACTCGGGCCCGGGTCCCTGACCGGCGGTTCATCACCGTCCTTGCGCGGCGCCTCTTCACCGATCATCGGCAGGGCGCCCTCGGCCAGCAGACGCTCGATCCCTTCGGCAACCGCCAGACACTGCTTCATGCAGACCTTGCGGGCCGGGCAGCTGGTGCAATCGGCTTCGCCGCCCGCGGCGCGCAGGGCATGGATCACCAGTTCCACGCTCTCGATCTGGTTCAGGGGGACAAAATACATATCCTGCCTCCTCGGCAACCTCTCAGGCTTGCAGGCCCAGGTTTTTGCCGGCGACCTCCACATAGGCGGCCAGTTTTTTCATCATGGCGGCGAAATCGTCCGGGCGCAACGACTGGGGTCCGTCCGAAGCCGCCTCTTCCGGATGCGGATGCACTTCGACGATCAGCCCGTCGGCCCCGGCCGCGACCGCCGCGAAACACATGGGCGGAACCAGATGTGCGTGACCGGTGGCGTGCGAAGGGTCGACAATCACCGGCAGATGGGTCTGGCTCTTGAGCACAGGCACCGCCGCAATATCCAGGGTGTTGCGTGTGGCGGTTTCAAAAGTACGGATGCCGCGTTCGCAAAGAATGACCCGACGGTTGCCCTCGGCAAGAATGTACTCGGCACTCATCAGGTATTCCTGAATGGTGGTCGCCATGCCGCGCTTGAGCAGGATCGGCTTGTCAAGCTGGCCGAGCATCTTCAAAAGGGCAAAATTCTGCACGTTGCGGGCCCCGACCTGCATCACGTCGGCATAGCGGGCCACCAGTTCAACATCACGGGGATTGACCACCTCGGTGACAATCGGCAGGCCGGTCTCTTCACGCGCCAGAGCCAGCAACTTGAGCCCCTCCTCCTCCAGCCCCTGGAAGGCATAGGGGGAGGTACGCGGCTTGAAGGCGCCACCGCGCAACAGCCGGGCGCCTGAGGCCTTGACCGCCCGCGCGGTTTCCAGAATCTGCGCCTCGTTTTCCACCGAGCAGGGGCCGGCCATGACGATGAACTCGTCGCCGCCCACCGCCAGACCGGGGGCGATGTCCACCACCGTCGGCTCCGGCTTGACCTCGCGCCCCGCCAGCTTGTAGGGCTTGAGGATGGGCACCACGTTTTCGACACCGGGCAGGGTCTGCAGGGTCTGCAGAACCGTTTTGCCCCGTTCATCACCGACGGCGCCGATAACATTGCGGGTGGCGCCGTGGATGACATGCGGTTTGTAGCCGAGCTCGCGGATCCGTTTTTTCACTTCGGCCAGTTCCTTGCGGCTGGCCCCCGACTTCATGACGATGATCATTTTTCTGCTCCGTTCCGGCCGATGTCCTTGACAGGAAGGCCATGGGGCGCCCCCTCCCGCTGCCTTTCGTCCATCGACCAGAAACGAAAAAACCACGGGAGGCCGGCTTCGGTCTGCCCATGGTTCGATCGATTGCGTGCGTCGTTACGCCGTCTTGTCCGTCACAACCGGTCCACAGGCAGCCGCCAGGCAAAAAACCAGCTGCCAAAAAAGAAAAAGAAAAACCGGTCGGACCAAAACTGCATGTCAGTCACTCCTGTGCAGGAATCAGGGCGTTAGTAGCAGAAAACAGGCGGAAAAGCAAGGACAAAGGGGGCTAGCGCCCCGCGTTGACGGCCAGCAGATGACGCAAAAAGAGCTCGACCCAGCGATGGACATCATGGCGACGCAGGTCCTGACGCAACCGACGCATGCGCTGCTGACGTTCCTCCTGGGGCATATGAAAGGCACGGCAGATCGCCTCGGCGGTCGCATCGATATCATAGGGGTTGACCAGCAGCGCATCCCGCCCCATCTGGTCGGCGGCGCCGGCGAATTCGCTCAAAATCAGCACCCCGTTGTTGTCCAGCGAACAGGCGCAGTACTCCTTGGCCACCAGGTTCATGCCGTCCCGCAACGGAGTGATCAGGGCTATTTCACAGGCACGGTAATGGGCCAGCAGCTGGACCGGATCGAGACTGCGGTACAGGTAGTGGATCGGCACCCAGCCCGCCTCACCGAAGCGGCTGTTGATGCGCCCGACCTCCCGGTCGAGCATCTCCTTGTGCCGCTGATACTCGGGGACATCGGTCCGGCTGGGAACGACAATCTGCAGCAGGGAACTGTGCCCCCGCATGTCCGGACAGATCTCCAGGGCTTTTTCAAAGGCCAGAAACCTTTCGCGCAACCCCTTGGTGTAATCGAGCCGGTCGATGCCAAGAATCAGCTGGCGGCCTTCGAGGTTTTCATGCAGATACCAGGCGGCTTCGTCCACCTCCCGGGTCGCCGCCCGCCGTTCGAAGTCGGCGACATCGATGCTGATGGGGAAATGCCCGGCGCGCACCACCCGGTCGCCGACCTGAAGCAGGGTGTGATAGCGCTGGCGGCCGATGATCCGGACCTCGGGCAGCTGCGCGGCGCCGCTGACGAAGTTGCGCCGGTCACGCAAGGTCTGAAAACCGACCACATCGAAGGCAAGCAGGCCGCGCAACAGGTCGTTTTTCCACGGCAGTCGGCGTAACAGATCCGGAGACGGGAAGGGGATGTGCAGAAAAAAACCCAAACGCTGGGCGCACCCCTGCCGACGCAGGAATTCACCCACCAGCATCAGTTGATAATCGTGGACCCAGACCAGGTCGGAGGGCTCCAGCTGCCGGGCGACAACCGAAGCGAACAGGTCATTGACGTCCCGGTAGACCGACCAGGTGGCCGATTCAAACCGGCAATGGCCGAGCAGGTCGTGGAAGAGCGGCCAGAGGGTTTCGTTGGAAAAGCCGTGGTAATAGCCCTGAACCTGATGGTCGCTCAAAGGCACCGGCAGCAGGCGATAACCACGCTGCTCGCCGAACTGCTCCAGCAGGGCATCGACCGGCGCTTCCTCCCCGCATCCGGGCCATCCGACCCACACCCCGCGGCGAGACTGGACCACCGGTTCCAGCGCCGTCACCAGGCCTCCCGACCCGGCGGCAATCTCCCAGCGGTTCTCCACCTGCTGAATGACCGCAGGCAAACGATTGGATACCACCACCATGCGACTTTGCGCTTTGTTCATGCTCTTGCCTCCCGTCCATGGCACCATTCCACCAGCAAATCCAGACAGCCAAGCAGCTGCTCCGGGGGACGCAGCCACCAGCGGGCCTGACTCGGCCGCACCTGCTGACGCACCAGCAATCCGATGCCCCGGTCGCCCAGCGCGGCAAAGGCATCCTCGTCCGTCAGGTCGTCCCCCAGATAAAGCGCCAGGGCGCCATCTTCCTCGGTCAGCAGGTCTGCGACCGCCGTCCCTTTGGTCCGCCCCGGACAACGCAGCTCGATCCCGCCATCAAAGGCGTGCAGCTCCAGCCCTGCGGCCGCGGCGATGTCCTCGAATCTGTCGCGGACCAGCGGTTCGCTGCGCCGCACCAGACTCTCATCCAGGCCGCGCCAGTGGACCGCGACAGTGAAGGGTTTGCGCTCGACCCGGTCCGGCGGCAATCCGAAATCGATCCGGGCCGCCTGATTCAGCGCCGAACTCCAGGCATCCGGCAGGGGCGGATGCAGCAGCCGTCCATCGGCCAGGCGCCGCTCCCAGCCGTGACAGCCCCAGATTTCCGGCAGCGGATCGAGAGCCAACAGACGCGGCATGTCGGCGACCGTGCGCCCGGTCACGATCACCAGGCGGCAGACATCCCTGCCCTGCAGGGCTTTCAGGCGGGGCAGGACGCCGGGGAAGGGCCAGGCCTGGTTCCTGTCGGCGACAAAAGGAGCCAGCGTGCCGTCATAGTCGAGCATCAGCAAAAGCCTTTCGGCCCGATCGAAACAGGCCTGAAAGGCATCAGGCTCCCACGGAACCGGTTGTGAAGCAATGGAAGAACTCATGAAACAGTCGCTCCGTCGCGAAATCTTGACTGAGTCTACCATATTTTCACCGGGCTCCCCGCCATGGGCCGATTCATTGATTTTCCCTTGACACTCCCGGGGCCTTTGGCTATAAACGGGCTCTGCTTTGCCCAGGTAGCTCAGTCGGTAGAGCAGAGGACTGAAAATCCTCGTGTCGGCAGTTCGATTCTGTCCCTGGGCACCA
>CAZCUR010000047.1:0-20263 GCA_964501815.1 uncultured Geothermobacter sp.
GGCGAACGCCGGTCTGTTTCTAGCCGACGGCTGCGAGTTCAAGCCTTCCCCCCCACCTCTGTTGCAATTCCATTAACAGGGATTGGTACCTGGGTGCGTCGGGGAAATCTGGTCGTGCTGAAATTTCGGCAGCATCCTTTCGGGCCCGTTCAAGGATCTGGGCGTCCCGCAAAATATTGGCGATACGAAAATCGGGCAAACCGGATTGCCTCGTGCCGAGAAAGTCACCCGGGCCTCTGATTTCCAGATCTGCCTCGGCGATTTTGAAGCCGTCACTGGTCTGGCACATGACTTCAATACGTTTGAGTCCATCTTCGCTGCACCGGTTGGACCTTATCAGGATGCAGGTGGATTCATGCCCGCCTCTGCCAACTCGCCCCCGTAATTGATGCAGCTGCGCCAGGCCGAAACGTTCGGCGTGTTCAATCACCATGACCGTTGCGTTGGCCACGTCTATGCCGACTTCAATGACCGTGGTTGCGACCAGGAGCTGAATGTCGCCGGCGGCAAAAGCCTGCATGACTGCATCCTTTTCCGCCCCCTTCATGCGGCCATGCAGCAGGCCGATGGAGGATTCCGGAAACAGTTTTTTCATTTCATCGACGGCTTCCGTGGCTGCACGCAGATCGCTTTTTTCGGTCTCTTCGACCAAGGGAAAGACAATATAGGCCTGCTCTCCCCTTTCCAGCGCGCTTTTAATGAAAGCATACCCGCGAGCGCGGTTGCTTTCCGGAAATGAAACTGTTTTGACCGGTTTGCGGCCTGGTGGCAGCTCATCAATGACGGACAGGGACAGGTCGCCGTAAACCGTCAGGGCCAGACTGCGCGGGATGGGAGTCGCAGTCATGACCAGAATGTGGGGATTTTGTCCTTTCTGGCGCAGAACCTGTCGTTGCTGGACCCCAAAGCGATGCTGCTCGTCAATAATGCCAAGCCCGAGGCGCTTGAATTCAACCCCCTGCTGCAGGACAGCATGGGTACCGACAACCAGATGGATATGTCCCGAAGCGATGGCGCGGTAAATGTCGGCCTTTTCACCCGCCGATTGCGACCCGGACAGCAACACGGCCTTCAACCCCAGGCGGTCCAGCCAGTGACTGAAAAATCGAAAATGCTGTTCAGCGAGAATTTCGGTCGGAGCGACAACCGCGGCCTGGCAATCGTTTTCAATGGCCAAAAGTGCGCTCATCAAGGCCACAATGGTTTTTCCGCTGCCGACATCCCCCTGCACCAGCCTGTGCATCGGGTGGGGCTGCATCAGATCCTTTTTGATTTCTCCAAGCACCCTGCGTTGCGCCTGGGTCAGCCTGAAAGGCAGCATGTCAGCCAAAGGCCTGGTGTAGCGGTGCTCAACCTGAAAGGGAATCCCCTTTTCAAGACTGACCCCTTTTTTTCGCAGCAGCAGACCGAGCTCGAGAAAAAAGAATTCATCATAGACCAAAGCCTTGCGCCAGGGGTCCCTGCCCTGTTCCAGCATTTTAAAATCTGTGTTCTGGGCGGGCCAGTGGACGGCCTGGATACATTCGGCGAGGGACGGAAAGCCGTAGCGTTGCCGCAACTCCTCCGGCAGACAGGTTTCTACCTGGCCTGCGAAACGGTCAACCGCTTCTTTCCAGATTTTTCGGGCGGTCTTCTGGTGCAGTCCTTCGGTCAGGGGATAGATGGGCAGAATTCGTCCGAAGCTGAGAGGATCCCGGCGCAAAAACTCCTCAACCGTAACACCCTGCTGCAGAAAATCAGCCTCGGGGTGCAAAACCTCCCGCCTTCCGCCGAATCTTTTCACTTCGCCCCGCAAGACGGCTCGCCGCCCTGCCCTCCAGGTCTTCTGCATCCAGCTGGTGCGGTAATGAAACCATTTGAGGGTCAGCTGACCGCTGCCGTCACTGACAACGACTTCCCACAGGCGCCGGCCGGATCGGGTGCGAACCTCGCCCGAAACCAGAATCTCCCCGTAAAAGATTTCGTCATAGCCGTCGCGCAACTGGGCGATTCGTCGCATCTGGCGCCGGTCCTCATAGCGGTGCGGCAGCGTATAAAGCAGATCTTCAATGGTGCGAATCTGCATGCGCGCCAGTTTGTCAACGAGCTTGGGGCCGACACCGGCAAGAACAGAGACCGGTTGATGCAGGGGCGAGACGGGCGTGTTCATGGCGCCATCTTAATATGACCATGCCCCGCAAGAGAAGTTTTTATCGCTATAAAAACAGGATGTTGCAAAAAAGCCGCCTGTGACGGCGGCTTCGGCAGGCTTATTCGTAACGGATGTCGACAACCTCGTAAATGCGGGTTCCGGATGGGACCTGAATGGCGATCTCGTCATCAACACGATGACCAATCAGGGCTTTGCCAACCGGCGAGGTAACGCTGATTTTCCCCTGTTTGATATCCGCCTCATCCTCGCCGACAATCTGGTAGGTGACTTCCGTATCGTTTTCGGTGTCATACAGGGTTACCGTGGCACCAAAGACGATTTTGTCGCTGTCAATTTGAGCCGGATCGATAACCTGGGCCCGGGCAATTTTGTCATTGAGTTCCTGGATGCGCCCCTCGATAAAGGATTGACGGTCCTTGGCTGCATCATATTCGGCGTTTTCTGAAAGGTCCCCATGGCTGCGAGCCTCGGCTATCGCCTCAACAACCCTGGGCCGCTCGACCCGGATCAGGTGCTTGAGTTCTTCCTGCAACCTTTCGAAACCGGTTCGGGTCATTGGAATCTGGTTCGACATAGGTGGTTTTCCCCCGAAATCTTTTTTTCTGCCGGTAAAAAACGGATTGGGCGGGAAAACCCGCCCAATCTTTACTGGTGCTGTAAAAAAGGAACACGCCCGGCAGGCGTGTCAGAGGGCATAGTACTCCTGCAGGGGAAGGACGTCAAGGCTTTCTTGCCGCATGGCGAGGATGCCGTCCACAGCAGCGCGAATTCCCGCAACGGTGGTGAAATAGGCAATGCCATACATCAACGCCGTCCGGCGAATGGAGTAGGAGTCTGCAACAGACTGTGCGCCGAATGTGGTGTTAAAGACCATGTCGATTTCGTGGCTTTTGATGGCGTCGACACAGTGGGGCCGCCCCTCCTTCACCTTGTTGACGACATCAACCTGAAGCCCCTTTTCCCTGAGAAACTGGGCTGTTCCGCGGGTTGCCACCACACTGAAGCCGGCTTCAATCATGCGCCTGACCGGTTCTTCGATCAGATGCTTGTCGGCATCCTTGACGCTGACAAATATGCGCCCCTTGTCGGGCAGGTTGACGCCGGCGCCCAACTGGGCCTTGGCAAAGGCCTTGCCGAAATCGAAATCGATCCCCATGACCTCTCCGGTCGATTTCATTTCCGGACCGAGCAGAGTATCGACTCCCGGAAACTTGACAAAGGGAAAAACCGCCTCCTTGACAGAGATGTATTTGGGGACGAGGTCTCCTTCGATCTGCAGGTCGTCCAAGGTTTTGCCGGCCATCAGCCGGGCGGCGATTTTGGCAAGGGGCCTGCCGGTCGCCTTGGAAACGAATGGCACCGTTCGGCTGGCCCGGGGATTGACTTCCAGCAAATAGATGTCGCCATCTTTGACGGCGAACTGGATATTCATCAACCCGACTACTCCCAATTCGAGCGCCAGTTCAACCGTTTGCCGTCTTATCTCCTCGATGATCTCCTGCGGCAGTGAATAAGGTGGCAAGGCGCAGGCGGAGTCGCCACTGTGGATACCCGCTTCTTCGATGTGCTGCATGATGCCGCCGATAACCACGCGACGGCCGTCGGCGAGGGCGTCGACATCGATTTCGATGGCGTTTTCAAGGAACCTGTCGATCAGAATCGGATGGTCCGGAGACGCCTTGACGGCATGGGTCATGTAGGCCTTGAGCGCATCGGTATCATAAACAATCTCCATCGCCCGGCCGCCGAGGACGTAAGAAGGCCGGACAACGACGGGATAGCCGATCTGTTCGGCCACCTGGATTGCTTCCTCGGTAGAACGGGCGATGCCATTGGCCGGCTGCCGGAGGTCGAGCTTGTGCAAAAGGGCCTGGAAACGCTCACGGTCCTCCGCCCGGTCGATGGCATCCGGGCTGGTTCCGATAATCGGAACACCGGCCTTTTCCAGAGCCACAGCCAGCTTCAACGGCGTCTGCCCGCCGAACTGGACAATAACCCCTTCGGGCTTTTCAACGGCGACGATCTCCAGGACGTCTTCCAGGGTCAGCGGCTCGAAATAGAGGCGATCCGAGGTGTCGTAATCGGTGGAAACCGTTTCGGGGTTGCAGTTGACCATAATGGTTTCAAAACCATCTTCGGCCAACGCAAAAACGCCATGAACACAGCAGTAATCGAACTCAATCCCCTGGCCGATGCGGTTGGGGCCGCCGCCGAGAATCATGATTTTGCGCCGATCACTTGGCTGGGCCTCGCACTCTTCCTCGTAGGTGGAATAGAGGTAAGGGGTGTAGGCCTCGAATTCGGCGCCGCAGGTATCGACCCGCTTGAAGACCGGACGGATGCCAAGCTCGTGACGTATCTGCCGGACATCGGCTTCGGTGACGCCCCACAGCCAGGCCAGGCGCTCATCCGAAAAACCATACTGTTTGGCCTGCCGCAACATTTCGGCAAAATTTTCATCCCGCTGGGCCAGCTCACCTCGGCGCTCAAAAAGCTCCCGTTCAAAATTTACGATCTGACGGATATTTTCGATGAACCAGGGGTCAATACCGCTCAGGTGATAGATGTCTTCGGTCGACCAGTTGGCGCGCAGGGCGTCAGCCAGATACCAGAGCCGCTCCCAGTTGGGGACGTGGAGTTTTTCCCGTATCAGGTCAAACTCGCCCTGGGACAACCCACGGCGGATGTCCTCGACTGAGGAAAAGATACGGCTTTCCAGGCCGCTGGAACCGATTTCCAGCCCGCGCAGCGCTTTTTGCAGACTTTCCTTGAAGGTGCGGCCGATAGCCATGACCTCACCCACCGACTTCATCTGGGTCGTCAGAGTCGCGTCGGCCTGCGGGAATTTCTCAAAGGTGAAGCGCGGCACCTTTGTGACCACATAGTCGATGGTCGGCTCAAAAGAGGCCAGGGTCTCCCGGGTGATGTCATTGGGGATTTCATCGAGGGTATAGCCGACGGACAGTTTGGCGGCAATCTTGGCAATGGGGAAGCCGGTGGCCTTGGATGCCAGCGCCGAGGAGCGGGAGACCCGTGGATTCATTTCGATGACCACCAGACGGCCGTCCCTGGGATTGATGGCGAACTGAATGTTGGAGCCGCCGGTATCAACCCCAATCTCACGAATGATTTTGATCGCCGCGTCCCGGAGGATCTGGTATTCCTTGTCGCTCAGGGTCTGGGCCGGGGCAACGGTGATGGAGTCCCCGGTGTGAACCCCCATGGCGTCGAGGTTTTCAATGGAGCAGATGATGACCACGTTGTCGGCCCCGTCACGCATGACCTCGAGCTCGTACTCCTTCCAGCCAATGACCGATTCTTCAACCAGAATTTCATTGGTCGGCGAGGCGTCCAGGCCGGCCATGGCGATCTGCTCGTACTCTTCACGGTTGTAGGCAATACCGCCCCCGGAGCCTCCCAAGGTGAAGGACGGACGGATAATGGCCGGATAGCCGACATGTTCGATGACGTCCATGGCCTCTTTGTAGCTGTGAGCCAGGCCGGAGCGTGGCACCTCGATACCGATGCGGGCCATGGCCTCCTTGAAAAGGGTCCGGTCTTCGGCTTTTTCGATGGCCGGAAGTTTGGCGCCGATCAGCTCAACGCCGAACTTGTCCAGAGTGCCATCCTTGGCAACCGCCACGGCGGTGTTAAGGGCGGTTTGTCCGCCCAGGGTCGGCAACAGGGCATCGGGTCGTTCCTTCTCGATGATACGTCGCAGGGAATCAGGAGTTACCGGTTCGATGTAGGTTCGGTCGGCAAAGTCGGGATCGGTCATGATGGTGGCCGGATTCGAATTGAGCAGCACCACCTCATATCCTTCCTCCTTGAGGGCCTTGCACGCCTGGGTCCCCGAGTAATCAAATTCACAGGCCTGGCCGATAACAATCGGGCCGGCGCCAATGATCAGTATCTTTTTCAAATCAGTCCGTTTGGGCATTTTAGGTCCTCTGACAGTCGCGCCTGAAGCTGGAACGAGGTTGAAAAATTGTAACTGAACCTGTCGGTTTTACTTGTTTTTCCAGTCCCGCATCATGCTGATGAATTTGTCGAACAGATAGTTGGCATCATGAGGTCCGGGCGATGCTTCGGGATGATACTGCACCGAAAACAGCGGCAATGTCTTGTGTTCAAGGCCTTCCACAGTATTGTCGTTCAGGTTGATGTGACTGATGATCGCGTCGTCTGTGAGCGAGTCGGCATCAACTGCGAACCCGTGGTTTTGTGAGGTGATTTCCACGTTGGGGCCGGCACCGCGCCGGACCGGCTGATTGCCGCCCCGATGGCCGAATTTGAGTTTGTAGGTGCGTCCCCCCAGAGCCAGGCAAATCAGCTGGTGCCCCAGACAGATTCCAAAGAGCGGCACCTGACCCAAAAGTTGCCGGATTGTTTTCTGGGCATAAGTAACCGGCTCCGGGTCACCCGGTCCGTTGCTGAGAAAAATGCCGTCGGGGTTCAGTGCCAGGGCCTCTTTGGCGCTGGTGGTTGCCGGCACGACGGTCACCTTGCAACCGCGGTCGACAAAATTGCGCAGGATATTGCGTTTGATACCGAAATCAAAGGCAACGACATGAAAATCGGTCCGGCTGCCTTCAGGGTAGCCACTGTCCAGGCGCCACAGCCCCTCATCCCAGGTGTAAGGTTTGTCGCAGGTCACGGTTTTCACCAGGTCCTGACCGACGATGGAGGGAGCCTTGCGCGCCTTGGCAACAAGGCTGTCGGGATCAATGTCCTGAGTGGAAATGATACCTGTTTGCGCCCCCTTGTCCCGAATATGGCGCACCAGCGCCCGGGTGTCGATCCCCTCAATGGCGACGATGCCGTTCTCCTTCAGATAGGCATCGAGCGTCATCTGGCTGCGCCAGTTGGAGGGGAACGGGCAGGCCTCACGAACGACGAACCCCCGAAGATGCGGACGCGCCGACTCGACGTCCTCGGCGTTGGTGCCGTAGTTGCCGATCTGGGTGTAGGTCATGGTGACAATCTCACCGGCGTACGACGGGTCGGTGAGAATTTCCTGGTACCCGGTCATGCTGGTGTTGAACACGACTTCACCAGTCACTTCTCCCGTCGCCCCGAGGGAACGACCGTGAAAAACCCGGCCGTCGGCCAGGGCCAGAATGGCTTTCATGGGTGTCAGACTCCTGTTGGAACGTGGTTTTTCAGCGAGAATAAACGACTCGGCCCGCGACCACTGTCGTGACCGCGGCCCCTTTCATGGTCCAGCCGATAAAGGGGCTGTTTTTGCTCTTTGAATGGAGCTTGTCCTGCTCTACGGTCCACTCCAGATCTGGATCGATGATGGTGACATCGCCCGGAGCCCCCTGTCCGAGATGACCGCCCGGCAGTCCCAGGGCCGCAGCCGGTCCGATGGTCAGCAATTCGACGGCGCGTTGCAGGCTTATCACGCCTTCTTCGACCAGTTTCAACGTCAGCGGCAAGGCGGTTTCAAGGCCGACAATGCCGTTCAACGCGAGGTTGAATTCGACATTCTTTTCATCGAAATGGTGCGGTGCGTGATCGGTGGCGATGCAGTCGATGGTGCCATCGGCCAGGCCCTGGCATACAGCGAGACGGTCCTGTTCGCTGCGCAGGGGTGGGTTCATCTTGGCGTTGGTATTGTAGCCGCGAACGGCTTCATCGGTCAGGGTGAAATGGTGCGGTGTCGCTTCACAGGTCACCCTGACGCCCCTTTTCTTGGCCTGCCTGACCAGTTCGACCCCGCCCCGGGTGGAGATATGCGCCACATGCAAATGCCCTCCGGTCAATTCGGCCAGCATGATGTCCCGGGCAATCATGGCGTCCTCAGCAACCCAGGGAATGCCCTTGAGGCCGAGTTCGGTGGCGACAAAGCCTTCATTCATGACCCCATCGCCCACCAGGCTCAGTTCTTCCGCGTGGGAGATGACCGCGGCGCCAAAGGGGCGGCTGTATTCCAGAGCGCGTCGCATGACCGCTCCGGATTCGACCGGCCTGCCGTCGTCGGAAAACCCGGGGACCCCCGCTTCGGACAGTTCCCCCATCTCGGTTAGCCCCTCCCCTTTCAGGCCTTTGGTGATGGCCGCGATGGGATAGACCCGGCAATGACCGACTTCCCTGGCTTTTTCCTGAATGTAGCGCGTCACAGCCAGGTTGTCGTTGACCGGCAGGGTGTTGGGCATACAGGCCACGGCGGTAAAACCACCCGCTACGGCGGCATGGGTGCCGCTGGCGATGTCCTCCTTGTATTCAAGGCCGGGGTCGCGCAGATGGACATGAATGTCAATCATGCCGGGAATGACAAGCTTGCCGTCTGCATCGACCTGTTCCGCGCCGGCGGCAGCGATATGGGTCCCAACCTGACTGACAGCGCCATCTTCAATCAAAACATCGAGCCGGTCGTCAATCTGGTTGCGCGGGTCGATAACCCGGCCGTTTTTGATCAGCAGTTTCATAATAACCTCCCAAAAGAAGGGTTAGTCTGTGGTTACCTCTTCGCCGCCTGCGACAAGGTAAAGCAGGGCCATGCGCACGGCGACGCCATTCTCCACCTGGTCGAGAATGACATTCTGGTCGCCGTCGGCCACACTGGAGGCGATTTCCACCCCCCGGTTCATCGGGCCCGGGTGCATGACAATGGCATCCTGTTTGGCCAGTTTGAGTTTTTCCGGGTTAAGCCCGTAGAACCGGCTGTATTCCCGCAGACTCGGCAGCAACGGCCCGCCCCTGGCCTGGCGCTCCAGCTGGATACGCAACATCATGACCACATCGGCCCCTTCAATCGCCTCCTCGATACGTTGACAGACCCGGGCGCCAAGCCGGTCTATTCCAGGCGGCAACATGGTTCCGGGGCCGGCCAGGCGCACATTGGCCCCCACCCTGTTCAGGGCGTACAGGTTTGACCGGGCGACCCGACTGTGGGTGATATCCCCGACAATGGCGACCTCAAGCCCTTCCAGTCTGCCTTTTTTCTCGCGCATGGTGAACAGGTCGAGCAGAGCCTGACTGGGATGCTCATGAGCCCCGTCGCCGGCATTGACTACGGAACAATCCAGCCGTTCGGCAAGATAGTGGGGTGCGCCGGAAGCTCCGTGCCGGATGACGATGATGTCGGGGCGCATCGCCTCGATATTCCGCGCGGTATCCTCGAGAGTTTCTCCCTTGGCTACCGAGGAGCCGCTGCTGGAAATGTTCACCGTATCGGCAGACAGCCTCTTGCCGGCGATCTCGAAGGAAAGGCGGGTGCGGGTGCTGTTCTCAAAAAAGGCGTTTATGATGGTTCTGCCTCTGAGGGTCGGCACCTTTTTGATGTCCCGTTGGTTGATTTCCTTGAACCCATCAGCGGTATCGAGAATGGTGTAAATATCCTCCCGCGACAAAGGTTCGATTCCGAGTATGTGTCTGTGTCCAAACGCCATCACTCGCCTCCCCGGCCCTGTTTTTTGATCAGGCGAACCTCGACGGCCCGCTTTTCGTCGTCGAATTGAACCGCGATATCCTCTTCCCGGGCGGTGGGGACGTTGCGGCCGACATAATCGGGACGGATCGGCAGTTCGCGGTGCCCCCGGTCGACAAGGACCGCGAGCTGGATATTGCGGGGACGGCCCAGGTCCATCAGCGCATCCATGGCCGCCCTGATGGTGCGCCCGGTGAACAGGACATCATCGACCAGAACGACCTTCTTGTCGTCAATGGAAAAGAGGATGTCTGTTTTGCCGAGGGGCAGACTGCCCCGACTGCCCAGGTCATCCCGGTACATGGTGATGTCGACCGCACCCAGCTCGACCCCCTGCCCTTCGATGGTTTCGATACGGCGAGCCAGCTCGGCGGCGAGGTGGTCGCCCCCTGTCCTGATGCCTACCAGAACCAGGTCTTCGATCCCCTTGTTGCGTTCCAGAATCTCATGGGCAATGCGCGTCAGAGCCCTCTCGATGCCGGAACTGTTGAGAATAACAGTGCCTTGGTCACTCATGGCTGCCATCCTTTTGTGGTGAACTCCATGGGAGGATAAAAAAATACCTCTCCGCAAGGCGGAAAGGTATCGTGATACACGTGGAGGGTCTTTGGGTGCTTCAGCATGTTGCCACCTTTGTCGACCTCACGGGATCGACTTAAAAGGAGGTTGAATTTGGGCGACTATAGCAACAGTATCGTCCGACGTCAATCGGAGAATCGACGCCCTATTCGATAAGCCGGCCGATGCGGTTCCAGCGCGGAAGATGCCGTTGGGAGTCCCAGGACCAGTACTTGATGAAGGCCAGCCCCTTGATTTTTTCTTCAGGCACAAAGCCCCAGAACCGGCTGTCATAGGAGCGGTCCCGGTTGTCTCCCATGACAAAATAGTGCCCTTCCGGAACCTTGACAGGTTTCATGTTGTCACGCGGGCCGTATTGCGGACCCAGAATCCCCTGTTCCTTGTGTCTTTCCTGGGGGATGGTCCAGGCCTTGCCGTTGATATAAACCGTCTTGTCACGAACTTCGACGACATCCCCGGGGGTGCCGACCACCCGTTTGATGAAATCGCGCCGCTCGAGCCAGGGCTTGCCCTCATCCCGAGGGAACTCAAAGACGATCACATCGCCGCGTTGCGGATGCCGGATGGCCAGATAGCGATCGTCGGAAAAAGGCAGCTGGATGCCGTAAATGAACTTGTTGACCAGCAGGTGATCCCCGACAAGCAGGGTGTCCTCCATGGATCCGGAAGGAATTTTGAACGCCTGAACAACAAAGGTACGGATAAACAGTGCCATGATGGCCGCGACGATCAGGGCCTCTCCGTATTCCCGCCACCAGGGTTTTTTCACGGCGGGGCCGGCCTCCATTTTTTTGCGAAAAAAGCCCATATTATTTCTGCTCCTTGACCTTGAGGATGGCCAGAAACGCCTCCTGGGGCAACTCCACGCTGCCGACCTGTTTCATGCGTTTTTTCCCCTCTTTTTGTTTCTCCAGCAGCTTGCGTTTGCGGGTGATGTCGCCGCCGTAGCACTTGGCGGTCACGTCCTTGCGCAGTGCCTTGACCGTTTCCCGGGCGATAACCTTGTTGCCGATGGCGGCCTGCAGGGCGACTTCGAACTGCTGCCGGGGGATGAATTCCTTCATGCGGGCAATCAGCTCCCGACCGCGGAACTGGGCCTTGTCCCGATGTACGATGAGCGAGAGAGCGTCGACCACATCACCATTGACCAGAATGTTGAGTCGAACCAGGGGGCCTTCCCGATAGTCGAGCGGTTCATAGTCGAGAGAGGCATAGCCGCGGGAGATGGTTTTCAGCCGGTCGAAGAAATCGAGAACAATTTCATTGAGCGGCAGCTCATAGATAATCATGACCCGATTGGCGGTCAGATAGCGGATTTCCCGCTGGATGCCGCGTTTTTCGGTACACAGGGACAAGACGGCGCCGACAAACTCGTTAGGCACATGAATGGAGGCCAGAATGAAAGGTTCTTCTATCTTTTCAATATACTGGACATCCGGCAGTTTGGTGGCGCTGTCGACCTCGAACACCTCCCCTTTGGTCGTCGTAACCCGGTAAACGACCGTCGGCGCGGTGGTGATCAAGTCGACCCCGAACTCCCGCTCCAGACGCTCCTGAATGATCTCCATATGCAACAGGCCGAGGAAGCCGCAGCGGAAACCGAAGCCCAGGGCCATGGAATTTTCCGGCTCAAAACTGAAGGAGGAGTCATTGAGGCGCAACTTCTCCATGGCGTCGCGCAGCAGGTCGTAATCGGCGTTGTCAACCGGATAGAGGCCCGAAAAGACCATGGGTTTGACCTGCTGGAAACCGGGCAGAGGTTCGGCAGCCGGCCGTTGTTCATGAGTGATGGTGTCGCCGACCTTGGCGTCATGAATATTCTTGATGCCGGCGATGACAAAACCGACCTCCCCGGCCCCAAGCTCGTCGACCGCCATGGGATGAGGAGCGAAGACACCGAGCTTGAGAACTTCGTAGCTGCGGCCGGTGGCCATCAGCCGGATACGGTCGCCTTTTTTCAGGCGCCCGTCAAAGATGCGCACCAAAGCCACGACCCCCTGATAGGAATCGTACCAGGAATCGAAAACCAGGGCCTTGAGGGGAGCTTCCGGATCCCCTTGCGGAGGTGGGATACGCTTGACCACCGCTTCGAGAAAATCCTCGATACCAATGCCTTCCTTGGCACTGGCCAGGACGATGTCATCAGTTTCCAGGCCGATGATTTCCTCGATCTCCTCACAGACCCGTTCCGGTTCGGCGCTGGGCAGGTCGATCTTGTTCAAAACCGGAAAGACTTCGAGATTTTCGTCGATGGCAAGATAGACGTTGGCCAGGGTCTGGGCTTCGACCCCCTGGGAGGCATCCACAACCAGGGTCGCACCTTCACACGCCGCCAGAGACCGGCTGACCTCGTAGGAAAAATCGACATGTCCAGGGGTATCGATAAGGTTGAGGATGTAGGTTTTGCCGTCCCGGGCGGTGTAGTTCAGGCGAACGGCCTGGGCCTTGATGGTGATGCCCCGTTCCCGTTCCAGCTCCATCTTGTCGAGGAACTGGTCGGTCCTTTCCCGTTCAGACAAAGCCCCCGTCACTTCCAGCAGACGGTCGGCCAGGGTGGACTTGCCGTGGTCAATGTGGGCAATGATGGAAAAATTGCGTATCAGGTCTTGGTTCATGGGTGCGGACATCCAAAAAGCTTCCAACTGTCAGGCACAAGCACCAAAACATAAATAAAAAAGCATCAGGTGTAAAGGTCGGACATCACAGAGAGTCATTTTGTGCGGCGGAGGACCGGGCCCGGTCTGTCAGAATATCTCATGCCCCTACCGGGCATGGCCTGTCGGCCTGGATTGTGTCCGCGCCCCGATTCGCGCTGCCTCTTTGTGACCACTCCGCGAAAGGTTGCAGCTTAGCGATGACGGGTTTCGGGCGCATAAAGGTCGGCCACCTGCCCTTCCCTTTGGGCCACTTTGTTCCAGTACGCCATGGTTTCGGCCCTCTTGTCGGCGGGCAGGCGGGCAATGGTACGCACTTTCCTGAAAAAAGCCGCAAAATCACCGTCGAGGGAACGCAGCAAGGCCAGAAAAGCAGGAACATGCTCCTGGTAGGTGGAAAACAGCGCCAATGCGGCATTGTTGACTTGTTCGGGGCTGAGCCATCGGGCGGGGCGCAGATTCAGCTTTCGGGCCAGTTTGGTGGCCTGTTCCGAAAACGTCTCCAGCACCACCTGTTTTTGGGCCGCCATGCTTTGGGCCGGGAGGGGACGGGCATACAAACGAGCCAGCTTTTCCCGGGTTTCATCGGCCAACTGCTGGAGCTGTTGACGATAGCGTTCCTGACGCCGCCAGGACGCGAGGCCCGCGCTGTCTTCCTGCTGTTCCAGCCAGCGCACCACCCCGGCGATTTCAACACTGCGGGCAAAAGATTCGCTGAACGTGGCGTCGTCGGCAAGATAAATCACCCGATGGGCCCATTCGTGAAAGAGGAGTGCGGCGAGCCCGGAGTCGTTTCGGCGCAAAAAAGTACTGAGTACCGGATCCTTGAACCAGCCGATGGTCGAGTAGGCATCCACACCATAGACCAGGGTGTCGTATCCTTCCTGTTGCAGCCGCTCTGCCTGCGCTTTGGCCTTTTGTTCGGAAAACCAGCCGCGGTAGGGAACGCAGCCGACCAGCGGATAGCACCAGGTTTTGGGTTGCAGGGAAAAGGCGGGTGTGGCCATGACGTTCCAGACAACGTAGGGACGGTCCAGTTCCACGAAGCTGGTGTAACAGCCGTCGTCAGGCAGGTGCAGCTTATCAATGGCGAAGCGGCGAAGCTGCTGCACCCTTGCGAGCTTTTGTCTCAACTCGGGCGCCAGATGGTCGTCGGCAAGGACCTGGGCGATATCCCTGCGGGCCAGCAACAGCTGGCACTGGCCGATAATCCCCTGGGCGTAAAAGCCGGCGTCGCTGCAGCCGCTCAGGGTCAAAAGCGCCAGAAAAATAGAGCCTAACCTTTTCATACCGCCGCCATTTTACGCCAGGTGACCGTGCAAGTGTAGTCCACATGCCCGGCGAAAGCAGGGACCGGCGCAGGTTCATCGGCGCCAAAAGCCTGCGGCTGGCAATTGGTCCTTGAACGGTCCGGGTTATCCGCTATAATGCCCTTCCTGTTTCAGGAGGAAAGCTCTCATGGTCAAGCTGACAGGCAAACAAAGGCGTTATCTGCGCGGGTTGGGTCACCACCTGCAGGCGGTGGTCATGGTTGGGCGCGGAGACATCAGTCCGGCGCTCATCCGTGCGGTGGACGAAGCCCTGGCGGTGCACGAATTGATCAAGGTCAAGGTGCAGGAAGGCTGCGACCTTGATCGTCGCGAGGTGGCCGACAGTCTTTCCAAAAACTGCGGCGCCGCCGTCGCCCAGATTCTCGGCAAAACAATCCTGCTCTATCGCCCCGCCAAAGACCCGGTTATCCAGCTCCCCTGAAACAGGTCTAGCCGATAACCATCGTTCTCAGTTTGTGCTCCAGCAGCAAGGTGGCCAGCTGTTCCGGTCGCAAAGGGGGATGATAAAGATACCCCTGAATCCGGTCGCAGCCTTTCTGGTGCAAAAACACCTTCTGCTCGAGTCTTTCAACCCCTTCGGCAACGACCCCCAGCCCAAGCGCATGGGCCATGGCGATAATGGCCGATGTCAGCGCCGAATCCTCACTTGAGCGCGGCACGCCCTCAACAAAGGACTGATCGATTTTGAGGACATCGACCGGGAGCTGTTTCAGATAGCTGAGACTTGAGTGGCCGGTGCCGAAATCATCGATAACCACCGAAACCCCAAGGCGTTTCAACGTCGTCAGGGTGGTACGCGCCTGTTCCACATCCCGCATCAGGGCCGTTTCGGTCACCTCCAGCGCCAGCCAGCGAGGTTCAAGTCCGGTTTGTTGCAGAACCCTGGCGACCACATCGGTGAAATCGGCCCGATGAAACTGTCTGGCGGAGACATTGACCGCCACCCGAATGGGAGGCAAATGCCTCTGCTGCCAGGATGCGTTCTGGCTGCAGGCCTGATGCAGCACCCATTCTCCGATTGGCTCAATCAGTCCGGTCTCTTCGGCCAGCGGGATGAAATGCGCCGGTGAAACACTGTCGCCATCCTGGCTTTGCCAGCAGATCAGGGCCTCTGCTCCGGCAATGCCTCCGGTGCCCAGATCGAGGATGGGCTGATACCTCACGCCGAGTTCCGCCTTTTCCAGCGCCCGGTGCAACCTGTTTTCCAGCACCAGGGATTGCAGATAGCTTTCACCCATGTTCGAGGAAAAGAACTGGAAGCGATTGCCGCCCAGTTCCTTGGCGCGACTGCGGGCCAAGTCGGCATTTTTCAAAAGCTCCATGGCGCTGTGACCGTCACCCGGCCAAATGGCAATCCCTATCGAGGCGCTCAGGTGGAGTCCGTGTTCGACAAATGGAAAAGGTTCCTTCAGGCAACGCAGGATGTCTTCAGCCGCATCGGCCACCTGGCGGTTGTCACTGACCTCCGGTATCAGCAGGGCGAATTCATCACCGGAAAAACGGGCAAGACGTCCGCGTTCGCCGACGCAATCAGACAGACGGGCGGCGATTTCCTGCAGGAGCAGGTTGCCGGTTTCATGCCCGAGGGTGCGAATGACGACTCGGAACCGGTCGAGATCGAGAAAGAGAAGTGCAAAAGGTGAGGTTTCCTGCTGTTCTATCCACTGGCTCAGCTGCTGGTTGAACCAGCGCTGGTTGCCAAGGCCGGTCAATTCATCCGTATTGGCAACATGTTCAAGATACTGGTCACGCTTTCGCAGATTGTTCAGGTAGGAGTGCAGGATGCGGTAAAGGAACAACCCGGTGAACAGAAAGAAAAACAGGTCACGCAAGGGATAGATGCGCTGCTGTAAGGCGGGATCAGCAATGAAGAGCCCGAGGATCGGATTGGAAAGCAGGGCCCAGCCGAGGCCGATGAGCAAATACCAGACGAGCAATCTGGTTTCAAGACCGCCTGCCGAGCTGGCCTGGAGTCTCAGGCGTTGCCACAATCCCACAGGAGCCTCCGCCGTTGTACGGGTTCTCTACAACATTAGCGCCTGTGGTTCGCATGTCAAAACTAGACCCTCTCAAAAGGCTCAAAAAGCCGTTTGTATTCATCCTGGGCATACCTGTCGGTCATGCCGGCAATATAGTCGCAAACCACCCGCGCCACAGACTCCCGGGCGAATCTTTCCTGATAGCGCGCAGGCAGCAGTGCAGGATTGCCCATGTAGCTTTCAAACAGCTGGGTCAAAAATCGTTCCGCCTTGACCCGCATGCGCTCCACCTTGTAATGGTGGTAAAGTTTCGCATGAAGAAATCTTTTTAACTGTCTGTTTTTTTGACTTATTTCATCGCTAAACCCAACGATTCGTGTGGGACTGTTGCGCACGTCCTCCAGGGTTTGTACCCCCTCACGCGCAATGGCTGTCCGGGTCGACTCGACCAGATCGTTGATAAGGCGGCCGATCAGGTGACTGATGGTCTGACAGATTTGGCGCCCCCGTTCAATACCGGGATACTTATCCCCCACCAGCTCCCAGGTTTCGCGCCAGAGATCGATTTCAGCCAGCTCGTCAAGGTTGATATACCCCGACTCCAGGCCGTCGTCGATGTCGTGGTTGTTGTAGGCAATCTCGTCGGCAAGATCGATAATCTGCGCCTCCAGAGTCGGTCGCCGGCCCGGTTCGTAATCTCTGGCCGCATGGTCACCGGGCCGGTCGAAATCACTGGAATGTTTGATGATTCCTTCCCGTGTTTCCCAGGTCAGGTTCAGGCCGGGAAAGTCGGGATAACGTTCCTCCAGTTCCTCGACAATGCGCAGTGACTGCCGGTTGTGTTCAAAACCGCCATGGTCCTTCATCAGGCGGTTGAGAACATCCTCTCCGGTATGCCCGAAGGGGGTGTGGCCGAGATCGTGGGCCAGAGCCAGAGCCTCGGTCAGGTCCTCGTTGAGTCGCAGACGCCGGGCGATTCCCCGGGCAATCTGGGCAACTTCCAGCGAATGGGTCAACCGGGTCCGGTAGTAGTCCCCTTCGTGATTGACAAAAACCTGGGTTTTGTATTCAAGACGCCGGAATGCGGCACAGTGAATAATCCGGTCCCGGTCGCGCTCAAAGGCGGGCCGGTCATCCTTGTAGGGTTCGGGATAACGTCGTCCGCGGCTGGCGGCACTGCGTGCCGCATAAGGGGCGAGGTCAGGTCGTTCCATACTTTGCCTCCCTGTGCCAACCGACAGTAGGCAGGGTCGTGCCGACTGTCAAGGGCCTTTTCGCCTTCCTTGACCGAAACCCTCTGAACATGCTAGCTTTTTTGCAATTCTTTCAGGAAAAGGGCAGCCATGCGCATCATAAGCGGAAGCGCCCGCGGACACCGGCTGGCGACATTCAGGGGGAAGGACATCAGGCCGACTCCGGACCGGGTTCGGGAGGCGGTTTTTAACATGCTGACCAGCCGTCTCGGCCCCCTGGAAGGGCTGCAGGTCCTGGACCTTTTCGCAGGCAGTGGCGGCATGGGTCTTGAAGCCCTGAGTCGCGGTGCCGGGTATGCGGTCTTTGTGGACGCGAGCCGGGAAGCCGCCGACCTGACCCAGCGCAACCTGAAGCATTGCCGCCTGGAAAAGCGCGCCAGGGTGGTTCGGTCTGATGCTCAGGCCGCGCTGGTTGCTCTGGCCGGCCAAACGTTCGATCTGGTCTTCATGGACCCCCCTTATCACAGCGGCCTGGCGACACAGCTGCTTCCGCAGCTTGTGGCAAAAGGGTTGCTCTCGCCACGGGCCTTTGTGGTTGTCGAAACGGACAAAAAAGAAACCATGACCGGTCTGCCGGCGGCCATGGAGCTCGAGCTGGAACGCCACTTCGGCAGAATACGAATTGAACTGATCCGCATGGGAGCCACTGCGTGAAAACACATATTGCCGTTTATCCCGGGTCCTTTGATCCAATCACCTATGGCCATTTGGACATCATCAACCGCGGCCTCGAGGTGTTTGACGAGGTTGTCATTGCCGTGGCACGCAATTCGAGCAAAAAGGAGCTCTTCAGCACTCAGGAGCGTATCGACCTTATCCGTTCGGTGGTCGGTGACAACCCGCGTCTGAAGGTGGACACCTTTGAAGGCCTGCTGGTCGATTACGTGTGCTCAATCGGCGCCCGTGTCATTCTGCGCGGTTTGCGTGCGGTCTCCGACTTTGAATACGAATTCCAGATTGCCCAGATGAACCACGCCGTCAAAGACCAGGTCGAGACCCTGTTCATGATGACATCCGTCCCTTACGGCTATCTCAGTTCATCCATTGTCAAGGAAGTTGCCTCACTGGGAGGGAGTGTTGACGCCTTTGTCCCCGAACCTGTCAGGGTGGCCCTGGAGCGAAAATTCGCATCCAAAACCTGATGCCAGCCATTGTATGAGGTCAGCCATGATTACCAAAGACATGACCATTGACGAGGTTATCCGTCGCTATCCCCAGACAGTAGCCGTTTTTCGCAAATTCGGCCTGGATTGCCACGAATGTCAGATTGCCCAGTTTGAGGCTGTTGAAGGCGGGGCCGAGGTTCACAAGGTTGATGTCGAGGGGCTGCTGGCCGAATTGAATCAGGCCATCGCAAAGCAGGACTGACGGCGCTGGTCAACAGACCTGCAGCAAGGGGTGGACCTGCGGTATCACTCGGCAGTCCGGGTGTTCTGCACTGAGCTGTGCCTGCCATTGCAGCAGTTGCCTGCCGGACACCTGCGGACATCCGTTGTGTGTGACCGGCTGCAACACCAGCGGTGCATGCGGCAGGCAGCGCGCCGCCAACCGGGCGGCACGCTGCAATTCCGCCCAATCGGCATCGGTTCCCAGCACCAGTTTGACCTGGGCCGGACGACCGGAACAGGTCGAAAGAAAGGCCTCATGCTCGTCCCAGGGCGTGGCCTCGGCGGTGGAGGATGAGAGTTTAATATCGATGGAATAAAAATCGACCCAGGGGTTCACCTTTTCCGCCATCCGCGCCAGAGTGCCGTTGGTTTCCACATGAACCGGCAGCATTCCATCCAGCCGTTCCAGCCAGTGCACCAGCGCTTCGGCCTGCAGCAGAGGTTCCCCACCGGTCAGCACCAGCGCCTGGTGCAATTGGGGCTGTTGCTCTTTCCACTGGGTCACAAGTTGCAAAACCCGCTCTGCCGCCCAGGGATTGTCGACCTCCTCAAAGCGGCCCGTTCCAGGTGCCGTTTCAACCCTGCAGCGGTCGGTTGGGACAAAGTCCGTGTCGCAGTAGCGGCAATGCAGGTTGCAACCGGCCAGGCGAATAAAGATCTGGCGCTGACCGATATAAATCCCCTCCCCCTGAATGGAGGAGAAAATCTCCTTGAGGGACAGACTAGTCAAGGCGGTAGCTGGCGCAGGCGTTTTCCGATTCCCACACACGCACTTCCGTGACTGTGACGTTGTCACTGTTGAGCCTTGAGCTTAACTGCTCAAACAGGAACCGGCTGATATTTTCGGAAGACGGGCTTATGCCCCTGAACATTTCGAGATCGTTGAGGTAGGTATGGTCCAGCTGGTCGAGCAACCGGTTGGTTTCGCGCTTGAGGATCTTGAAGTCAATGCCAAGGCCGGCCTTGTCAAGATCGCGGGCACGTACCTGCACTTCTACTTTCCAGTTGTGGCCATGAAGGTTTTCGCAATCGCCCTGGTAGTTCACCAGGTTGTGCGCTGCGGCAAAGTGGGTCTGAACAGTAAGGTAGTACACAAAATACTCCTGTTTCATGCAGGACGTCAGTCGAGGCTGTCTCCGTTTGCATCTGCGGCCGGCCCTGCAACCGGGATACGGTAGCTTTCGTCCGCCCAGGCGCCGAGATCGATTTTTCGACACCGGTCAGAACAAAAAGGGCGATCCGGATTGCCCTGGTAGGGGGCCATGGTGCCGCAGCGGGGGCACCGAACCTTGATCAGATGTGTTTTTCGCTCACCCGACATAAAACCTGCCGTTGGATGGTTTTGTTCATAGTGACACAGAAACGGATACGCTGCCAGACGAACAATACAAAAAGGCCCCGGAACAGCCGGGGCCTGATTTTTTTGGAGCGGGAAACGGGATTCGAACCCGCGACCTTCAGCTTGGGAAGCTGACACTCTACCACTGAGTTA
>CAZCUR010000048.1:0-19974 GCA_964501815.1 uncultured Geothermobacter sp.
TGCGCGGATGATGCCGATCAGATGGATGACCGCGTCGCAGCCGGCCATGCCCTGATCGAGACCGTCTCCCGAAACGGCGTCGCCCGGTTGGATGCGCAGCCGGTCATGGCGCGCCAGTTTGCCCTCGGAGCCCGCCCGCGCCAGGCAGATGACCTCATGCTCCGCGGCCAGCAGCTGATTGACCAGCTCCCGGCCGACAAATCCGGTTCCGCCGGTTACGAAAACTTTCATGTCCCAGTCTCCTTAGGGTTGCCTCTGCCTGACAAGTCTGTCTGCCTTTTCTCGCCACGCGCCACGCGCCGCCCCTATCCCTTGACCACCACCAGCGGTTTCAGCCGGGCGAGCAGACGGCCGAGTCCGGCCTGCTCGGCCACGTGCACCACTTCGGTGACATCCTTGTAGGCTTCGGGGATCTCTTCGGCCACGGTCCCCCGGCCGGCAGCGCGCAGGCGGATACCCTGTGCCTTCAGGTCGCCGAAGATGTCCCGGCCTCTGGCGGCCTTTTTGGCGGCGTGACGCGACAGCAGCCGGCCGGCGCCGTGGCTGCAGGAACCGAAACTGTTCCGCATGGCCTCCTCGGTTCCCAGCATGACGTAGGAACAGCGGCCCATGTCGCCGGGGACCAGCACCGGCTGGCCCAGGTCGCGCAGGGTGGCCGGCAGGACCGGATGGTGCGGCGCAAAGGCGCGCGTCGCCCCCTTGCGGTGGACGCAGAGCCGGCGCCGCCGGCCTTCGATTTCGTGGTCCTCCCACTTGGCGATGTTGTGACAGACGTCCCAGACCGTTGCCAGCCCCAGATCGGCTTCCGTTCGCCCGAGGGTTTCGGCCAGGGATTTGCGCACCGCGCTGCTGATGATTTGCCGGTTGGCGAAGGCGAAGTTGGCGGCCGCCGCCATGGCGGCGAGATAGTCCTGGCCTTCACGGCTGGTCAGCGGCGCGCAGCAGAGCTGGCGGTCGGGCAGGCTGATGCCGTAGCGTTGCACCGTCTTCTGCATGATGCGCACCTGGTCGTCGCAAACCTGGTAGCCGAGGCCGCGGCTGCCGGTGTGGATGCTGATGACCAGCTGGCCGGCAAACAGCCCCAGTCGATCGGCGGCGGCCTGGTCGAAGATGTCCTCAACGCGTTGCACCTCGAGAAAGTGGTTGCCGCTGCCAAGGGTGCCAAGCTGGTCGCGGCCGCGTTCCAGCGCCCGCTCCGACAGCAGGTCCGGGTCGGCGCCGGCAAGTTTGCCGCCATCCTCGATGTGTTCCAGCTCCCGGGTCTGGCCGAATCCCTGCCGCACCGCCCAGGCGGCGCCTTCGGCCAGAACGCGTTTCAGTTCGGTGTGATTCAGGCGCAGCTGTTTTCGGGTGGAGCCGACGCCCGAGGGGACGGCCTGGTAGAGCCGGTCGGCAAGGCGGTCGGCCAGAGGTTCGATGCTGTCGGCTTCGAGATCGGTCCGCAACAGGCGGACCCCGCAGTTGATGTCGTAACCGACCCCTCCGGGGGAGACCACGCCTTCGTCAGCATCGAAGGCGGCGACGCCGCCGATGGGAAAGCCGTAGCCCCAGTGGATATCGGGCATGGCGATGGCCGGGCCGACAATGCCGGGCAGGGTGGCGACGTTGGCGACCTGCTGCAGGGCTTCGTCCTGGCGCAGGGCGGCCATCAGCTCTTCGCTGGCATAGACCAGGCCGATGGTTCTCATGGCGCCCTGGCGGGGAATTTCCCAGCACCAGTCGCTGCGCTTGCGAATCTTCAGATTCATATCCCCTCACAGGTCGAGATAGATGCGTGCGCGCCAGTTGCCCTCGGTGCCGTTCACTTCGAGCTGGTGCCAGGTCGCCGCCTTGACTTCCCGCAGCGGCCGCCCCGGCAGGACCGGCGCACACTGAAGTTCGGCGTCAAGTTTCGTATCCGAGCAGGTCCGGATACGCGCGTCCGTCACCACCTGTCCCTGTTCGAGCAGAAAGATAAATTCATTGTACCAGTTGACCAGCAGTTCCTCGACGGAGTCGGCCAAAATCATGGACCTGCGATGCGACTGGGGGCCGACCGGCTCGTAATCGACCAGCTCCGGGAAACTGAGCGCGGCCTGGCGCAACAGGCCGGCCAGACTGGCAGCTTCCAGTTCGACCCCTGTATCGGCGGTATGTTCCAGCAGACGGTACTGGTCCATGGGCACTCCTCCGGCGCTTTTTAGCCCTGTCACATTATAAACAGAAATCGGTTTTCCGGCGTGGACAGGCCCGGACGGCCTGCTAAAATTGACGTCATTTAATCGTATTGCTGTATACGTTAGCCGATACCCTGTCTGGTATAACGTATACACGATCGTGGTTGAATTGCCCTTGACACCGACCAAGGCCGGTCGCTAATAACAACACTGTTATATTTTGCGGGTCATGCCGCAGCCTTTCCAGGATTAAAATTAAACAAACCTCAGCAAAACAGAACGTTGACATTTTTTAAAATTCGAATTCCGTTTTGATCAGGGTTTCCGTACCAGCGAAAGGAGGATACGCCATGAAACCTGACCAGCAGCCCCATGAGGGAACCATTTCTGAAGAGATCCTTCAGAAGTGGGAGAAGCGCGGGGTCTCCCGGCGCGATTTCATCAAGTTCTGTACTGCAACGACGGCCGCCATGGCCCTGCCGATGAGCTTTGTGCCCAAAGTGGCCGAGGCCATCGAGGACAAGCGGGTGCCGGTTATCTGGGTTGAATTCCAGAGCTGTTCCGGCGATTCCGAGGCGTTTTTGCGCGCCAATCAGCCGACCGCCGGCGACATCATCCTTGATGTCATCTCTCTGGAGTATTCCGAGGTGGTCATGGCCGCGGCCGGGCACCAGGCCGAAGAAGCCAAGAAGCAGGCCATGGAGAAATACAAGGGCAAGTATGTCCTTGTGGTTGAAGGCGCCATTCCCAAAGGGGATAACGGCGCCTACTGCACCGTCGGTGGCGAGAGTGCCGTGGCCAGCTGCACCGAGCTGGTGAAAAACGCCGCCGCCACCATCTGCGTCGGCTCCTGCGCCTCCTTTGGCGGCATTCCGGCGGCCGCGCCCAACCCGACCGGCGCGGTTTCGGTCATGGAGCTGGTCCCCGGTGCTCCGGTGGTCAACCTGCCGGGCTGCCCGGTCAATGCCGAGAACCTGACCGCCACCATTGTCCATTTTCTCACCTTCGGCAAACTGCCGGCCACCGACGCCCTGGGCCGTCCCAAGTTTGCCTACGGCAAGCGCATCCACGACAACTGCGAGCGCCGGGCCCATTTCGACGCCGGTCAATACGCCGAGAAATTCGGCGACGAGGGTCATCGCAAGGGCTACTGTCTCTACAAGCTCGGCTGCAAGGGTCCGGAGACCTTCCACAACTGTCCGACGGTTCGTTACAACGAAGGCACCAGCTGGCCGGTCATGTCCGGTCATGGCTGCATCGGCTGCTCCGAGCCGCAGTTCTGGGACACCATGAGCCCCTTCTACCGCCGGCTGCCCAAAGTGCCTGGCTTTGGCGTTGAAATGACCGCCGACAAGGTGGGGATTGGTCTGGCGGCGGCTACGGCCGTGGCCTTTGGCGCCCACGGCGTCGCCAGCTGTTTCCGCAAGAGCGACAACATGGAAAAAGACAAGGTGATCGAGGAGGAATAAGACGATGGCCCAGAGAATAGCAGTCGATCCGATTACCCGCATTGAGGGGCACCTGCGCATCGAGGCGCAGCTTGAAGGTGGCAAGATTGCCAATGCCTGGAGCTCCTCGACCGCCTTTCGCGGCATTGAAACCATTCTCAAGGGACGCGATCCGCGCGACGCCCATCATTTCACCCAGCGCTTCTGCGGCGTCTGCACCACGGTCCATTCGATGGCCAGCATTCGCGCCGTTGAGGATGCGCTGAACATCCAGATTCCCGACAACGCCCGGCTGATCCGCAACCTGATCATGGGCATCCAGAACGTGCAGGACCACGTGATCCATTTCTATCACCTGCACGCCCTCGACTGGGTCGACATCACCAGCGCCCTGCAGGCCGACCCGAAGAAGACCGCCCGGCTGGCCCAGTCGATCTCCGACTGGCCCAACAGCAGCGTCACCTATTTCAAGGCGGTCAAGGAGCGGGTCGCCGCCTTTGTCCAGACCGGCCGGCTCGGTCCGTTCCAGAACGCCTACTGGGGCCACAGCGCCTACCGGTTGCCGCCTGAAGCCAACCTGATGGCGGTGGCTCATTATCTCGAGGCGCTCGAATGGCAGAAGGACGTCATCAAGGTGCACGCCATTCTCGGTTCGAAGAACCCGCATCCGCAGACCTTCCTGGTCGGCGGCATGGCGGTGCCGGTCGATCCCGACAGCCAGAACGCCATCAACGCCGACAAGATCGCCTATATGCAGAAACTGCTGAAAAAGGCGCGCCTGTTCGTCGAGAAGGTCTACATCCCCGACCTGCTGGCGGTTGCGTCCTTCTACAAGGACTGGGCGGCCATCGGCGGCGGTGTCGGCAACTACCTGTGCTACGGTGACTTCCCCATGGACAACAGCGGCGGGACCGGCAACCTCTATTTCCCGCGCGGCGTCATCATGGGCAAGGACCTGGCCAACGTGCTGGAGATGGACGAGAAGAAGATCACCGAGTACGTCACCCACAGCTGGTACAGCTACAGCGGCGGGGACGACAAGGGCCTGCATCCCTACCAGGGCGAGACCAACCACAACTACACCGGTCCCAAGCCGCCCTATGACTTCCTCGATACCGACGGCAAGTACAGCTGGGTCAAGTCGCCGCGCTACAACGATCAGCCGATGGAGGTTGGTCCGCTGGCGCGTGTGCTGGTCGCCTACGCTTCCGGCAACGAGGACGCCAAGGCGATCGTCGGCCATGTGCTCAAGACCCTCGGTGTCGGTCCCGAGGCGCTCTTCTCCACCCTCGGCCGTACCGCGGCCCGCGGTGTCGATTGCCTGATGCTGGCGCGCATGAACGAGAAGTGGCTGATGCAGCTGGCCGACAACATGGGCCGCGGCATCCTCGAGACCCACAACGCCGAAAAGTGGGATCCCTCGACCTGGCCGAAAGAAGCCCAGGGCTTCGGCTATCACGAAGCGCCGCGCGGCGCTCTGGGGCACTGGATCCGCATCGAGAACGGCAAGATCGCCAACTACCAGGCGGTTGTCCCCTCGACCTGGAACGCCGGTCCGCGCGATGCCGCCGGGCAGATGGGCCCCTACGAGGCGGCCCTGGTCGGCACTCCGATCGCCGACGAGAAGAAACCGCTGGAGATTCTGCGCACCATCCATTCGTTTGACCCGTGCCTTGCCTGCGCGGTGCATGTGATGGACGGTCAGGGGAACGAACTGATCAAGGTCAAGGCTCTCTGAGCAAGGAGACTCGCCATGTTGCAGATACGCTATGTCTGGGAGTGGCCGGTCCGGATCACCCACTGGGTCAACGTGATCAGTATCGTGGTCCTGTCGGTTACCGGATTCTATATCGGCAATCCGTTCGTGACCGTGTCGAGCGCCAGCCAGTACGTCATGGGCACCATGCGGGTGGTGCATTACGGCTTCGCCTACGCCTTCGCCCTGTCGGTGCTTTCGCGGCTGATCTGGTCGCTGGTGGGGAATCACCACGCCTCCTGGCGTGAGTTCTTCCCCTGGGCTACGGCCAGCGGCTGGCGCCGGATTATCGGCACCTTCAAGTACTACACCTTCCTGGCCAAGAAGCCGCCCTATGAGGTCGGCCACAACGCTCTGGCCGCCATGGCCTATTCGGCGGTGATGCTGCTCTACATCATCCAGATCGTCAGCGGCTTCGCCCTCTACGGCCAGATGGCCCCCGGCAGCGGCTGGGACAGCATCCTCGGTCCGGTGCTGGTCGCCTTCGGCAACCAGGGACTGCGTCTGGTGCATCACGTGATCATGTGGCTGCTGATCGGCTTCGCCATCCACCACGTCTACAGCGCCTGGCTGATGGACGTGAAGGAGAAGAACGGCACGCTGAGCTCGATCTTCGGCGGCTATAAATTCGTCGAGCCCGAGGATCTCTGATGCAGGTGCTGGTTCTCGGTATCGGCAACAGCCTGATGAGCGACGACGGCTTCGGTATCCGGGTCGTCGAACAGCTGCAGCGCCGGTACCGGTTTCCGGACAATGTCCGGGTGCTTGACGGCGGCACCCTCGGCCTCGACCTGCTGCCGCATCTGGAAGGGGTCGAGAAACTGCTGATCGTCGATGCCGTCGACATGAAGAGTGAACCGGGCACCATCTTCCGCCTCGAAGGGGAAGAGGTGCCCCGGGCCTTCGCCAACAAGCTTTCTGTGCACCAGATGGGGGTTCAGGACTTGCTGGCGGTGGCCGAACTGCAGGGCTACTGCCCTCCGGAGCTGGTCTTCTGGGGCGTACAGCCCGCCAGCATCGAAATGAACATGGAGCTCAGTCCCCAGGTGGTCCCGGCGGTGGACCAGGTGGTGGAAAAAATCGCCGGGGAACTGACTTCATGGGGGTGTGCGCCGCAAAAACTCGCCACCTGACCAGGGGCCGGCCCGGATGGGCCGGCCTTCCGTTTTGGAGGGACAAGAATTGATGCGCCTGATGCCATTGTTGTTCTTGGTGCTGGTGGTTGCCGCCTGCCAATCCCGGCAGGTCGACTACCCCGCGCGTCCGATCCCGAATGACCTGGACAGCGTCACGCGTGTCCGGCAGGGCCGGGAGCTGTTTGCGACGCGCTGCGCCTCCTGCCACGGGCACCCGTCCGAAGGGCGTTCCCCGCGGGCCTCCTTTTTCGATCCACCCGCTCCCACCTTCACCGCGACCAGGTACCGTTCCCTCGACCCGGCCTATCTCTACTGGCGCATCGAACAGGGCAAAACCGTGGAACCCTTTTTGTCCCGCGGGTCGGTGATGCCGGCCTGGGGGGCGCACTTCTCCGAAGAGCAGGTCTGGAGTCTGGTGGCTTTTCTGCGCTGGCGCGCCAACGGCCACCCCTGACTTTGGGGGTCTTGTTTTATCGAGCCTAATCTGTTTTTATTTTGATTAAAAAAAGACGGCTTGCAGGCGTCAGGCCTGAAAAAAGTGGTTGCAAAGTGTTGACCCGGTCTGGACAGGGGGCGTATTCTTCCTCCGTTTACCGGCCGGCCACCCGTGGCCACTGTGCCGAAGCAGCAGCCTGATCAGCCGGACCCGCGCCAGAGAGTGACGACGCGGGGCGGAATCGGGCTTTTCCTTTTGGACAACACCGCAAAAGCGGAAACACCAAGCAAGGGGGCTGAAACCATGCAGGAAAACGGACTGGATGCCGCGCAGCTCGGACTGAAAAGCGTCGGCACGATCTACCACAATCTCGGCTACGAAGAGCTGTTTGAGCACGAGCAGGCCCGCAAGGAAGGGGCGGTGTCCGACAACGGTACCATGATGGTCGACACCGGCAAATTTACCGGCCGCTCTCCCAAGGACAAATATTTCGTCAAGCAGGACCCTTCCGCCGCCAATATCGCCTGGGGCAGCATCAATCAGCCGGTTTCCGCGGAGATTTTTGACGAAATCTACGCCGACGTCATCGATTATCTGTCCGGCAAGGACCTCTATGTGACCGACGGTTTCTGCGGCGCCAATCCCGCGACGCGCAAAAGCGTCCGTTTTATTACCGAGTTCGCCTGGCAGTCCCATTTCGTCAAGAACATGTTCATCCGGCCGACCGCCGAGCAGCTCAAGGATTTCCGCCAGGATTTCACCATCTATAACGCCAGCAACTACACCAATGCCAAGTGGCAGAAGCACGGCCTGAACTCCGAAGTCTTCATCATCTTCAACATCGAAAAGCGTGTGGCCATCATCGGCGGCACCTGGTACGGCGGCGAGATGAAGAAGGGCATGTTCACCATGATGAACTACTGGCTGCCGCTGGAGGGTATCCTCTCCATGCACTGCAGCGCCAACGTCGGCAAGGCCGGCGACGTGGCCCTCTTCTTCGGCCTGTCCGGGACCGGCAAAACCACCCTGTCGACCGACCCGAACCGCAAGCTCATCGGCGACGACGAGCACGGCTGGGACGACGACGGCGTTTTCAATTTCGAAGGCGGCTGCTACGCCAAGTGCATCAACCTCTCGGCCGAAAACGAGCCGGAGATCTACAACGCCATCCGGCGCAACGCCCTGCTCGAGAACGTGGTCGCCAACGCCAACGGCGTGGTCGATTTCAGTGACGGGTCCAAGACCGAAAACACCCGCGTCTCCTATCCGATCGAGCATATCGACAATCACGAACCGAGCCTGAAGGGGGGGCATCCGAAGAACATCATCTTCCTCACCTGTGATGCCTTCGGTGTGCTGCCTCCGGTTTCCAAGCTCACCAAGGAACAGGCGATGTACTACTTCCTGTCCGGTTACACCGCCAAGGTTGCCGGTACCGAGCGCGGTATTACCGAGCCGCAGGCGACCTTCTCCGCCTGCTTCGGTGAAGCCTTCCTGCCGTTGCATCCGACCGTTTACGGCAAACTGCTCGGCGAAAAGATGGAAAAGCACGGCGTCAACGCCTACCTGGTCAACACCGGCTGGGCCGGCGGCGGCTACGGGGTCGGCCAGCGCATGAGCATCAAGGCGACCCGTGCCTGCATCAACGCCATTCTCGACGGGTCGATCAACGACGCCGAGTTTGAACAGACTCCGTTCTTCCGTCTCAACATTCCCAAGGCGCTGCCCGGGGTTGACAGCAATCTGCTCAACCCGCGCAATGCCTGGGAAGACAAGGATGCCTTTGACGCCACGGCGAAAAAGCTGGCCGGCATGTTCATCGAAAACTTCAAAAAATACGTGGTCGAAGGGGACGTCGACTTCACCCAGTACGGGCCGAAGCTCGACTGAACCCATTGCCATATCGTCTTGCGGGGGGCGGCTTTCGGGCCGCCCTCTTTTTTTGCCCGCAAGGCAGGCTTCATGTCACAATCTTTCCATGTGCCTGATCCTGTTCGCTGTTAACAGTCATCCCCGCTATCCGCTGGTGATTGCCGCCAACCGGGACGAGTTTCACGACCGGCCGAGTGCGCCGGCCGGTTTCTGGCCTGACCGGCAGAGGGTCTGGGGCGGCCGCGACCTGCGTTCCGGCGGCAGCTGGCTGGCCGTGTCCGGGGCCGGCAGACTGGCGATGGTCACCAATGTGCGCGAGGGGGTGCGGGAAACCCGGGGGCGCTCTCGCGGAGAGCTGGTACGCGATTTTGTGCTGAGTGAAATTCCGGTCCGGCACTGGTTGCAGCAATACCGGCCGCGTGCCGGGGACTATCCGGGATTCAACCTGGTGGCCGGGTCCTTTAGGCAGTTGTATTACTGGAGCAACCGTCAGGTTTTGTTGCCGGAGAGACTCCCCGACGGGATACACGGCCTGAGCAACGGGCGGCTCGATGCTCCCTGGCCCAAGGTGCAACGCGGCTGCGGCGGGTTGCAGGCCCTTCTGCAGGCCGCCCGGGAGCCGGAAGCGGTGACAGGGGAGGTGTTCCGCCTGCTGGCCGATCGAACTCCGGTGGCCGACGACGACCTGCCGGCAACCGGTGTCCCGCTGGAGTGGGAACGTCTGCTGGCTCCGATCTTCGTCTGTTCCCCCCGCTATGGCACGCGCTGTTCCACGGTGGTCCTGCTGGAACGGAACGAGGTGGTGCATCTCGCCGAGCGCCGGTTCGGCCCCGATGGTTCGCCGCTGGGGGAAAGTCGGGCAAGCCTTCGAATTTCTTGACTCAAGCCTGTGCCGGTCTACAATGTCCGGATAAACCTTTGTCGATTCTCACTGTGTCTGTTCAGGAGGAGATGTGGCCAATCCTGCGGAAATGACCGATATCGAAATCCCTGCGGTGCTGCCGCTGCTGCCGGTTCGGGATGTGGTTGTCTTTCCCTACATGATCCTGCCGCTGTTCGTCGGTCGGGCCCGGTCGCTCAAGGCGGTCGAGGAGGCCCTGGCCGGTGATCGCATCCTGTTTCTGGCCAGCCAGAAGGAGATGGTCGAAGAGAATCCGCAGCCGGAGGATATTTACACCTGCGGGACCGCGGCGATGGTGATGCGCATGATCAAGCTGCCCGACGGCCGGGTGAAAATCCTGGTGCAGGGGCTGGGGCGCGCACGTATTGTCCGGTTTCTGGCCGATTCCCCCTGCTTCCGGGTGGAGATCGAGCCCCTGGTCGAGCAGCCCGGGGCGAGCGACCCGCTGGAGGTGGAGGCGCTGATGCGCACTGTGCGCCAGCAGCTGGCGCAACTGGCCAACCTGGGGCAGAACCTGCCGACGGAGGTGATGGTCGCCCTGGAAAATATCGAGGACGCCAGCAGTCTTGCCGATGTCGTCGCCAGCAACATCGGCCTCAAGGTCTCCCGGGCGCAGGAGCTGTTCGAAACCCTCGACCCGGTCGAGCGGCTGCGCAAGGTCAAGGATGTCCTCGCGCAGGAACTCGAAGTGGCAGCGGTGCAGAATCGCATCCAGACCCAGGCCAAGGAAGAGATGAGTCGCTCCCAGCGTGAGTATTTCCTGCGTGAACAGCTGCGCGCCATTCAGGCCGAGCTGGGAGAAACCGATGCCCGGGCCGAGGAGGTGGCTGAACTCCGGGAAAAACTGATTCAGGCCAAACTCCCCGAGGCGGCGCACGACGAGGCGGAAAAACAGCTGCGCCGGCTGGAGAGCATGCATCCCGAAGCAGCCGAGTATGCCATCCTGCGCACCTACCTCGACTGGCTGGTGGACCTGCCCTGGAGCAAAAAGACCCGCGACAACCTCGACCTGAAAAAGGCGAAGCAGGTTCTCGATGAGGACCACTACAATCTGGAAAAGGTCAAGGAGCGCATCCTCGAATTTCTGGCGGTGCGCAAGCTCAACCGCAAAATGAAGGGCCCGGTCCTCTGTTTTGTCGGTCCGCCCGGTGTCGGCAAGACCAGCCTCGGCCGCTCCATCGCCCGCGCCCTCGGGCGCAAGTTCGTGCGTATCTCCCTCGGCGGCGTGCGCGACGAGGCGGAAATCCGCGGCCACCGGCGCACCTACGTCGGCGCCCTGCCCGGGCGCATCATCCAGGGGATGAAGCAGGCCGGCAGCAACAACCCGGTCTTCATGCTCGATGAGCTTGACAAGATGGGAGCCGACTTTCGCGGCGACCCGTCGGCGGCGCTTCTGGAACTGCTCGACCCCGAGCAGAACCACGCCTTTTCCGACCACTACATCAATATCCCGTTCGATCTGTCGAACGTGCTGTTCATCGCCACCGCCAACCTGCTCGATCCGGTCCCGAGCGCCCTGAAGGACCGGCTTGAAGTCATCACCCTGGCCGGTTACACGACCGAGGAGAAGCTGTTCATTGCCAAACGCTTCCTCCTGCCGCGCCAGCTGGAGAACAACGGCCTGAAACCGGACCAGCTGCACATCAGCGACAAGGCACTGCAAAAAATCATCGCCAACTACACCAGCGAGGCCGGACTGCGCAACCTCGAGCGCGAGATCGGCAGCGTCTGCCGCAAGGTGGCACGCCGGTTCGCCGAGGGGCATGACCGGCCGGTGCAGGTCAACGAGTCGATGCTGGAGAAGCTGCTGGGGCCGCCCCGTTACCTGCGTGAGCAGGAGCGGGAAAAGGACGAGGTCGGCGTGGCCACCGGCCTGGCCTGGACCGAGGTCGGCGGCGAGATTTTGCACGTCGAAGTCTCCACCATGGCGGGCAAGGGGCGACTGCAGCTGACCGGCCATCTGGGTGACGTCATGAAGGAGAGCGCCCAGGCGGCGCTCAGCTACGCCCGGGCCAACGCCGACCGGCTGGGGATCGACGCTTCCCTGTTTGAACAGACCGATATTCATATCCACGTGCCTGCCGGAGCCATTCCCAAGGACGGCCCCAGCGCCGGTATCACCATGGCCACAGCCTTGATTTCCGCCCTGTCCGGCCGCCCGGTCCGGCGGGATATCGCCATGACCGGCGAGCTGACCCTGCGCGGCAAGGTTCTGCCGGTCGGCGGGGTCAAGGAAAAGGCCCTTGCGGCCGTGCGCGCGGGTATCGATACCGTGATGCTTCCGGAAGGCAACCAGAAGGACCTGGTCGATATTCCCCGGCATGTCCGGCGCAAACTCAAGGTGGTGCCGGTACGGACTGTCGACGAGGTTCTGGCGCAGGCGCTCCGGCCTGCCGAAGCTGAGGGCGGCGGTGACTGACGAGTTCGAGCTGATCGACCGCATCCGTGCCCTGGCGCCCTCGTCGCTGGCGGTGGTGCGCGGTATCGGGGACGATTGTGCCGAGCTGGAGATTCCGGCCGGCGCGCGGCTGCTGGTGACGACCGACCTGCTGCTCGAAGGGGTGCATTTCCGGCGGGACTGGACCGGCATGGAGGATCTGGGCTACAAGTCGGCGGCGGTCAATCTCTCCGATCTCGCGGCCATGGGGGCCGCGCCGCTGGCCCTGACCCTCGGGCTCGGCATCCCCGGGGATGTGGCCGAGGCGGATATCGACGCGTTCATCGCCGGGTTCTGCGCCGCGGCCGATCGCTATGGTGTGCCGCTGGTGGGAGGAGACACCTGCGCGGCGCAACAATTTTTGACCGTCTCGGTGACGGCGATGGGCACGGCGCCGGCCGGCACCGTCGTCGGCCGCGGCGGTGCCGGTCCGGGGGATGTGCTGCTGGTCAGCGGCACCCTCGGGGACAGCGCCCTGGCGCTCAGGCTGTTGCAGCGCGGCGACCAGCCGCCCGCGGAACTGGCCCTGCGCCATCACCGTCCCGAACCGCGTCTCGATCTGGGCCGGTCTCTGGCTGCAGCCGGCGTGCATGCCATGATCGACATTTCGGACGGGCTGCTTGGCGACCTGGGGCACATTTTGCGGGCTTCGGGCTGTGGCGCCGAGCTGGAAGCGGCCTGCCTGCCCCTTTCAGAGACCTTCCGCGAGTATCTGGCTGCGGATTCCGCCTTGCTGGATCTTGCCCTGTGCGGCGGTGAAGATTACGAATTGCTGCTGGCGGCCGCTCCCGCCGAGGTGGGGCGTCTGCAACAGCTGGCGGACCAGACCGGTACCGCACTGACCCCGGTCGGCCGCTGCACCGGGGAGGCGGGGACGCTTCATGTCATCGGTCTTGACGGGGTGCGTCGTGAGGTTTCTTCCGGCGGTTTCCGCCACCGCATCGGCCGGTCGCAGGCCGGGAGCTGAGTTGGTTCGATGTTTGCTTGCCGTCCATGGAGGGAGGGAAGATGGAATTCAGGCGTAACAGCTGGTCAGATGCGCCCTTTGTCGGCAGCGACCTGACGACGGAGGATTTCAACCGCATCCGGACCTTGTTGTATGAACGGCGCAATTTCGACCTGGGCATGTACAAGGACCAGTGCGTTCGGCGCCGGATTGCCACCCGGGTGCGGGCCTGCGACTGCCGGAGCGCTGACGACTATATCGCCCTGCTGGAACAGCGCGAGGATGAGATCGACGCCCTGCTGGGAGCGATTTCGGTCCATGTCTCCCAGTTTTTCCGCAATCCGCAGATGTTTATCCGCCTGGAGCGGGAGCTGCTGCCGAAACTGATCGCCCGGGCCATGGCACGTCCGGACCGATGTCTGAAACTCTGGAGTGCCGGCTGTTCGACCGGTGAAGAGGCCTATTCCCTGGCTTTGCTGGTCGATGAACAGGCCCCGGCGGATTTGACCGTCGACCTTCTCGGCACCGACATCAGCCACCAGGCGCTGGAAAAGGCGCGCCAGGGGCTTTTTGAGCAGCACAGATTGCGTGAGGTGCCGCCGGAGGTCCTCGATCGCTACTTTGAGCCGGACGGGTTTCGCTACCGCATCTGCGAGCGGATCAGACGTCAGGTGCGGTTCGAGTGGCACGATTTGCTGCAGCCGGCCCCCTACCCGCGGGTCGATCTGGTGCTGTGCCGCAACGTCATGATCTACTTCAGCCGGACGGACCAGAACCGGATTCTGGAGCGTCTGGCCCGGGCGCTGGCGCCCGAGGGCTTTCTGGTCCTGGGGAGCGCGGAAACGATAATCGGAGAGCCCCGCCGCTGGTTCGAGCCGCTGATTGCGGGCGAACGGATTTACCGCTGTCTGCAAGCCCCCTAGGGGGACGGGAGGGACAACATGCGTGTCGACATCGCCTACAAATTCGTGATGGGATTCATCATCGTTGTTGGATCCATCGTCCTGCTCAATCTGCTGATACCGCATACCGGCCTGCCGGAACAGTACCGCGAGCTGGTGGCCATTGCCGTGGCGCTGGCGGTCGGTTTGCTGCTCGGCTGGCTTTTTTCCAAGGTGTTTACCGCCAATATCCGCAGCCTGCGTGAAGCGGCCGACCGGCTCAGCAAGGGGGACCTGTCGCGTTATGTGCGCCTGCGTCAGTCTCTGTTTCAGGACGAGACGGAGGACCTGGCCCACTCCCTGAACACCGTGGTCGACAGCCTGCGCGAACTGGTCGGCTACATCCGGTCCACCTCGGTCAAGACCGCCGACGCCGCCCAGACCCTGTCCGCGACCTCGCGTGAAATGACCGCCTCCGCCCACGAAGTGGCCAACACCATGGACCAGATCAGCCACGGCGCCGAAACCCAGACCGAGATGGTCGAACGCACCTCCGGTCTGATTCGCGAAATGGCCATGGCCGTCGACCTGATTGCCGCCTCGGCGCGCAAGGTGGAAGAGGCGGCCGGCCAGACCGCCGTCACCGCTGACGAAGGCGGACAGGTGGCGCGCGAAACAACCCAGCGTCTGCGCCAGCTGTTCCAGTCGGTCGAGGCCGGCGGCAAGCAGATCGTCGCCTTCGGGTCCCAGGTCCAGCAGATCGGTCACATCGTCGAAGTGATTACCGGCATCGCCCAGAAGACCAACCTGCTGGCCCTCAACGCCACCATTGAGGCGGCGCGGGCGGGCGAGTACGGCCGCGGCTTTGCCGTGGTCGCCGACGAGATTCGCAAGCTGGCCGATTCGACCAGTGCCTCCGCGGGGGAAATCACCCGGCTGGTCGAATCGATCCGGGAGGAAAACCAGCGGGTGCTTGAAACCATCCAGCTGAGCATGCAGGAGGTCGAGGCCGGACATCAGGCCATCGACCGGACCGGCGCCAGTTTTGAGGCCATCATCGAGACCGCCGGAGCCACGCGGGAGAAGGCCAACAGTATTGCCGATCTCACCGCCAAGCAGACCGAAGGCGCCCAGAAAATGGTGCAGGCCATTGAAGAGATTTCCCGGGTCATCTCCGACAACGCCGCCAGTGTCGAAGAGGTTTCGGCCGCCAGTGAAGAGCAGTCGGCGAGTATGGAGGAGATGGCGCGTCAGGCCCAGGAACTCTCGCGTCTGGCCGAAGAATTGCTGAGCATGGTCAGCCGCTTTCATCTTGGCAGCGAACGGGAGTAGCCCGTGCCCGACAAGGTCCTGCTCTTCCGGCTCGGCACCGAACTCTATGGTCTGCCGGTCACCTCGGTTCAGGAGGTGGTCGAGCCGGATGCCATCTTTCCCATCCCTTCGGCCCCGGATATTTTTGTCGGCGCCATCAACTGCCACGGCACCGTGGTGCCGGTGATCGATTTGGCCCAGCTGCTCGGCTTTGAGGGAGAAAAAAGGGACGCGCGCCTGGTGGTGGTCGATGCCGCCCTGGCCCGGATCGGTTTGGCGGTCAGCCATCTGGAGCAGATTGTTGAACCGGACAATGAGGAGAGTGTGGGGCAGAACCATGCCACCGATGCCGTGTGCGTCGCGGAGATTGTGGAGCATCAGGGGCGCATGATTCACCTGCTGGATCTCCCCGCGGTGTTCGACCGGCTGGAGCGTCTGATTTAGTCAAGGAGAACGAAACCATGCCCTGGAAAGTACTGATCGTCGACGATGCCCTGTTCATGCGCAATATGCTGCGGGAAATCTTTGAACGTCAGAACGATTTCGAAGTGGTGGGAGACGCCGAAGACGGCATCGAGGCGGTCGAGCGCTACCAGGAGCTGAAACCGGACCTGGTGACCATGGACATCGTCATGCCCCGGCGCAGCGGCATCGAGGCGCTGCAGGAGATCATGACCTTTGACCCTTCGGCCCGGGTGGTCATGTGCAGCGCCCTGGGACAGGAGAGTCTCATTGTCGAGGCGGTTTCGGCCGGTGCGCGTGATTTTATCGTCAAACCCTTTCAGGAAAGCCGGGTGCTTGAAGTCGCCCGGCGGGTGGCAGCCAGCGACGATTAGCCGCCGGCAAAGGGACGCGTCATGGATATGGCCAAATACCGGGACCTCTTCATCAGCGAGACCCGGGAACATCTTGACCAGATGGGGCGGCTGCTGCTTGAGCTGGAGAAGCAGCCTGAGGACGAAGAGTGTCTGGCGGCGCTCTTCCGTCAGGCCCACTCGGTCAAGGGGATGGCCGCGTCCATGGGCTATACCGCCATGAGCGAACTGGCCCATGCCCTGGAGGACCTGCTCGATCTCGGCCGGCAGGCCGGTCGCCTCCAGCCGGACCAGGTGGATCGTCTGCTGGCCGGTTGTGACCTGCTCGAAGGGCAGCTTGCCGACATTGCCGCCGGCAAGGAACCTCGCTCGGCCGATGACTTTTTGCGGGCCGGGCCGATCGAGGACCTGCCCGCCGAGGCCCTGGAGCCGCTTGACGATTCGCCCCGGGCGCCCGACACCGGAGCGGCGGTTCGCACCCTGGTTGTCGATATTGCCGAACATGCCGTGGCGCCCGCTGCCCGGGCGCTTCTGGCTCTGCGGGAACTGGAGCGGTTCGGCCGCATCGTCTCCACCGACCCCGACCGGCAGCAGCTTTTGACCGGCGCGCCCGTGCGGCGCCTGAAAATCGGTCTGGCCGCCGAGGCCGATTTCGGGCAGATTGAGGCCGCCTTGCTGGCGATGGCCGATGTGGCCGCCGTGCATGAGCCCGATGGCACGGAGCCGGCGCGCGAGGACGATATCCCCAGACGCCGGCGCGAGGATGCCGAACGCACGGTCCGCATTCGTACCGAACTGCTCGATCGCCTGATCCGGTTGACCGGCGAGCTGATGACCACGCGCACCGGTCTGCTCGGAGCCTGGAAGGAAGGGCGCGAGCAGGCGCTGGCTGCGGGGCTGGATCAGCTCAGTCTGCAGGTGGACGAACTGCACTACCGGGTGCTGCAGGCACGCATGATGCCATTGGCCACCATCACCGGGCGGTTGCCGCGCCTGGTGCGCGATCATGCGCGCAAAACGGGCAAAAAGATCGAGCTGCGCATCATCGGCGAAGAGGTGGAGCTCGATCGCGCCATCATCGAGGAGCTCTCCGACCCCCTGGTGCATCTGTTGCGCAATGCCGTCGATCACGGCATCGAACGGGAAGGGGTGATCGAGGTCCGCGCCTGGCGGGAAAAGGACCTGGTGCTGGTCGAAGTCGCCGATAACGGCCGTGGTATCGATGTGGAAAAGATACGCCGCCGCGCCCTGGAGCGTGGTCTGGCCGATGCGGACCGGCTGGCGGCCATGGGGGAGCGGGAGCTGTTCGCCCTTTTGTGCCGCCCCGGTTTTTCCACCGCGGAAAGGGTTTCTGAAACCTCGGGCCGCGGCGTGGGCATGGATGTGGTCAAGGCCGCGGTCGACGGCCTGGGTGGCGACCTGGAGATTCTTTCGGCCCCGGGTGAGGGGACCCGGATTCTGCTGCGACTGCCGCTGTCGGTTGCCATCATCAAAATCCTGCTGGTCGAGGTCGGCGGCATGCCCCTGGCTTTGCCCATCACCCGGGTCATTCGCACCCTCGAAGTCGAGCGTGGCCAGTTGCAGTCCTCCGGACGCCAGTTGGTGCTGCGCCTCGAGGATGAGGTGGTGCCACTGCTGTCCATGCGCAAGATGCTGCGGCTGCCGCCCGGAAACAGCGGCGAGACGGTCCCCCTGGTGCTGGTCGAGCTGCAGGGCCGCCGGGCCGGCCTGGTGGTCGACCGTCTGCTGACCCAGGAAGAAGCCTTTGTTCAGGGGCTGGAATTTCCCCTTGACCGCCTGCCGGGATTGGCGGGGGTGACGCTTTTGGGCGACGGCCGGGTCGTCTTTGTCATGGACCCTTCCGGCCTTGCGGTCGCCAGGCGTCAGGCAAGAGGGGAGACAAAATGACTTTTCAGCAACTCAGCAGCGCCCAAAAAGATGTCCTGCGCGAGCTGAGCAACATCGGCATGGGGCATGCCGCCACGGCACTTTCGCGTATGATTGGCCGTCCCCTGATGGTGGAGGTGCCCGCGGTGCGCGTGGTCGACCTGGCCGAGGTCCCCAACCTGGTCGGCGGTCCCGAGCATGAGGTCGCCGGGGTGGTCCTGCGCCTGGAAGGGGATGCCTCCGGCCATATGCTGCTGGTGCTGGCGGAACCGGACGCCGCTGTTTTGGCCGGTCTGCTGCTCGGCCAGACCGCGGGAACGCTGGATGGCGACCTTGAGCGTTCAGCCCTTCAGGAGCTGGCCAACGTTATCGGCTCCTGCTATCTGTCGGTTCTCGGTGATATGCTCAACCTCCGACTGCGGCCGTCGATTCCGTTTCTCGCTGTCGATATGGCGGGGGCGGTGGTGGACCAGGTGCTTGGCGAACTGGGGTGTCACGGGGATCTGGCGCTGCTGCTGGAAACCCGGTTCACCTGCGCCGGGGCCGACAACGTCCGCGGACATCTCTTTCTGCTGCCTGATCCGCCGACTCTCGAGGTGCTGCTGCAGGCGGCCGGAGGTGTCGGGTGAGCAACAGGTATCGTGTGCGCATCGGCGAGATTCGCATCGGCACCGCGCCCGACATCCTGGTCTGTTCCGGACTCGGTTCCTGTCTCGCCATCGCCCTCTACGATGCCGCGGTCCGGGTCGGCGGTCTGGCGCATGTGCTGTTGCCCGGGGATGCCGGTGAGGATGTCGGCTTGCGTCCCGGCAAATATGCTGTCAGCGCGGTCGCCGTTCTGCTGGCGCGCCTGGAGGAGGCGGGGGCGGCGCCGGAACGGATTTGCGCCCGTCTGGTGGGGGGCGCCACCATGTTTCCGGGCCTGAGTGAAAGGGTCAGCATCGGCGAACGCAATATCGCCGCCGCGAAAAAACAGCTTGGGCGGATGAACATTCCCGTGGTGGCCGAGGACGTCGGCGCTGACTACGGCCGCAGCTGCGAGCTGCACCTGGCCGACGGTAAACTTTTACTGCGTACCTCCCGAGGTCGTGATAGAATCAGAGAGCTTTAAGCCGGACCGTGCCCGATGTGAACGCAAAGGAGTGCCCCATGAAACGACTCTTCTGCCTGTGGCTGACCTTGTTTTTCGCCCTGTTGCTCGCTGGGCCCGCTTTGGGTGCCAGTGTACGCCTGAGTGACGTCATCGAAGCCCTCGAGCGCCCCTTCCGGGCCGATACTCCCGCAGCTGAGACCATTCGTGATTTCGAAGGGAATTTCTTCCAGGAATCGCGCATCGCTTCGCTTGAGCAGATGCAGCGTGGCAAGGGACGGGTCACCGTGCGTTTCGACCGCTACAACACCCGGGATGTCCCCACCACCCTGTTCCGCTGGGAATACCGCCAGCCGAACAACCAGGAGATCGTCTCCGACGGCCGCACCCTGTGGGTCTATCTGCCTGAAAACAACCAGGTTATCCAGAGTGATGTCGAGCTGACCCGTCAGGCGGGCCAGGAAGATCCGATGACCTTCCTCACCGGGCTGGGCAACCTGTCGCGCGACTTTCTCATCACCTGGGCCGAGCCCAACCGCGACGTCGAGGGCAACTGGGTCCTCAAGCTGCGCCCGCGCCGGGTCTCCAGCCTGATCCGCGAGATGAACCTGGTGGTCGACAAGGACGCCGTCAACGAATGGATCAACCACAAGCGCACAGGCACTCTCTTTCCCATCCTGTCGAGCTATGTGACCGATCCCAACGGCAACACCACCCTGATCGAGTTCAGTGACCTGCGGGTCAACCGCGGTGTTTCCGACTTGACCTTCCGCTTCATGGTCCCGGCCGGTGTCGAAGTCGTCCGGCCCACCGGCCAGGGGATGGGCTACTAGTTCCCATTGCCTGCCAGCCCGAACAAAGAAACCGCCCCGTACCGGCTGTCCGGTGCGGGGCGGTTGTGT
>CAZCUR010000049.1:0-19729 GCA_964501815.1 uncultured Geothermobacter sp.
GTAGCCGTGAGCGACGTCGCACAAGCGAAGAGGTCGGCAACGCAGAGTGGGTGGAAAAGCACCGCCCCTCGCGCAAAAAAAGAGGGACCGCTTGCGCGGCCCCTTAGAGGGAGTCGTCACCACTGCATGCCAGTACGGTGCCCCACGGATGACCGGGTGGAGAAGTCCGGTCCGGGGCAACCCCTGCATTCACATCAATCCTCACCCCGTCCGCTCAGGTGCGCACGGGTCGGATACGGTTGTCAGGCCAACGGCCGTCCTGGGCCGCCGAATCCTCGTCGGTCAGTCGACCCGCCGGCGCAGGAAGGTCGGAATGTCGTACTCGTCCTCTTCCGGTCCCATGGCGAAACTGCGGGGGTTCTCCTCCTTGCGCTTGCGAATGATGGTCGGCAGGTCGAGATCCTCGCGCTGCGCCTTCGGCAGCGGCCGGACTTCGTCATTGTCGCGCCGCACGACGTCGAAGCTGTCGCCGAAACCGGTGGCAATCGCGGTCACCTTGATGGCGTCGCCCATCTCCTCGTTGATCACCAGACCGATGAAGATGTTGGCGTCTTCGTGCACCTTTTCGTGAATGATGCGCGACACCTCTTCGAAATCTTCCATGGTCATGCTGGACGAGCCGGTAATGTTGACCAGCACTCCCTTGGCACCGGAGATATCGACGTCCTCGAGCAGCGGGCTGGAGATAGCCGCCTGGGCCGCTTCGGCGGCGCGCTTTTCACCCGAGCCGACCCCGATACCCATCATCGCCATGCCGCGCTCGCTCATGGCCGCCTTGACGTCGGCGAAGTCGACGTTGATCATGCCGTGGGTGGTGATCAGGTCGGAGATGCCCTGAACCGCCTGACGCAGCACATCGTCAGCCGGTTTGAAGGCATCGAGAATGCTCATGTTCTTGCCCGCCAGACCGATCAGGCGATCGTTGGGGATGAGGATGAGCGAATCGACCACACTCTTGAGCGCCTTGACCCCCTGCTCGGCCTTGGCCATGCGCTGGCGCCCTTCGTGGGTGAACGGCTTGGTCACCACCCCGACGGTGAGCGCGCCGACTTCCTTGGCGACTTCGGCAATGACCGGGGCCGCGCCGGTACCGGTGCCGCCACCCAGACCTGCGGCGATGAAGACCATATCGGCCCCTTCGAGCTGTTCCGCCAGGCGCGCCCTGTCCTCCAGGGCGGCCTCGCGGCCGACCTCCGGATTGGCGCCGGCACCAAGCCCTTTGGTCAGTTTGCTGCCGAGCTGCAGCTTCATGGGCGATTTGTTGGCCCGCAAGGCCTGGGCATCGGTGTTGGCGACAATGAAGTCGACCCCCGAAACCCCCGACGCAATCATGGTGTTGACCGCGTTACCGCCGCCGCCGCCGACGCCGACGACCTTGATCTTTGCACTCTGGTCCATGGTTTCATCAAATTCAAACATGACTCCCTCCATTGTGGTTGTGGGCGAAGGTTCTCCGGCCCTCGCCTGTTATCTTGGCCAAACCCGGCTTTCGGCCGGGGTGTGAATCAGAAAAATTCGCCGAACCATTCCTTCATGCGCCGGATGACCCGGTCGAACAGGTTTTCGTCCCCGATATTGAACTTCTTCGCCTGCATGTTGCGGCTGCCGTATTTGACCAGGCCGACACCGGTGGCATAGATGGGGGAATTGACCACGTCGGTCAGCCCGCCTATCCCCTTGGGGGTCCCGCGACGCACCGGCAGGTTGAAAATCTGCTCCGCCAGTTCCGGCATGCCTGGCAGGATGGCACTGCCGCCGGTCAGCACGATGCCCGAGGCGATGACGTCCTCAAAGCCGCTGCGGACGATCTCCCGGTTGACCAGGGTAAAGATCTCCTCGACGCGCGGTTCGAGGATTTCGGCCAGCAGCATGCGCGACAGCACGCGCGGTTCACGGCCGCCCACCGAAGGCACCTCGATGGTCTCGTCCTTGCCGACCATGGCGGTCAGGCAACAGCCGTATTTCTGCTTGAGAAGCTCCGCCTCCTGCATGGGGGTACGCAGACCGACGGCGATATCGTTGGTCAGGTGGTTGCCCCCCAGGGACAGGACCGCGGTGTGCTTGATGGCACCGTCACTGAAAATGGCGATGTCGGTGGTGCCGCCGCCGATATCGATCATCGCCACGCCGAGGTCCTTTTCGTCCTGGGTCAAAACCGCCTCACTTGAAGCGAGCTGCTCCAGAACGATATCGGCGACATCGACCCCGGCGCGCTGGCAGCTCTTGATGATGTTCTGGGCGCTGGCCACGGCTCCGGTGACGATATGGACCTTGGCCTCGAGACGGACCCCGCTCATGCCCAGAGGTTCCTTGATGCCGTCCTGGTCATCGATGATGTATTCCTGCGGCAGGATGTGAATCACCTCACGGTCCATCGGGATGGCGATCGCCTTGGCGGCATCGATGACCCGGCGGATATCCTCCTGGGTCACTTCGCGGTTCTTGATGGCGATGACCCCCTGGGAATTGAAGCCCTTGATGTGCCCGCCGGCGATGCCGGCAAAGACTGACTTGATTTCGCAGCCGGCCATCAGCTCCGCTTCCCGCAGCGCCTTTTTCACCGCATCGACGGTACTTTCGATGTTGATGACCACCCCCTTGCGCAACCCCTTGGACGGCGCGGAGCCGATACCGACGATATCGAGTCCCTCGTCGGTCATGGCCGCAACAATGGCGCAGATCTTCGTCGTGCCGATGTCCAGGCCGACAATCAGGTTTTCTCTCTTGTTGCTCATATCGCTACCCCCTTTAACCCTTCCCGGCCACGACCGGCTGCGCCAGACTGACAATCACCCGGCCGGAGACGTTGAGATCGATATAGTTCAGGCCCGCAAGCTGGGGCCGCAGTTCCCGATAAATCTTTTCCAGACGGTCAAGCTTTTCCGCAAAACCGTCAAACCCAAGGCGAATGGGCACCCCGCCGGTATAAGTGGTCAGGACATAACCGATGCGGTCGTCGATATGGACCTCGCTGATATCCTCGAGGCTCACATGCCTGCGCCCTTTTAGTTCCATCAACAGCCCCATGGCCTGCCGCAGCCGGCTGCGCACCCGATTGGGGCTGGTGGTCAAGTCTTCAGGGCTGATGCCGGTTATGACCGGATAATCAAGGCGATCCGATGGCGCCAGCAGTTTGAAAATCTCCCCGTCCCAGTCGACGTAGTAGAGGTAACCAAGGCTGAGGATGGCTCCCGGCTGGCGCTCGGTCACCTCAATAACCACCTCCCCCGGAAAAACGCGCCGAACCTGGGCGGTGGCGATCCAGGGGTCTTCTTCGATCTTGCTGCCGATGCGCTCCAGATTCAGGTCGAACAGACCGACACCGCTCCGGATGTCGGACAGGGCGACGATTTGTTCCGCGCTGACCCTCTGGTTGCCCAGCACCTTGACCTGGTCGACCCGAAACCAGCCGGAATCGAGCAGCAACCTGGCGGTCAGCACCCCGCCGAAAGCGATCAGCGCCGCACTGGACAACATCAGCACCCCCCGGGTCAACCGCCGCAGCAGCAGGCCCCAGTTGCGCGGCTCCTTCTTCTTCACCCGCCGGTTGGCGCGGGGTTTGGAGCGTTTCTGTCCCTGGGCGAAATCGCGCATTCCCAATCCTGTTCCTACTTGTCCAGTCCGGCGTCGAGCAGCATACGCACCACCAGTTCCCGATAGTCGATGCCGGCCTGCCGGGCCGCCTTCGGCAGCAGACTGGTCGGCGTCATGCCCGGAATGGTGTTGACCTCAAGAATGTAGAATTCCTTCTCCCGCACCATGAAATCGACCCGCGCCGCCCCCCTGACGCCGAGGATCCGGCAGGTTTCGACCGAAACCTCCTGCAGGCGCCGGTAAACCGCCGCCGGCAGCGGCGCCGGCACAATGTAGCGGGTCTGACCGGCGGTATACTTGGCCTGGTAGTCGTAAAAACCGCTTTTGGGCACAATCTGGATGATCGGCAACGCCTCACCGTCCAGCAGGCTGACCGTCACCTCCATCCCCTCGATGCAGTCTTCTATGAGGACGGTATCATCAAGAGCCAGCGCCTCATCCAGCGCCGCCTCCAGCTCGTCAGCACCGCGCACAATGCTGATACCGAGGGTCGAGCCCTCGCGTGACGGCTTGACCACCAGCGGAAAGTGCCGACATTGCTTCAGCACCTCCGTACGCTCCCCGCCCCGCTGCAAAACCAGAAAACCCGGGGTCGGCAGTTCGTGGTACAGGAGCATCTTCTTGGTCGCCACCTTGTCGATGGCCAGGGCCGAAGCCAAAACGCCGCTGCCGGTGTAGGGGATCCCGAGCATCTCCAGCAGCCCCTGCACGGTACCGTCCTCCCCATAACGACCGTGCAGCGCGATGAAGGCGACATCGACGCTGTTGTCCGCCAGCTGCTGTGGCAAATCGCGTCCGGCGTCGATCAGCACCGCCCGGTAGCCGCCATCGACCAGGGCCTGATGGACCCCTTCGCCGGTGCGCAGGGAGACCTCACGCTCACGCGACAGCCCGCCGCACAACACGCCGATGGTCATCTTCTTCAGGTTGTCCCGGTCAATGTTCACGCTGTCCCGTCTCCACATGGCTGCCGACGATTCTGACTTCCGGCAGCAGTCTGATGCCGTATTGCCGTTCGACCCGTGTTTGCACCAGGTCGATCAAACTCTCAATCTCGGTGGCCGTCGCTCCGCCCAGGTTGACGATGAAGTTGCAATGGATGCGTGACACCATGGCGTTGCCGATGCGCTGGCCGCGCAGCCCGGCGCGGTCAATCAGCTCCCAGGCTTTGTAACCTTCCGGGTTGCGAAAGACCGAGCCGGCGTTGGCGCCCTCGACCGCCTGGCTGCTGCGACGGGCCGCCAGCGCCGCCGTCAGCGCCTGCCGCAACCGGTCCGGATCGCTTTGGCGGAACGCCAGCTCCGCCTCAAGCACGACCTCACGCCCGGTCAGGGCGCTGTGGCGATAGGCGAAAGCGAGTTCGGCCCTGTCGCGCCACCGGCATCCGCCCTGCTGCGCCCAGATGCGCGCCCGGCGCACGGTCTGGCCGACCTCCTGTCCCGCGGCGCCGGCGTTGATCGCCACGGCCGCCCCAAGAGTCCCGGGGATTCCGGCCAGGCGTTCGATGCCTGCCAGACCCCGGTCGGCGCTGGCGCGCGCCAGTTTTGGCAGGAGCACACCGCATTCGGCCCGAACCGCTCCATTCTGCGCCCACGACAGCCGGTCAAGGTCGCGCGTGCAAAGGACCAGGCCGGAAAAACCGCCGTCACGCACCAGCAGGTTGCTGCCGGCGCCGACCACCAGCCAGGGAATGCCCGCCTCACAGACCAGTTCCAGAGCGGCGGTCAGTCCGTCGATGGTCGCCGGGCGGAAGAAGACGGCCGCCGGGCCGCCGACCTGCCAGCTGGTGTGCCGGGCCATCGGCTCATTGCGCAGCAGCCGGCCGTCCAGTCCACCGAGATTGTCAAAGAGCTGTGCGAGCGCGCCCGTCATGCCGAGAGCAGCGCCGCCAGTTCATGGGCCACCTGGCCGATATTGCCGGCGCCCAGGGTTATGAGCAGGTCACCGGCCTGCAGGTCACCTTCTAGCTGTTGCGCCAGGCCATCCGCATTCCCGACATAGGTCACGTCCCTGTGGCCGTGCTCGCGGATGCGCACCGCCAGAGCTTCGGCATCGGCCCCCTCCAGCGGGTCCTCGCCGGCGGCGTAGATGTCGGTGACCAAAAGGCGGTCGGCGTCGTAGAAGGCGGTGGCAAATTCCTCGAACAGCGCCCGGGTGCGGCTGTAACGGTGCGGCTGGAAGACCGCCACGATACGCCGTTTCGGCCAGCCCTTGCGCGCCGCGGCCAGGGTGGCGCGAATCTCCGCCGGATGGTGGCCGTAATCATCCACCACCATGATGTCCCGGGCCGTCGACAAAATCTGGAAACGGCGCTGGACGCCACCGAAGCCGTCAAAGCCTTTGGCGATGGCGCGAAAATCGAGTCCGAGTTCCAGCCCGACGGCAATGGCCGCCAGGGCGTTGAGCACATTGTGCCGTCCGGGCATCTCCAGCCGGATGGACCCCAGTTCGCCGTTGCGGTCATGCACCCGAAAACGGGTGCAGGTTTCCCGATAGTCGATATCGGTGGCGTACAGGTCCGCCTGCGGCGCCAGCCCGTAGGTGAGGCAGCGTTTTTTTACCAGCGGCAGAATCTCCTGCACTCCGGGGTCGTCGAGACAGAGGACCGCCAGCCCGTAAAAGGGGACCTTGTTGATGAAATCGACAAAGGTGCTGCGGATTTCCTCCATGCCGCTGTAGAAGTCGAGATGGTCGGCATCGATATTGGTCACCACGGCGATGGTCGGACTCAGATGCAGAAACGAACCGTCCGACTCGTCCGCCTCGGCGACCAGGAACTTCCCCTGCCCCAGCTTGGCGTTGGAACCGAAGGCATCGAGGCGGCCGCCGATGACCGCGGTCGGATCGAGTCCGCCGCGCACCAGGATGGTGGCCACCATACTGGTGGTGGTCGTCTTGCCGTGCGTCCCGGCCACCGCGACGCCGTACTTCATGCGCATCAGCTCGGCGAGCATTTCAGCCCGCGGTATCACCGGGACATGACGCCGCTGGGCTTCGATCACTTCGACATTGTCGGCCTTGACCGCGGTCGAGGTCACGACCACGTCGGCGTCCCCCAGATTGTCGGGAGAGTGCCCGAAGGCGATGCGGCCGCCCAAAGATTCGAGCCGGCGCGTACTCTCACTCGGGCGCAGGTCGGAGCCGGAGACCTGATAACCCAGGTTGAGCAGCACCTCGGCGATACCGCTCATGCCGATGCCGCCGATGCCGACGAAATGAATATGGCGAATCTTGCCGTACATAGCGATTATCCTTTCCGGACCAGAGCCCGGCATTCGTCCAGAATCCGGTCGGCCGCATCCGGCCGTCCGAGGGCGTGCGCCGCTCCGGCCATATCGAGCAGGCGCGGCCGGTCCGCCAGCAGTCCTTGCAGCAACGAAGCCAGCCGCCCGGGCGTCATCTCCGCCTGCGGCAGCAGCAAGGCCGCGCCACGCTCGGCCAGCGCCCGGGCGTTCAGGGTCTGGTGGTCCGCCGCCGCATAGGGATAGGGAACCAGCAGGGCCGGCCGGCCGCAGGCGGTCAGTTCGGCAATGGTGGTGGCGCCGGCACGGCAGAGCACCAGATGCGCCCGGGCATAGGCCGCGGCCATGTCGCTGATGAAGGGGACGACCTCCACCTTCTCCCATCCGGCCTCGTGGTAACCGGAGCGGACCCGTTCGAAGTCTTCGGCACCGGTCTGGTGCAGGATGGTCAGTCTCTCCTTCCAGTTCTGCATGGACTCGAGGGCGGCGAGCATCCCTTCATTGAGGGCCCGGGCCCCGCGACTGCCGCCGAAGACCAGCAGCACCGGATCCCCCTCGGGCATCGGCAGGTGGCGGGTCAGTTCCCGGCGGACCGGATTGCCGGTCACCACGGTACCGCGCCCGAACCAGCCGGCGCTTTCCGGATAGGTCAGGCAGATGCGGTCGGCCAGCTTGCCCAACAGCCGGTTGGTCAGACCCGGACGGGCGTTCTGTTCATGGATGATGACCGGCAGTCGCCTTCCTTTGGCGGCCAGCAACGCCGGGCCGCTGGCATAGCCGCCGACGCCGACCACCACATCGGGCCGGAAACGGTCGAGGATGGCCCTGGACTGCCGCAGACTGCGCACCAGCTTGGGTATCAGCGCCAGCCGCTCGCCTGCCCCCTTGCCGACCAGCCCGCTGATATCGATGGTCTCCAGCGGCAGATTCAGTTCCGGCAGCACCCTGGCCTCCAGGCCCCTTTCGGTGCCGACAAACAGCACCTGCGATTCCGGCTCACGTTCCAGCAGGCACTGCGCCAGCGCGACAGCCGGGAAGAGGTGGCCGCCCGTTCCGCCCCCTGCCAGCAGCATCCTCATCGTCCCCCCTCCCCGGACTGAGCCGAGATATTGAGCAGAATGCCGACCGCCATCAGGGTACAGACCAGGTTGGTGCCGCCGTAGGAAAGGAACGGCAGCGCCAGCCCCTTGGTCGGCAACAGTCCCAGAACAACGGCAAAGTTGGTAAAGGCTTCGAGCCCGATCAGCAGCGTCAGCCCAAAAGCCAGATAGCGCCCGAACTCGTCCGGGGCGTTCAGGGCGGTCCGGATGCCGCGCAAAACCAGCACCAGAAAGATGGCTGCGGTGACGACGACACCGATAAATCCGAGTTCTTCGCCAACCACCGCAAAGATGAAGTCGGTATGGGCCTCCGGCAGGAAGAAGAGCTTCTGTTTGCCCTCCCCCAATCCATTGCCCAGCCAGCCGCCGGTGCCAAAAGCGATCCAGCTCTGGATAATCTGGAAGCCGTTGCCGGTCGGATCGTCCCACGGGTTGAGGAAAGCGAGGATACGCCGCCGGCGGTAATCGACGTTCATCACCAGGAAGTAGAGGAAGGGCAGCGCCAGCACCACCACACCGGCGAGATGCCGCAGCCGGGAACCGGCGACCACCAGCAGACAGAGGGCGACCACGCCCATGGTGGCGGCCCCGCCCAGATCCGGCTGGGCCAGCACCAGACCGAGCAGGATGGCGAGCAGCACCATGTAGGGGAGGAAACCGACCTTGAAGGTCTTGACCTTGTCCCCCTTGCGTGCCAGAGAGTGCGCCATAAACAGGACCAGACCGAGCTTGGCCAGTTCCGAGGGCTGCACCGAAAAGAAGGGCAGCCGAATCCAGCGGCTGGCCCCGCCCGCCTTGAGCCCGACACCGGGAATGAAGACCGCCAGCAAAAGCGCCATGCAGAACAGGAGAAAAAGGACCGCGGTCTTACCCCGCAGGCGGTGGTAGTCAAACTGGGCCAGCAACGCCATCATCCCCAGGCCGATCAGGGCGAACACGCCCTGCTTTTTCAGGTAATAGAAGCCGTCGGAGAACTTGTCCGCCGCCATGATCGACGAGGAGGAATAGACCATGACGATGCCGAAGCAGGTCAGAACTGCCGCCAGCATCAGCAGGGTCTGGTCATGTCCGCGCCGCAGTTCCATCAGGCGCCCTCCTCCGGCAAATCCCCGACCAGGCGAGCGAAGATATCGCCGCGCTGTTCAAAACTGGCAAACATGTCGAAACTGGAGCAGCCGGGCGACAGCAGCACGGTCCCGCCGGCCGGGGTCAGGACCGCGGCCCGCTGCACCGCCTGCTCCAGGCTGTCGCAGATTTCAATGTCGCAGCAGCCGTGCAGTTCACGGGCTATGCGTTCGGCCGCCTGGCCGATCAGAAGCAGGTGCCGGACGCGCCCGCGCACCAGCGGCGCCAGGGACGCGAAATCCCCGCCTTTGTCCTTGCCGCCGGCGATCAGGGTCACCGGAGCGTCAAGGCCGGCAAGACTGCGCGCGACGCTGCCGACATTGGTCCCCTTGGAGTCGTTGATCCAGTCGACGCCGTTTCTTCGCCGCACCAGCTGCATGCGATGCGGCAACCCGGCAAAGGCACAGGCGGCGGCCCAGACGGCATGCCCGTCCAGCCCCTCCATCAGGGGCGGAATCATGGCCGCCATGACATTCTCGATATTGTGACGGCCGCGCAGCTGCAGTTCGGCAGGATCGAAGCGTCGCTCCGCCCCCTGCCAGCGCCAGACGATCCGGCCGTCGGCACCGAGACCCATCCCCTCGTCCAGTTCCGATTCGCTGCTGAAGCAAACCACCCGGCTACCGAGCGATCCCGCAAGGGAACGAACGACCGGATCGGCTGCATTGAGGATGGCCACATCGCCGTCGGACTGGTTTTCAAAGATCCGGCGCTTGGCCGCAAGGTAGGCGCCCATGCCGTCGTAGCGATCGAGATGATCCTCGCTGACATTCAGCAGCATGGCGTACTTCGGCCTGAAGGTTTCGATGGTCTCAAGCTGGAAAGAGGAGAGCTCAACCACCAGCCACTGCCAGCTTCCGGTCACCGCCTCGATCAGGGGGGTGCCGAGATTACCGCCGATAAAGGTCGCAAAACCACCCGAGCGGAACATCTCGCCGCACAGGGCGGTGGTTGTCGATTTGCCGTTGGTGCCGGTAATCGCCACCATGGGGGCCGACAGCTCCCGGCTGGCGATTTCCACTTCCCCCCAGACCGGGATGCCCATCTGCCGGGCCTGCTGCAGCAGCGGCAGGTCCGACGGCACACCGGGACTTACGGCGATCATTTCGGCGCCGGTAAGCAGCCCCGGGTCATGGTGGCCGAGGGCCAGTTTCAGCCGGTCGCCGCAGACGGCAGTCACATCCCCGAGGTCGGCATCGGCCCGCCGGTCGGTCAGCGTCACATCGGCGCCCTGGGCGCAGAAATGGCGGACCAGTGCCAGGCCGCTTTTGCCGGCGCCGAAAACGATGATCCGCCTGTGGGTATTGCTGACCATAACTACCTCAGTTTCAGGGTCGACAGGGCCACCAGGGCCAGGATGATGCTGACAATCCAGAAGCGCACGATGATTTTCGGTTCCGGCCAGCCCTTCAGTTCAAAATGATGGTGCACCGGCGCCATGCGGAAAATCCGCTTGCCCCACAGCCTGAAGGAGGCCACCTGAAAAATCACCGACAGCGCTTCGAGAACGAAAATACCGCCGACGATGACCAGCACGATTTCCTGCTTGGTGATCACGGCGATGGTGCCGAGCGCGCCACCGAGGGAGAGGGAGCCGACATCCCCCATGAAAACCTGGGCCGGATAGCTGTTGAACCAGAGAAAACCGAGGCCGGCGCCCACCATCGAACCGCAGACAATGGCCAGCTCCCCCGCGCCGGGAATGGCGCTTATCTGCAGATAGGCGGCGACCTTGGCGTGGCCGGCGACATAGGCGAAAACCAGATAGGTGCCTGAGGCGATGATCATCGGGCCGATGGCCAGGCCGTCCAGCCCGTCGGTCAGATTGACCGCATTGCTCGAGCCGACCACCACCAGCAGGATGAAGGGGATGTAAAACAGCCCCAGCTCGGGGTGTAGATGCTTGAAGAAGGGGAAACTCAGTCGGCTGTCAAAATCCGGGTGCAGGTAAAGGGCACAACCGGCCGCCAGGGCGATCAGCAGCTGCCAGAACATCTTCTGGCGCGGCCGCAGCCCCTCGGTATCCTTGTAGCGCACCTTGCGCCAGTCATCGACAAAGCCGATGATGCCGTAACCGACGGTCACGAAGAGCACCACCCAGACGAAATGGTTGCGCAAGTCGGCCCAGAGCAGGGTCGGCAGCACGATGGCAAAGAGAATCAGGGTGCCGCCCATGGTCGGCGTTCCCTCTTTTTTGAAATGCGATTCCGGCCCCAGTTTGCGAATCTGCTGGCCGATCTGCAGCTCCTGCAGCCGACGGATGAGCCAGGGGCCGAGAATAAAGGAGAGGACCAGGGCGGTAATCGCGGCGTAGATGGTCCGGAAGGTGATGAACCGGAAGACGTAGAACGCCGAGATATGCTCATGCAGCGGATAGAGCAGATGATAGAGCATCAGGCCGCCCCCTTCCCGCTCAGACCTGCCAGGGCATCGGCGATGCGCTCCATGCGCATGCCGCGCGAACCCTTCACCAGCACGCGGTCTCCCTCGCGCAGCACCCGCCCAAGGCAGGCAGCCGCCTCCTCATGGTTGGTGGCAATACGGATGCGGCGTGAAGCCAGGCCCGCCTGCCGGGCGCCTTCGGCCATCGACTCGGCCATCTGCCCGAGCAGCAGCAGCAGGTCACAGTGGCGGGCCGCGCGGGCGCCGACTTCGCGGTGCAGACGGGAACTTTCGTCACCCAGTTCGAGCATGTCGCCCAGAACGGCAATGCGACGCCCCTCACCTTCAAGGGCGTCGAGAGCCTCGAGAGCGGCCCCCATCGACAGGGGGTTGGCGTTGTAGTCATCTTTAAGCAGCTGGGCACCGCTGGCCAGCCGAATCAGCTGCATACGTCCCTGCAGCGGGCTGAAAGCGTTCAGCCCGGCGACAATATCCTTGAGAGGAACACCAAGCGCCAGGGCCGCGGCGGCGGCCGCCAGGGCATTGCTGACGTTGAAACGTCCGGCGACCTGCAGCTCCACCCGGGCCTGCTGTTCGGCCGTCAGCAGCCGGAAGCGGACACAGCCCCCCCGGGCCTCGATTTCGTCGGCACGGACCTCGGCACTGGACGACAGGCCGTAGAGCAGGCGGCGGACGCCATTGGCGACCGGCAGGCCGGCAACCCGGTCATCATCAGCGTTGACAACGGCAATGCCGCCGGGTTTGAGGGCGGCAAACAGTTCCCCCTTGGCCCGGGCGACACCGTCAAGGCCGTGCAGGGTTTCCAGGTGCGCCGGGCCGATATTGGTAATCAAGCCGATGGTCGGTCGGGCGATTTCCGCCAGGCGGGCGATTTCGCCGCGCGCGCTCATCCCCATCTCCAGCACCGCCCAGCGATGGGTCTCCGGGCGCAGACCGAAAAGGGTCAGCGGCACTCCGACCAGGTTGTTGAAATTTCCCGCCGACTTCAGTCCGGGAGCCGTCCGTTCCAGAATCGCCGCGAGCATCTCCTTGGTGGTGGTCTTGCCGCTCGATCCGGTGACCGCCACCAAAGGCCCCTGATAGCTGTGCCGATGGGCCGCAGCCAGGTCCCCGAGGGCCCTCAGGGTGTCGGCGACCTGGATCACCGGCACCTTGAGGCCGGCGATAACTTCTTCACTCAGACAGGCGGCCGCGCCGTTCTGCAGGGCACGCAGCAGAAAATCGTGACCGTCGTAACGCGGACCGCGCAGCGGAACAAACAGCTCACCGGACCGTATGGTTCGGCTGTCCGTTGACACGCCGGTCACTCTCACGTCCGAGCCCACGGGGGTCAGGCGGCCGCCGGTGATGGCGGCTATCTGCTGCACGCTCAAATTCATCGATGCTCCCCGGTCATGGCCATGGCGCGACGGACCTCTTCACGGTCGTCGAAATGAATGCGCCGGTCGCCGATAATCTGGTAGTCCTCATGTCCTTTGCCGGCGACCAGCAACAGGTCCCCCTCCTGCAGCAGGGAAACAGCCAGCTCAATAGCCCGCCGCCGGTCCGGTTCGACCAGATAGCCCCGCTGCCCGGCAGGGGGAAATGCCGCCCGGTCGAGCCGCACCGCACCGGTCGCCTCGACCCCGGGCAGAATGTCGTTGATAATCGCCTGCGGGTCCTCACTGCGGGGGTTGTCGGAGGTGACGACGGTCAGATCCGCCAGCCGTCCGGCGACCTCACCCATTTTCGGCCGTTTGCTGCGGTCCCGGTCACCACCGCAGCCGAACAGGGCCACCAGGCGGCGCGGCCGGAGATCCCGCATGGCCTCAAGGGCCTTTTCCAGGGCATCGCCGGTGTGCGCATAGTCAACCAGAATCCGTGCACCGCCTGGGTGATCAATGGCCTCCAGGCGGCCGGGAACCCGCTCAACCGCTCCCACCCCCTCGGCAATCAGGTCCGCCGGCAACCCGAGAGCAACCCCGGCCGCGGCCGCGCAGCAGAGGTTGGCCAGATTGAAGCGCCCCAGCAGCGGCGAGTCGAGCTCGATGCGCCCGACCGGCGATTCGAGCACGGCGCGGATACCGGCGACACCCAGTTCGGCCTCGACAATCCGCACCCGCGCCTCCGGGTCCTGGCCGCAGGTCAGTGCATCCGGCCGTTCCAGCGCCAGGCGCAGCCCCCAGGGGTCGTCGATGTTGATAACCGCCTTGCGGGCCCCGGTCCGCGCGTCAAACAGCAGCCGCTTGGCGGCGAAATAGCTTTCCATATCCCGGTGATAGTCGAGATGCTCCGGGGTCAGATTGGTAAACAGACCGACATCGAAAGCGACGCCGGCGACCCGCTGCTGCGCCAGGGCGTGGGAAGAAACCTCCATCACCAGGGCGTCTGCCCCCCGGCCGTGGAAATCGGCGGCCAGCTGCTGCAGGTCGACCGACTCGGGGGTGGTGTTGGGAGCCGGACGCACATCGGAGCCGAAACGATAGGCGACGGTGCCGACCACGGCAACGTGCTTTCCTGCTCTGGACAACAGGCTTTCCAACAGGTAGCTGACCGTGGTTTTTCCGTTGGTTCCGGTAATGCCGGCCACCAGCATCGATTCGGTTGGACGTCCATAAAAACGCGCCGCCAGTTCAGCCATGGCGGCGCGGGGGTTGTCACTGCGCAGAACGGCTGCCGCGCCACAATCCCCGGGTTCTTCAGTCAGGATGCCGACCGCGCCGGCCGCGATGGCGTCATCGACAAACCGGTTGCCGTCGAACCGCTCGCCACGCAGGGCACAGAACAGGTGGCCGGGCGCGACGTTGCGCGAGTCGTAGCTGATACCGGTGATTTCGAGGTTCCCGTCGCCTACCACATCCAGGGCCTCGATACCTGCTGTCAGATCAGCCAGTTTCACAAAAACCTCGCTGCTAGATATTGCCTGCCAGCGGCTGGGCCAGACGCACCCAGATTTCGCTGTCCAGCGGAATACTGCGACCGGGTGCGGGGAACTGATCCACCACCCGGCCGCTGCCCTTCAATCTCAGATTAAGACCGGTCCTCTCCATGGTCTGCAGGACCTGCCGGTAGCTCATCCCTACCAGATTGGGCATGCGCGGCCCCTTGCCGCCACGCGTCGACAGAGTCGCTTCGGGCACCGAAGGCAGGTCCCGGCGCACCAGTTTCGGCAGGGCGCGCAGTGTCTTTTCCCGCACCGGTTCCCGGGGCGCCACTTTCAGCTGTGCCAGGGCCTGGCTGGCGATGCGCGAAAAAACCGGCGCTGCCACCAGACCGCCGTAGGCCTGGCCCTGCGGTTCGTCAAGCAGTACCAGTATGACCAGTTTCGGCCGCTCGGCGGGCACAAAACCGACAAAACTGGAAACATAGCGGTCAACAGCGTAACCGCCGGTCACCGGGTCGGCCTTCTGGGCGGTTCCGGTCTTGCCGGCGACACGGAACCCGGGCACCGCAGCCAGAGTGCCGGTGCCCCCCTTTTCCACCGCCATTTCCAGCATGCGGGTCACCGCTCGTGCGGTCGCCTCGGAAATCACCCGCCGGACAATGGTCGGACTGTTGCTGCGCACCACCTGTCCGTAGCCGTCAACCACCTGTTCAACCACATAAGGTTTCATCAGGTAACCGCCGTTGGCGACGGCGGCCATGGCAGTGGCCAGCTGCAGGGCGGTCGCCGACATCCCCTGACCGAAAGCTATGGCGGCAAGATCGACCTCGAACCAGTCCTCCGGCGGACGCAAAAGTCCGCTGACCTCACCGGGAAGACCGATACCGGTGCGCTGACCAAAGCCGAAAGCACGCAACCCGCGATAGAGTCTTTCCCGCTCCAGCTTTTTGGCGATTTTGGCCGCCCCCACATTGGAGCTGTGCTTGAGGATTTCTCCGACACTCAACCGACCGTAGGGGTGATGGTCGTGAATCACCTTGCCGCCGACCTTGTAGCGGCCGTGTTCACAGTCGATCCGGTCCTTGGCTTTGACGACCTTCTGCTCCAGCGCGGTGGCGATCAGAAAGGTCTTGAGCGTCGACCCCGGTTCAAAGGCATCCGTGATCGCACGATTGCGGAAATTGGCCGGGCCGTAACGGTTGAAGGCGTTGGGATTGAAATCGGGCTGATTGGCCATGGCCAGCAGCGCTCCGGTTTCAGGGTCGAGCACCACAACCGTGCCCGCCTTGGCCTTCACTGCACGCACGGCGGCTTCCAGCTCTTTTTCCGCTATATATTGAATATTTTTGTCCAGCGTCAGATGCAGAGAGGATCCGTTGCGCGCGCCGCTGACCACCCCTTCGCCGGTTCCCAGACCGCGGCCCTTGCGGTCACGCGCCATGACGAGATAGCCCCCTTCACCAAGGATTTCGCTGTCCCAGGCCAGCTCCAGCCCCTCCAGTCCGTGCGGGTCCAGACCGGTAAAACCCAGCACCTGCGCGCCCAGGGAACCGTTGGGGTAATAGCGTTTATGCTCCTTGATGAAGTGAACGCCAGCAAGCCCGAGACTGCGGACCCGACGGCTTTCCGCCGGAGAAACCTGCCGCTTGAGCCAGACAAAGCTGCGCCGGCTGCTCATTTTGGCCCTCAGGTCCTTTTCACGCATATCCACCAGCGGGGCCAGTTGCCGGGCCGCAGCGGAGGCATCCCCAATCTGCCGGGGATTGATATAGATGGAATCGACCTCGATGCTCACGGCCAGCTCCTCTCCGTTGCGGTCATAGATGGTGCCCCGTCTGGGTGTCAGCGGAATCACCTTCTGATGCTGGTTCTCCGCCCGCTTCAGCCACTGGTCACGACATGCGATCTGCAGATACCAGGCACGACCGACAACCACGGCAAAGGCCAGAACGAAAAGCAGTCCGAAAACCCGGATGCGCCAGTGTTTTCCCTGCCCAGGAGCAGCCATCAGCGACGGACCGGTATAATCTGACGCGGCGTCGGGAATTCGAGTTTCAACTGTTTGCGGGCCAGAGCCTCAATACGGTCAGGCCGGCTCAGGCTGGCCACTTCCAGCTTCAGCTGACGTGACTGGGCCTGAAGTTTGCGCAGGTCACCTTCGAGGCGACCGATATCGTAATCGAGACGGACCACCTGCAGACGGGTCCAGACAAAGAAGAGGGCAACAACCAGAACAAGACCAAGGACGCCGAACAGCTGCAGCAGCCCGGGGCGCTGCAAGGCCAGGCTGCCTATCCTGGGTACCGGACGGGTAAGTTGTTCTGCCATCTTTCCCTCCCCGGCGGGTCAGTCCCGCCGTTCCACCGCCCGCAGCACGGCGCTGCGGGAACGAACGTTGTACGCTATTTCAGCTTCCGTAGCCCGCAATGCCTTGCGGGTCAGCAACTTCACTTCAGGTTTCCGGCCGCACTGGCAGACCGGCAGACGCGGTGGACAGATACAACCGCGGGCGGCATCGCGAAACAGCTGCTTGACGATGCGGTCCTCCAGAGAATGAAAGCTGATGACGACCATGCGGCCGCCCGGCTTCAGATAACGAATGCCCGCCTCAACCCCGGCCCGAACCTGATCCAGCTCGCCATTGACGGCAATGCGCAAGGCCTGAAACACCCGGGTGGCCGGATGAATGCGCCGGGCATCGCGTGACGGAGGCACAGTTTCCGCCACCAGGTCCGCCAGTTGTCTGGTGGTCAGGATCGGCTCCTCCTGACGCCGTTCGACGATCCTGCGGGCGATGCGCCGGGCAAAGCGCTCCTCGCCGTAATCCCGGAAAATGCGCGCCAGCTCCCCGGCATCGAGACGCGCCACCAGATCGGCCGCCGATTCTCCCCGCGTCGGATCCATGCGCATGTCGAGCGGTCCGTCCTGGCGGAAGGAAAACCCCCGGCCCGCGCTGTCAAGCTGGTGCGAGGAGACACCAAGGTCAAGCAGCATACCGTCCAGCAGCCCGACCCCAAGATCATCCAGCACCCGGGGAAAATCGGCAAAAGCGCTGTGCACCAGGGCAACCCGGTCCCCGAAGGGTTTGAGCCGTTCGGCGGCCGCGGCCAGCGCCTCGGTATCCCGGTCGAGACCGATCAGCCGGCCATCCGGCGCGCTGGCCGCCAAAATCAGCGCGGCATGTCCTCCACCGCCGACCGTGCCGTCGAGATACACCCCGCCGGGACGCGGCCGCAGCAGCTCGACAACCTGCTCGGGCATCACCGGGCGATGGGCAAAGTCCACCGTCATCAAATCAAAGACCGATGTTGTAGCGGGCCTGCGGGTTCTGGTTCAGACGCTCCTGAGCCTGAGCCCGCGCGTCGGCATGGCGCTGACGGGTCATAAGCCGGATTTTGTTGTTGACACCGATGGCCACGAACTCGCGCGCTTCCCCCACCAGACCAGCATGTTCACGCAGTGCCGGCGGCAAGAGAATCCGGCCCTGCTTGTCAAAGGTGCATTCCACCGCCGGCGAGACGGTGGTCAGATAGAGGTCTTCCTTGAACTGCCCGGGTTCCAGGGCTTCAATCTTTTCAACAATCTGCTTCCAAAGGGGCACGGGATAGCAATCCAGACAGCCATCGCCTTCCGTCACCACCAGACGGTCGTCACCGAAGGCACGCTGCAGCTCTTCCCGGAACCGGGCCGGGATACTGGCGCGCCCCTTGACGTCGAGGCTGTTGTAAAATTTCCCGCTGAAATTGACCAAGGCGATTTGTCCCCTTTTGACACCTTTCCCCACTCTTGCTCGAAATATACTGGCCGGTCCAAGGGGTGTCAAGGAAATTTCACAATTTCTTAAGGGTTTAGCCGTCCCGGAAACATTTCAGAGCCACACGACAGACGCCCCGGCAGAACACCTTTCCGGCGTCTGTGGTGGCAAAAGGTGGGGACAAGAAGATAAGCTGTTGAAAATTTTGCGGGTTGGCAGTGGGGGCCGACGGAAGGCGGGCGCGGCTTGGCCCCAAACGGGCCGCGAAACAAACGGGATGACCCGCCGGGCCCGCGAAAGGCCGGATGTCACCCGGACGTCGGTTCGTCCTTGGCCAGCAGCCGCATTTCCAGCTCCTCGATGCGCTGCTGCTCCATGCGGCGCACCACCAGTTCGACCCCGTCCACCCGGCACACATCCCCCTCCTGCGGAATCCGCCCCAGATCCCGCAAAACGAAGCCGGCCAGGGTGGTGACGTGCTGTTCGGACAGGTCCAGATGGAAGCGCCTGTTGACCATGCGCACCGAAGCGCTGGCGTCGATCAGATAGCTGTTCGGTCCCAGCGGACGAATCAGGACTTCGTCATCGTCGTACTCATCCTGAATTTCGCCGACGATCTCCTCAACCACGTCCTCGAGGGTGACGATCCCCTCGACGCCGCCATACTCGTCGACCACCATGGCCAGATGCGCCCGGCGCTTGCGGAAGGAGTGCAGCAACGCCTCAATCGGGGTCGACTCGGGCACAAAGAAGGGTCGACGCGCCAGTTTCTGCAGGGAAAACGCGTGGGGACGCTGGACGTAATCGAGGATCTCCTTGGAATGAATCACCCCGACCACATGGTCAAGATCGCCCTCGTACACCGGGAAACGGGAGTGCTTGGATTCCTGCACCACCGCCAGCACCTGATCGAAACTGCTGCCGGCTTCAATACCGACGACCTCGGTGCGCGGGATCATGACGTCGCGGACACAGATTTCGGCCAGCTCGAAGATGCCGTGCAGCATGCGGTGCTGCTCCTCGGCGACCACCCCCTCCTTTTCGCCGACATTGATCATCGCCCGAATTTCGTCGCCGGAGATCATCGGTCGCTCGGCCTCGTGGGGCATCAGCCGGGTGAGCAGGCCCGAAAAGAAGGTGACCAGGCTGATCACCGGCGCCAGCAGCCACAGCACCAGCTGAATCGGTCGCAGGGCGAAAAACGCAACCCGCTCCGGATTGCGTTTGGCGTAAACCTTGGGGCAGACTTCGGCAAAAAGCAGCAACAGGGGGGTCAGAACAAGGATGGTCGCCAGCTCGCCGTGCTGGCTGCCAAACCAGGTGACGAACAGGGTGGTTGCAAAAACCGAGGCGGCAATATTGACGAGGTTGTTGCCGATGAGAATCCCGGAAAGCAGGCGGTCGGGCTGGGCGAGCAGCCGCTCGAGCTGTCTGGCGCCACGGCGTTTCTGCTCCACCAGATAATGAATCCGCAACCGGTCGAGGGCGGTCAGCGCGGTTTCCGAGCCGGAAAAAAAGGCGGAAAGCACAAAGAGAACAAAGAGGGCGCCCAGGCGCCAGTACTGATCGTCGGTCATCGGTACTCCAGGTAGAAGCTGCTGGAATTCTAACCTGTTTTCAGACAGTTGGCAATCATCAGAACAGCGGC
>CAZCUR010000050.1:0-9770 GCA_964501815.1 uncultured Geothermobacter sp.
AAATTCGAACTTGTCACGGACTATGAGCCGCGCGGGGATCAGCCGCGGGCGATTCGGGAGCTGGTCGAGGGCATCCGCCGCGGGGACCGGGCGCAGGTGCTGCTCGGGGTCACCGGCTCGGGCAAGACCTTCACCATGGCCAACGTGGTGGCCGAGGTGCAGCGGCCGACGCTGGTGCTGGCGCACAACAAGACCCTGGCGGCGCAGTTGTACGGCGAATTCAAGGAGCTGTTTCCCAACAACGCCGTCGAGTATTTCGTCAGTTATTACGACTACTACCAGCCCGAGGCCTATGTTCCGGTCACCGACACCTATATCGAAAAGGACTCCTCCATCAACGAGGAGATCGACAAGCTGCGCCACAGCGCCACCCGTTCGCTGCTGACCCGGCGCGATGTGCTCATCGTCGCCAGCGTCTCCTGCATCTACGGCCTCGGTTCGCCGGAAGCCTACTACGGCATGCTCATCCGCCTGGAAGAGGGGATGGAGCTGGAGCGCAACGCCCTGCTCAAGCGGCTGGTGGAGATTCAGTACCAGCGCAACGACGTCGACTTTCACCGCGGCTCCTTCCGGGTGCGCGGCGACGTGGTCGAGGTCTTTCCCGCCTACGAGGAGGACCGGGCGCTGCGCATCGAGTTTTTCGGCGACGAGGTCGAGGCGATCAGCGAGGTCGATCCGCTGCGCGGTACGGTGATCGACCGCCTGCCGCAGACCGCCATCTTTCCCGCCAGTCACTATGTCGCCACCAAGCCGACACTGGACCGGGCCATCAGGCAGATTCAGGAGGAGCTGCGCGAGCGCATCCAGTATTTTCGCGCCAACAACCAGCTGCTCGAGGCGCAGCGCATCGAACAGCGCACCCTGTTCGACATCGAAATGATGGAGGAGATGGGCTACTGCCAGGGGATCGAGAACTACTCGCGCCACCTCGACGGCCGGGCGCCGGGGACGCCGCCGGCGACGCTGTTCGATTACTTTCCGGATGACGCGCTGATGTTCATCGACGAATCGCACGTCACCGTCAGCCAGATAGGCGCCATGTACCGGGGCGACCGATCGCGCAAGGAGACCCTGGTCAACTACGGCTTCCGCCTCCCCTCGGCGCTCGACAACCGGCCGCTCACCTTCGAGGAATTCGAGGCGCGCGACATCCAGACGGTCTACGTCTCGGCCACCCCGGCGGACTACGAGCTGCAGAAGGCGCAGGGGGTGGTGGTCGAGCAGATCGTCCGTCCCACCGGCCTGGTCGATCCGCCCATCGAGGTACGGCCGGCCTCGACCCAGGTGGACGACCTGATCGGCGAGATCCGCGAGACGGTGGCCGCCGGCCATCGGGTGCTGGTGACCACCCTGACCAAGCGCATGGCCGAGGACCTGACCGGCTATCTGGAAGAGCTCGGCATCCGCGTGCGCTACCTGCATTCGGACATCGACACCATCGCGCGCATGCAGATCATCCGCGATTTGCGCGAGGGCAAGTTCGATGTGCTGGTCGGCATCAACCTGCTGCGTGAGGGGCTCGATATCCCCGAAGTGGCGCTGGTCGCCATTCTCGATGCCGACAAGGAGGGCTTTTTGCGCTCCGAGCGTTCCCTCATCCAGACTTGCGGCCGGGCGGCGCGCAACGTCGACGGCCGGGTCATCATGTACGCCGATACCGTCACCCGCTCCATGCGCGCCTGCATCGACGAGACCGAACGCCGGCGCGCGACCCAGCTGGCCTATAACGAGAAACACGGAATCACCCCGGAGACGGTGAAGAAGAGCCTGCGCAGCATCCTCGAAGACATCGCCGAGCAGGACTACGTCGAGGTGCCGCTGGCCGCCGAGGAGATGGAGCGTTACGGCGCCGACCCGGCGCAGCTGCGCAGCGAGATCGCCCGGCTGAAACAGGAGATGCTCGCCGCCGCCGGCGAGCTGGAATTCGAAAAGGCGGCCGAGATCCGCGACCGCATGCTGGAGCTGGAAAAGCTGGAGCTGAAGCTGCGCTGAGGGGTGACCAGGCAGAAACGCCGGGCACGAGGCCCGGCGTTTTCAGCGGTCCCGGCCGTAGCCGGAGACTATTGAACTTTTCGGATCAGCTGAGGCGGAATCGTTCCAGCATCTGCTGCAGCTGTCGGGACTGGCCGGCCAGCTCCTCGGCGGCGGCCGCGCCTTCCTCGGCGTTGGCGGTGTTCTGCTGGGTCACCTGGTCGATCTGGGTCAGGCCGTCATTGACCTGAACAATCCCTTCGGACTGCTCCTGCGAGGCCTGGTCGATCTGGCCGAGCAAATCCGACACCTCGACAATCTGCCTGGTGATGCGATCCAGCTCGCCGGCGGTCTGGCCGGCCAGATGGGCGCCGCGTTCGGTCTTCTGCACCGTCCCCTCGATCAGGTCGGCAGTCTCCTTGGCGGCTTTGGCGCTGCGCGCGGCCAGATTGCGCACCTCCTCGGCGACGACGGCAAAGCCCTTGCCGTGCTGGCCGGCGCGCGCCGCTTCGACCGCGGCGTTGAGTGCCAGCAGGTTGGTCTGGAAGGCGATTTCGTCGATCACCTTGATGATGTTGGAGATGCTCTGGCCCGCCTGACGGATTTCCTCCATGGCCGCCACCATCTCCTGCATCTGGCCGTTGCCGGCCTCGGCTGCGTGGCGGGCCTGTTCCGACAGCCGGTTGGCCCTGCTGGCGTGCTCGGCGTTCTGCCTGACCCGGCTGGTCATTTCGTTCATCGAGGCGGATATCTCCTCCAGGCTCGAGGCCGACTCGGTCGCGCCCTGGGAGAGGGACTGGGCCGCGGACGAAACCTGTTCGGCGCCGGAGGCTATCTGCTCGCCGGCGGTCTGGACCTGGCCGACCATGGAGCGCAGGCTGTCGAGCATTTCCTGCAGCGACCGGCCGAGACGGTCGTGCTCGGAGACCAGGGTCACCTGGCCGGTCAGATCCCCGCCGGCAATGGTTTCGGCCAGCTCCTCGCGCTGCTGCAGGCCTTCGGCCATGCCGCCGATGACCGAACCCAGCTCCTCGAGTTCGTTGCCGACCGCGTACACCGGGCACTTGCGGCAGTCGCCATCGTACTCGGTCAGCTTGATACAGCTCTTGTGGGGCCCGAAGGAGCCGCTTTCGACCCAGCAGTTACCGATACGGCCGAAGCTGCGGCAGTCGCTGTTGCCGCAGTTGTTGATTTCGGAGCAGTTGACCGCATCACCCATGTCGGGGCGTTCGTCGGTGCGACCGAGGCTGATGTTGCCGATGACCTCGAAGGTCTTTTTCAGCGGTCCGGTGACGCTGCGGGTGATGCCCGCGCCGAGCAGGACGCCAAGCAGCAGGGCGCCGACGGCGACCCAGACCAGCAGAACCATCGACTGCCTGCGCGCCTCATGACCGGCTTTCTTGGCGGCCTCCATTTCGTCGAAGGAGAGGGCCGCCACCTTTTCCACCAGCCGGGTTGCGGCCTCCCCGGCCCTGTCGAGTTCCTCCTCGGCGGCGGCGACCAGCCCGGACTGCTGCACCATGTCGACCTGCGCCTGGATCATGGCCTGCGCCGCCTTCTGGAACTCCTCGTGATCGCCGTCCATCTCCTCAAGCATCCGGCGCAGTTCGGCGTTGTCGGTCGCCGTGACCTGGATGCCGTCGACGACACCGCCGTTCAGGATAGCTCCGGTCAGCAGGTCGTAGTGGTCAATGGTTTTCTGGAAAGCGTCTCTGAGGCGTTCGATCTCCTGCAGATTGTTTTGCTGGGCGATTTCCTCGAGATAGAGCCGGCTTTGGGTCAGGGTTGCCTTCAGTTCGTTGAGCAGGTCGGCAACAGGCATCTCTTCACGCAGGATGCTCATAGCCTCGGCGCCGAGTCCGGCATCGGTGGCCCGGCGTCGAATTTCCCGGCTCAGGGTCTCTTCGGCAACGCCGGTATCCTCGACCACCTCGTCGAACACCGCCTCCATGGCGGCCATGCGGGTATCGCTGGCCTTTTTGCGCTCCACCAGGGCGCGGCTGGCGCTGATCAGTTTGCGGGCGGCCGCCTGGTACTGCTCGTTATGCAGCTGGTCCGCCTGCCTGACACTGGCAGCCAGCTCCTCGTTGTCGGTGGCAATCACCTGCAGGCGGCCGTCGACCAGACCGCCTTTGAGCACGCTGTCAACCCGCTGGTCAAACTCTGCCACCGCCTGCCGGTAGCGGGCCTCGATGGTGTCCAGTTCCTCCTCCTGAGATTCCGACAACACCGAGGTCGCGGCGCGCAATTCGTCCATGGCCTTCATCGCGGCCATGAGCGAATATTTCATGTCTCCGGCGACATCGACCAGCGGCGCCTCGTGGTCGCCGACAACCACCAGTGCCTCTCCGACCCGGTGAATACCACTGTAGCCGACCAGGTTGGACAGGCCGATCAGGGCGATCATCAGGCCGAAGCCGATGCCGAGCTTGGTGCCGATACGCAGTTTTTGCCAGGATTTCAGAAGTTTCATGGAGCCCCCCTACGCTGAGTGTTTGCAGGTCTGTTGTGTGAGGATGTTTTCACACTTCGGCAACCGGACGGTGGGGCTTTAGCTCTTTTTCATGCAGAGGCCATCCCCTGACAAGTCGGCAAAGTCTGCTATGCTTTCGATACATCAACATTTCCGAGGAGATGCAGGGCATGACCCCAGCACCGGACCAGGAACAACGCTCCCTGCGCACCGCCGAGTCGGCCCGCCAGGCCGACTGGACCCGTCCCAGTTTTGTCGGCCAGCTCTTCATGGGCCGGCTGGCGACCGACCTGCTTTTTCCCTTTCCAGAACAGGCGGACGAGGAACGCGCCGCCGGCGACCGGCTGCTGAGTGACGTGCGCAACCTGCTGGCCGCGGAACTTGATCCGGACGCCGTCGACCGCGAGGGAGAGATTCCCGATTCCGTCGTGAAAAAACTGGCCGACCTGGGCCTGTTCGGCATCAAGATCCCGGAGGAATACGGCGGTCTGGGCCTGTCGCAGACCAACTACAACCGCATCGCCCAGCTGGTGGCGAGCCACTGCAGTTCCACCGCGGTGCTGCTGTCGGCGCACCAGTCGATCGGCGTGCCGCAGCCGCTGAAGATGTTCGGCACCGAGGAGCAGAAGCAGCGCTTTTTGCCGCGCCTGGCCAAAGGGGCGATCAGCGCCTTTGCCCTGACCGAGCCGGGGGTCGGCTCCGATCCTTCCACCATGCAGACGCGCGCCCGGCTGGAGCCGGACGGACGGCATTGGGTCATCGACGGCGAGAAGCTGTGGATCTCCAACGGCCCGGTGGCCGATCTGCTGGTGGTGATGGCGCGCACCAACGATCCCGAGGCGGGGCAACCCGAGATCACCGCCTTCATCGTCGAGGGGGACAGTCCCGGACTGACCTGCGCCCACCGCTGCCGGTTCATGGGGCTGAACGGCATCCAGAACGGCCTGCTGCGTTTCGAGGGAGTGCGCGTGCCGGCCGAAAATGTTCTCGGCGGCGTCGGCGAGGGGCTGAAGCTGGCGCTGGTGACCCTGAACACCGGACGGCTGACCCTGCCGGCGGCCGCCGGCGGCGTGATGAAGCAGGCGGTGACCATGGCGCGCACCTGGGCGGCCGAGCGGCACCAGTGGGGCGCGGCGGTGGGCAAACACGAGGCGGTGGCGCACCGGCTTTCCGCCATGGCGGCCGACACCCTGGCGGTGGAGAGCATCGCCTGGCTCACCTCCGGGTGGGCCGACAACGACCGGGTCGACATGCGCCTGGAGGCGGCCTGCGCCAAGCTCTGGTGCACCGAGGCGCTGTGGCGCTGCGTCGACAGCCTGGTGCAGATACGCGGCGGGCGCGGCTACGAGACCGCCGACTCGCTGCGCGGCCGCGGGGAAGCGCCGATGCCGGCCGAGCGGCTGCTGCGCGACGCCCGCATCAACCTGATCATCGAGGGGACCAGCGAGATCATGCGCCTGTTCATCGCGCGCGAAGCGCTCGATCCGCATCTGCGCGCCGCCGGACTGAGCGGCACCGAGGGGCGCGTCAACGTCGCCAGGGCCGCGCGCTTCTACGCCCGCTGGTATCCGGGCCTGTGGTTCCCCTCCGGCCTCGGCAAGGTCCCGGCCCTGCACGGCCTGCTCACCCGCCACCTGCGCTATGTCGAGCGCGGCGCGCGCCTGCTGGCGCGCGACCTGTTCCACATGCTCATGCTCTACCGCCAGGGGCTGCAGCGCAAGCAGGCGGTGCTCGGCCGCCTGGTCGACATGGGCGCCGACCTGTTCGCCATGGCGGCGGTGCTTGCCTACAGCAGCGCCCGTTCCAGCCCTTCCGGCTGCGAACCCCTCGCCGACCTGTTCTGCCGCCAGGCCCGGCGCCGCATCCGCAACCTGCACCGGGCGGTCTACGGCAACGACGACCAGTTCGCCTATGACCGCGCCGGTGAAGTCCTGTCCGGCCGCTACCCCTGGCTGGAGGAGAACATCATCACCGCCTGGAGGGATACCGACGCATGAATCACCATCCCGATCTGGTCATTCTCGGCAGCGGCACCACCGCCTTCGCCGCCGCCCGCCAGGCCGCCGCGCGCGGCTGGAAAGTCCTGATGATCGAACAGAGCCACCTCGGCGGCACCTGCGTCAACTGGGGCTGCGTGCCGAGCAAGACCCTGATCGACAAGGCGGAGATGTACCACGGTGCCCGCCGCGGCGAAACCTGGGGCCTCAACCTCAAGGCCGGCCCGCCCGACTGCGGCACCCTCATGAGCCTGAAACGGCAGGCGGTGGAGACGGTGCGCCGGCAGCACTACCAGCGCGAACTGGAACAGACCCCCAACCTGCAGGTGCTGCGCGGCCACGGCCGCTTCATCTCGCCGCACGAACTGCAGGTGGGCGCCGAGATCGTGCGCTGCGAGCGCATCCTCATCGCCGTCGGCGGCGTGCCGCGGGTGGTGCCGCTCGAAGGGCTCGACCAGGTCGACTACCTGACCAGCTACAGCGCCCTGCACCTGCCGTGTTTCCCCTCGTCGCTGCTGATGCTCGGCGGCGGAGTCATCGCCCTGGAGATGGGCCAGATGTTCGCCCGCTTCGGCACCCAGGTGGTGATCCTGGAGCGCGGCGACCGCCTGCTGCAGGAGTTCGATCCGCGCCTGACCGGCCTGTTCGCCGACATCCTGCGCTCCGAGGGGGTGGAGATCATGACCGAGGTGCAGGCGCAGCGGGTCGACAGCAGTCCGCAGGGGGTCTGCCTCTATTCCACCGTCAAGGGGGCGCCGGTCGGACTGTGCGCCGAGCGCCTGATGCTGGCGGTCGGCACCCAGCCGGCCACCGAGGATATCGGCCTGGACCGGGCCGGCATCGAAACCGACCCCGCCGGTTTCATCAGGGTCGATGCCGGCATGCGCACCAATGTCCCCGGCATCTATGCCGCCGGCGATGTCACCGGTCCGCCGCTCATCGCTCCGGCCGGGGCGCGCGAGGCGCTGGTGGCGGTGCACAACATGCTCGACCCGGAGGGGAACCACAGCATCGACCACACCCACACCCCCATGGCGGTCTTCTGCGACCCCGAGTTCGCCACCGTCGGCCTGACCGCGGAGCAGGCGCGCCAGCGCGGCCTGGAAGTGGTCGAAGCCTTCATCGACCTGGAGCGGGTGCCCAAGGCGCACGTCATGGGAGGCCGGCGCGGCGGCGTCATCCTCGTGGCCGAAGCGCCGACGGGCCGGGTGCTCGGTTGCCAGATGCTGGCGCCGCGCGCCGCCGATATCATCCACGAGGCGACCCTGGCAGTGCGCTTCGGCCTCAACGTCAGCCAGCTGACCACCACCGTGCATGTCTATCCGAGTATCAGCGACGGGTTGCGCATGGCGGCCCAGGAGCTGGCCAAACGCCTCGGCCTGCCGATTTTCTGAGGCGGCATCCAGGTCGTTCGCGCAGGTTGTCAAGGGGCCGGCCAGCCGCTATGATGCCGCTGCGCCCCGGATGGATCGTCGGGGCCGGGGAGGAACGGCATGGGCTATCGCAACCTGCGCGAATGTGTTGACGACCTGGAACGCAGCGGTCAGCTGGTGCGTGTCGACGTCGAGGTCGACCCGTACCTGGAAATCGGCGCCATTCAGCGCCGGGTCTACCGGGCGGGCGGTCCGGCGCTCCTTTTCAGCCGGGTCAAGGGCTGCCGCTTCCCCATGCTCGCCAACCTCTACGGCACCCTGGAGCGTACCCGCTGGCTGTTCCGCGATTCCCTGCGCGCCATCGAGGCGCTGGTGAAGGCCAAGGTCGATCCCCTGGCCCTGCTGCGCCGGCCCATGGATTTGGCGCGGGCGCCCCTGGCCGCCCGCCACCTGCTGCCCAAACGCGTCGGCCACGGCCCGGTGCTGGAGCGCTCCTGCCGGCTGGCCGATCTGCCGCAGCTGGTGAGCTGGCCGCAGGACGGCGGCGCCTTCATCACTCTGCCCCAGGTCTACAGTGAAGACCCGGCCCGGCCCGGCTGGCGCCATTCCAACCTCGGCATGTACCGGGTGCAGATCTCCGGCAACGACTACGGCCCGGACGAGGCCGGCATGCACTACCAGATCCACCGGGGCATCGCCATCCACCATCGCGAGGCGCTGAAGCGCGGCGAGCCTTTGCGGGTCAACGTCTTTGTCGGCGGTCCGCCGGCGCTGGCGGTGGCGGCGGTGATGCCGCTGCCCGAGGGGATGCCGGAGCTGGCCTTCGCCGGCCTGCTCGGCGGCCGACGCCTGGCCCTGACGCAGGCGGCCAACGGCCTGCCGGTGCCAGCCGAGAGCGACTTCTGCCTGTCCGGCTGGCTCGACCCCGAGGTGCTCAAGCGCGAGGGCCCCTTCGGCGACCACCTCGGCTACTACAGCCTCGGTCACGAGTTCCCGGTCTTCCGGGTCGAGCGGGTGCATCACCGCCCGGACGCCATCTGGCCCTTTACCACCGTCGGCCGGCCGCCCCAGGAGGACACCAGTTTCGGCACCTTCATCCACGAGCTGACCGGCGCGCTCATCCCCGAGGTGCTGCCCGGGGTGCGCGGTGTCCACGCCGTCGACGCCGCCGGGGTGCATCCGCTGCTGCTTGCCGTCGGCAGCGAGCGCTACACCCCCTACGCCGAACAGGACCGCCCCCAGGAACTGCTGACCCAGGCCAACGCCATCCTTGGCCAGGGGCAACTGTCGCTGGCCAAGTACCTGTGGATCGCCAACGACGGCGACAATCCCCCCGACCTGCACCGGGTCGGCGCCTTTTTGACCCACATGCTTGAGCGCGTCGACTGGCGGCGCGATCTGCATTTTCAGACCCGCACCACCATCGATACCCTCGACTATTCCGGCCGCGGCCTGAACAAGGGCTCCAAGCTGGTCATCGCCGCCGTCGGCGCGCCGCGCCGGACGCTGGCTGACAAAATGCCGGCCGAGCTGGCGCTGCCCCGGGGCTTTGGCGAACCGACCCTGCCGCTGCCCGGCGTGCTGGCGGTCAGGGGGCCGAAGTGGGATGCGCCGGCCTGGGGGGACGACAGGGTCCTGTCGCAACTCTGCCGGTTCTGGGAGAGCAAGGGCGCGCCGGAGGGGATCGCCCTGGTGGTGCTGGTCGATGATCCGGCCTTTGTCGCCCGGTCGCTGGAGGATTTTCTCTGGGTGGTCTTCACCCGCTCCGACCCGGCGGCGGACATCGACGGGGTCGGAGCGGCGACGGTGTCCAAGCACTGGGGCTGCGAGGGGCCGCTGGTGATCGACGCCCGCCTCAAGGCGCATCATGCGCCGCCGCTGGAGGAGCTGCCCGAGATCGAGCGCCGGGTGGATGAGCTGGCCGCGCCCGGCGGTCCGCTGCACGGCGTTTACTGA
>CAZCUR010000050.1:9870-19513 GCA_964501815.1 uncultured Geothermobacter sp.
GGCGGTCTTTGCGTCGCTGCGCTGGGCCGGTCCTGACGCCCCCCCACCCTGACCCTCCCCCTCGGAGGGGGGAGGGAGGTCATGAGTTTCGGTTTGGTCTGCCGCGGGCGCAGGGTGGTTTTTGCGTCGCTGCGCTGGGTCCGCTCTGACGGTCCCCCCGCCTTGATCCTCCCCCCTCGAAGGGGGAGGGATTCATTGTTGCTGTGTCAGTTGTGCTGCCAGTTCGCGGCTGAAGTCGGTCAGCAGCATGCCGAAGGCCTGCACCAGCCCTTCCGGTGTCACCGGTGTGACCGGCACCAGGCGACGGAAGCTGCCGGTGAGAACCTCCTTGCCATCGCTCCCCGCATAGCGCCAGTCGAGCTGCACCAGCGCGCCCTCGGCCGTCCCCTCGAAGCGATGCACCTCCAGCTGCAGGCGGCCGTCCGCCCGGGCCGGGAGACCGAGGACGGAGAGATTTTCCGCCACCACCCGGGCGATCATTTCCGCCGGCGGTTCGGCCCAGCGGTCGAAATCGAAGGGTTCGACCCGGGCGGCATCCCGGCGCCGCTGCAGCTCGGGACGGTCGAGATAGGCGGGCAGGCGGGCGCTGACCCGGAAGCTGTGACGGGCTTCAGCGGGCGCGGCGTTGCCGGTATCGAGCAGGGACGGTACCAGGTAGTGGCGGCTCGGGGCGGTTCCGCTGCCGAGGTTGACACAGGCCGCCAGCAGCAGCGGCAGCACCAGGAGGGCAAGGTGGCGCATCATCGGACCTCCCTGTTCGGTTGTCCCCGGCCGCGCAGCAGCCGGTCCGGATGTTCATCGAGTTTGTCGGCGTTCAGGCGCAAGGAGCGCAGGGTCCGGTGCAGTTCGGTGAGGGTCTGCTGCAGCTCGGGGGCCGCGCCCTCGACCCCGGCCAGGTCCTTTTCGACGCGTGCCAGCAGCTTGCCTGCGTGCTCAACGGTGGCCGACAAATCGTCCATGGTGTCCGTGGTGCGGTCGACGACGCGGGTCACCTGGGCGTCGACGCTGTCGGCGGCGCGCTCCACCCGGTCGGCGGCGGCGCGGAAATCCCGCAGCGCCGGCCCCAGTTCCTTGTCCAAAGTCGCCAGGACATGGCGCAACTGGTCGAGGCCGTGGTTGAGCTTGTACAGGCTGTCGGCCAGGTCGGGGTTGTGGACCAGTTCCTGCAGCCCCTCCAGGGTGCTGATCGCCTGGTCGGCGATTTCCTGCATCGGCAGGTTCTCCAAGGTCTGGGACAGCTCGTCGAGGCCCGAGGGGATGGTGGGGATTTCCGGGTAGGGGGTCTGGTAGCCGGAGAGGACCACCTCGGTTTCGGGGTAGAGGTCGAGCTGGACGAAGAGCTGGCCGGTGATCAGGCTCTGCAGCTGCAGCTGGCCGCGCAGCCCCTTGGCGATCAGCTCCTGAAGGGTGTCGTCAGAGACCAGGCGCTTGAGCGGATCGCCCACCTCGCCGTTGGGCTGGATCGCCTCGATGCGGCGCGGTTCGATATCGATGATCACCGGAATCTTGAAACTGTAGTCGCGCGGATCGACGTGGACGCTGATGTCGGAGACACTGCCGATGCGCACGCCGCGAAAGGTGACCGGCGCGCCGACCGACAAGCCCTTGACCGAGCGATCGAAGTAGAGGATGTAGCGCTGGTGCTGGGTCAGCAGGCCGCCGCGGCCGAAAAAGACCAGGCCGGCCACGGCCAGCACGATGGCGCCGACGACGAAGGCGCCAATCAGTTTGGGATCGGCACGTCTCAACATGCCAGACTCCTTTCTCCACCGCGGCTGAGAAATTCGCGGATGCGGGGGTGCCCCGTGGCCAGCATCTCCCTGGGCGATCCCGCAGCCAGCATGGTGCGTGTCTCGGCGTCGAGAAAGACGCCGTTGCCGGCGATGGCGAAGATACTGTCGAGGTCGTGGCTGACCACCACCATGGTGGTGCCGAGGCTGGCGTTCAGCTCCAGCAGCAGTTCGTCAAGACGCCGGGCGCTCACCGGGTCGAGGCCGGAGGAGGGTTCGTCGCAGAAGAGGATTTCCGGATCGAGAGCCAGGGCCCGTGCCAGCCCGGCGCGCTTCTGCATGCCGCCGCTCAGCTCCGAGGGATAGTAGTCCTGAAAACCGTCCAGCCCCACCAGCGCCAGTTTGAGCGCCACCAGTTCGTCGATCTGGTGCCGGTTCAGGTCGGTGAACTGCTGCAGCGGTACGGCGATGTTTTCGGCCAGGGTCATGCTGCTCCACAGGGCGCCGCTCTGAAACAGCACCCCCCAGCGGCGCAGTACCTGGCGACGCTGTTTCGGATCCAGGTCGTGCAGGTTTTCGCCCCGGTAGAGGATGCTGCCGGCGGCCGGCTGCAGCAGGCCGATCAGGTGGCGCAAAAGCGTGCTCTTGCCGCAGCCGCTGCCGCCCATGATAACGAACAAATCCCCGGGGGCAATACGGAAGTCGATATCACGCTGGATGACGACATCGCCGTAGGCCATGGTGAGGTTGCGCACCGCGAGCAGGGCTTCCATGTCAGACTCCCAGGACCTGGCAGAGGATGGTGATGACCGCGTCGGCGACCACGATCAGCACGATGGCGGTTACCACGGCCGAGGTGGTCGCCTGACCGACCGCCTGGGCGCTGCGGCCGCAGTGCAGGCCGCGCAGACAGCCGGAAAGGGCGACCAGAAAACCGAACACCAGCGCCTTGACCACGCCGATGACGAAATGGGTCAGGGCGACATTCTCCTGGATGCGCAGAAAGAAGGGGCCCAGACCGATCTCCAGCATGCCGGCGCTGACGATGCCGCCGCCGAGAATGCCCATGAACATGCTGTAGACGCACAAAAGAGGCAGCATCAGGGTCAGGGCGAGCAGGCGCGGCGCCACCAGGAAATCCATGGGCGAGATCGCCATGGTACGCAGGGCGTCGATTTCGTCGTTGACCTGCATGGTGCCGAGCTGGGCGGCGAAGGCGGCGCCGGTGCGCCCCGCCATGATCACGGCGGTCATCATCGCCGCCATCTCCCGCGCCATGCCGAGGCCGACCAGGTCGGCGACAAAGATGTCGGCGCCGAAGACCCGCAGTTGCACCGCGCCGACAAAGGCGAGGATCATACCGACCAGGACGCTGATCAGGGTGACGATCGGCAGCGCCTGGGCGCCGCAATCCTCCAGCAGCTCCATCAGGTCGCGAATGCGGAAAGCCGGCCGGCCGCGCAGCATGCGGCCGCAGCAGGTGACCGTCTCACCGATGAACTGCAGGCTGTCGCGCCAGGTGCGGTGCAGTTCGATGGTCACTTCACCGATGCGCACCAGCAGGTGTCCCGGCCGCCTTGGCCGCCGCTGGCCGCGCTTTTCCGGCACCGCCCGCGCCAGGCGCAGCAGGCGCTGAAGGCCCTCGGGCAGACCGGAGATATCGAGGGCGATGCCGCGCGCTGCCGTCAGCTCGCACAGCTGATGCAGGCGCACCACCAGGGCGGAATCCCAGTCGCCCAGTTTGCTGCCGTCCAGCCGCAGCCGGTCGGTCGCGTCCAGGGCGGCGAGCCAGTCCTCCGCCCGCGGCAGGACGGTCCCCAGACGCCAGTCCCCGCTCAGATGCAGAACCGGCTCCGAACCGGTTTCCAGCTGCCAGCCGGCACCGCTCATCGTCCCTCCGCCTCAGCTGATGCCGCCCAGGCAGAGATACTTGATTTCCAGATAGTCGTCACAGCCGTACTTGCTGCCTTCCCGTCCCAGACCCGATTCCTTGACGCCGCCGAAGGGCGCGACAGTGGTGGAGATCAGGCCGGTGTTGAGGCCGACCATGCCGTACTCGAGGGCCTCGCCGACGCGGAAGGAGCGCGCCAGGTCGCGGGTGTAGGCATAGGCGGCCAGACCGTAGGGTGTGTCGTTGGCCAGCCGGATCGCCTCCTCCTCGGTTTCAAAGCGGAACAGGGGTGCCACCGGGCCGAAGGTTTCTTCACGGGCGACCTTCATCTGCGGCGTGACATCGGCAAGGATGGTCGGCTCGAAAAAGGTGCCGCCCAGGGGGTGCCGTTTGCCGCCGGTGACGACACGCGCGCCCTTGGCGACGGCGTCGGCGATGTGCTCCTCGACCTTTTCCACCGCAGCCAGGTCGATCAACGGGCCCTGCTGCACCTCCTCCTTCAGGCCGTCGCCGACCTTCATGGCGGCAACCTTCTGCGCCAGCTTTTCGGCAAAGGCGTCATAGATCCCGGCCTGGATCAGGAAGCGGTTGGTGCAGACGCAGGTCTGGCCGGTGTTGCGGTACTTGGAGATCAGCGCCCCCTCGACCGCGGCGTCGAGGTCGGCGTCGTCAAAGACGATGAACGGGGCGTTGCCGCCCAGTTCCATGGAGACCTTTTTCATGGTGCCGGCGCACTGGGCCATCAGCTTTTTGCCGATTTCGGTGGAGCCGGTAAAGGTCAGCTTACGCACCAGCGGATTGGCGGTCAGCTCGCCGCCGATGGCCGTTGAAGAACCGGTGACCACGCTGAACACGCCGGCCGGAATGCCGGCCCGCTCACCCAGTTCGGCCAGGGCCAGGGCGCTGTAGGGGGTGGCGGTCGCCGGCTTGACCACCATGGTGCAGCCCGCAGCGAGAGCGGCGCCCGCCTTGCGGGTGATCATGGCCGACGGGAAGTTCCAGGGAGTGATGGCGGCGCAGACGCCGACCGGCTGCTTGAGCACCAGGATGCGCTTGTCGTTCTGGTGCGGCGGGATGATGTCGCCGTAGATGCGGCGCGCCTCCTCGGCGAACCATTCGAGAAAGGAGGCGGCGTAGGCGATTTCGCCGCGGGCTTCGGCCAGGGGCTTGCCCTGTTCGGCGGTCATCAGGCGCGCCAGATCCTCCTGGTTCTCCAGCATCAGCTCGGCCCAGCGCCGCAGGATGCGGCTGCGGTCGGCCGCGTTCAGGCCGCGCCAGGCGGGCCAGGCGCGGTTGGCGGCCTCGATGGCCCGGCGGGTCTCGGCGGCGCCGAGTCTGGGGATGGTGCCGATGACCGCACCGGTGGCCGGATTGGTCACTTCGATGGTTTCGCCCGCATCGGCTTCGATCCAGGTGCCGTCGACGTAGCAGCGGCTGCGCAGCAGACGCTCATCCTTCAGTTGCAGCATGGCTCTCTCCTCCAGGTGGTTGATAACATGGATAGTGTTCCACAGATTAGCACAGCCTTGATGTCCGGTCATTATGGCAGCACGGAGTCGGGGCGGTTATACTGGCATTTGAATTCCCTTCCCGGAGGTCCGGATGCGCCCGATACTTTTTTGCTTGGTTCTGCTCCTTCTTGCGGCTCCGGTCTGTGCCCAGCAGCATCGTCTGGCTGACGACCTGGTGCTGATGTTCGCAACTGTGCCGGCCGGCTGGCAGCTGGTCGACGAGCCTCCGGCTGTGGCGGTGCGGGCCATGGTCGACGATATGCGTCTCGATGCCGCCCAGAACGGGCGCAAGGTCGATGAGGAGGCGCTGGAGCAGACCGCCCTGCGCTATGTGCGCGCCAACGAGCTCTGGCTGGTGCGGCCCGAAACCGGCGCTTTTGTCATGATCGATATCAGCCCCCTCAACGACGACGAAGCTGCGCCTGATTACGAAACCCTGCGCGCCTCGGCCCTGCACGCCCTGGCCGGTATCGAGGAGCACGCCGCCGAGCCGGCGCAGGTCGACTGGCAGCTGCGCAGCCGCCGGGTCTCCGGACTGCGGGCGGCGGTGGAACTGCAGGCCTCCTATCGCGCCCTGGGGCCCGACAACGATCCGGCCCGCGCCCGGCCGCGCCGGTTTCTCGGCCTGATCGGCTTTGCCGCGCCGTACTGGGTCTATCTCTACGCCAACGACCCGCAGACCGACCCGGCGGACGCCGTCACCCTGCGCGCCTGGTTCGATCAGGTCGGCTTTGCCCGGCCCTGATGTGCCTTTTTCCGTTTCGCCAGCTCCTCCAGGTAGTCGACCACACGCCGCTCCAGTCTCTGGCCGGTGAAGCCGTTGATGCGCGGAATGCCGCCCGGGCTGACGCAGTTGATCTCGATCAGCTTGTCGCCGATGACGTCGATGCCGACAAAGTGCAGGCCGTCGGCCACCAGCCGGTCGCGAATGACCTCACAGATGTGTTTTTGCGCCTCCGTCAGTTCGTGCGCCTGGTAACCACCGCCCGCGCGGATGTTGGCGCGAAAATCCCCCTCGGCCGGCATGCGCCGGAAGGCGCCGAGAATGTCGCCGCCGAGCAGCATGATGCGGACATCCCCTTCGGTGCGCACCGCCTCGATGAATTCCTGCACCATGACCGGTTCGCGCCGGTAGTAGGGCTCGTTGGCGCGTACGTAGAAATGCAGCAGCGAGTTGAGGTTTTCCGGGTCTTTGGCGCTGACCTTGATGACCCCCTGGCCGCCGAAACCGCGCAGGGGCTTCATCACCATGGTGCCGCCGAACTCGTCGATGATGCGCCGCAGCCGGTAGGGGTCGCGCGAGACATGGGTCTCGGGGATGATGTCCGGAAAATTCAGGGTGTAGAGCTTGCTGTTGCCCAGCAGCTGGCCGGTGAGACTGTTGACCATGGCCACTTCGTCCTCCACCGAGCCGAGCAGCTCGATGACTTCGAGGTTGAGGGGCGGATTCTTGCGCAGAAAAAAGACATCCAGATCCCGCAGTTCCTCAAAAATTTTCTTCTCGTCGTCGGCACACAGGATGGCGTGGCGCCAGAAGGTGTGCAGGTCGCAGTTTTGGGGGGCGACGATCTCGCGCATGCGGCCGACCACGTGGTTGTTGCGGATATAGAGGTCGTGCGGTTCGAGAAAGTAGACCGTGTGGCCGCGTCGGAAGCATTCGTACATCAGCAGCAGGCTGGTTTCGGTATCCGGGTCGATGTGGCCGAGCGGGCCGCGCAAAAAGGCGATTTTCATGGCAGTTTCCCCTCGCTGGAAAGGCGTTCGACGATGACGTCGGCCAGATCGTCGCGCCCGACGGCGCGCAAGGGCTCGATCATCTCGATGTAGAAGGGCTCGCGGTGGTTGATGGTCATCCTCGCGCGTGCAAAGAGTTCGGCGTCGAGGTCGTCCTCCTCGAAGGCGCGGCATTCGGCCAATTTGCCGAGGGCGACCAGTCCGGCCATGGTGCGCAGACATTTTTCGCACCAGCCGCAGTTGAGCCGGTCGGGAACGTTCTGCAGGCAGACGCGCATGTGGTGCAGCCCGGTGGGCCAGTCGGCGATCAGGCGCAGCTTGTCGAACCGGCGCAGTTCGGGCTGGGCGTGAAACAGGTCGAGGTCGGCGCTGCCGTACAGGTGGTCGAGCATCGGGTGCGAGCCGCAGGGGCCGAGGTTGTCGAGGTCGTAGGAGGAGGCGAGCACCACCCGGTCGAAGCGGCCCGTCAGCGCCTGGGCGGTGCCGGCCAGCAGGGCGCCGAAATACTTGCCGAGAAAAAAGGCGCTGTCGTCGTGCAGGTGCCGGATATTGGTCCACACCGGGACCAGCTCGATGCCCGTTTCGGCCATGATGGGCGCCAGTTCCCGGCGCGCCCGGTCGTGTACGTGCTGCTTGACGCCGTGGCGTACCACGCCGCCGATGTCGAAGCCGTGCATCAGGATACCGGAGCGGATGCGCAGCGGATGCCCCTCGGGATAGCGCAGGTGGTTGCAGCGCAGCGCCGCCAGGGCGTCGATGCCGCCCGACATGAACACGGCGGTGTGCCCCTTGCGCCGCGAATCGGGCTGTCTGGTCCCGGCGGTTTCGACCGGGATGGGCCGGTAAGCCTCGCCGTACCAGGAAACCAGGATGCCGAGCGCCGTCTCGAGGCCTTCAAGCAGACGCGGACAGACCTCGGCGTCGATGGCCAGCCGCCGCTCCCCGTTTTCGATGGCCGGCAGCAGGGCACCCAGAACAAAGGGGTCGCCGCTCAGGCGCAGGGCGTCGGCATCGTCCGGTTCGGTGGCGAACCAGACGGTCTGCGGCGGTTTGGCGCAATCCTCCCAGGTCACCTCGGCGCACAGGGCGCTTTTGCCTTCCCTCTCCTCTCGGCGCAGGTTGTCAATCCGCATACAGTCTCTCTCCCTTTATCCGTTGATGTCCGGTTTTCGTCCGAGCCGGGCCAAACCGGCGGCGTTGACCCACAGGGCCAGTTTGCGGCCGGCCTTGCGGCTGTCGAACTGCAGCAGGCGGGTCATTTCGGTGTCACGCAGCAGCCGGCCGATGATGGCATCGTCGGCTCCCGCCAGGACGTAGACGGGGCGCTGTCCGGCTTCCTGCAGCAGGGCCGTGGTCAGTCTGCGCGCCAGCCCCCGACCGCGAAACCCGGGAGCGACGCAGGTGTAGCCCCGTTCGAAAAAGCCCTGAAGGTTCAGGCCCGTACGCCGGCACAGGTCGTCGAGGTAGGCCGGACGCGGCACCTTCAGGCATGACAGCCCGGCGATGCTCTCTTCCGCTCTGGCGACCGCGATGAGGCAGGCCCGCTCCAGGTTGGCGCGCACCTGCCCGGGGGGAACCCGGCCATGGCGCTGGATGAAGCCGGCGAAGGCGTCGAGCTCCGCCGCGGCAAGTTCGGCCGGCCGGATCAGGTCGAGGCGGATGTCACGGCCCATCCTTCTGCTCCCGTTCATACAAAACCTGGTCGAGCAGGCCGCTCTGCACCCGGGTCAGGGCTTCGCAGCAGCGCAGGATGATATCCGGATGTTCCCGCACACAGGCCTGGAATTCCTCCGGCGGGATGCGCAGCAGGCGACTGTCGCTTTGGGCCCTTGCTTCCAGTTTGTCGATCGGCAGGTCGAACAGGGCTCCCAGGCCGAAATACTCTCCGGCTCCCCGGCGCAAAAGGGGCGCGTTCTGACGCACGATCTCCAGCTCTCCGGAGGCGATCAGCCACAAGCCGCGATGGTCCGGACTGAAGATATCGAGCCTTTCGCCCGCAGCCAGCCGCCTTTCCCGGCCAATCATGGCCAGGGCGGTCAGGGTGCGGCTGTCCAGGCCGGTGAAGAGCGCGATCCGCCGCAGCAGTCGCACCCGCTCAAACAGGCTGCATTCGTCCTCGTTGCGGCAGAAGGCTCCCTGCAACGGGGTGTCCTCTTCGGTCTGGACGATCCGGTGCCGGTTCTGCAACTGGCGCAGCACGTCGGCCACCACCTTGGCCAGTCCGCGCGCGACGTTCAGGCCGAGGTCGGGCTGTTCGCGGACCATGCTGATGAAGGTTTCCCGGTCGATACGCAACAGGATGGTTTGTCCCTCTGCATAGGCTCCCAAAGAGGATTTCGGCGCCATGCCGAACAGGGCTGCGGCGCCGAACCAGTCGCCTGCCTCGATCTGGTGCAGGTCTTCCACCGGATGTCCTTCGGCATCGAGACGACGAAAGACGACCTTGCCCGAGACGATGAGCATCAGGCTGTCGAGGGCCCGTTCCGGACCGGCGATCTGGCCGCCGTCTTCAATTCCCTGAACCGTCGACTGCCAGGCGGCGGTGGCGAGCTGGACGGTATCGAGTTCGGAGAACAGATCGACTTTGCGGATATGCGTGATGCGGTCAATCAGGCAGCTGAGATTCTCCTCGTGGGCGCCTTCGTTTGAGAGGATGGCGTGCCGGGCGGTGTGCGCGACGGCCGGGTGCGGATGATGAGTCATGGTCTCGATGACCGGTCGGTACGGGGCGACGCGATAGGCCGAAGCCAGCGCCTCCAGCACCAGCACCCGGGTGA
>CAZCUR010000051.1:0-19351 GCA_964501815.1 uncultured Geothermobacter sp.
GCGGCCGGCCCGGAAATGCCTTCATCCAGGCTTTCCTCTTCCAGCTCGAGCTCGAGTTCAAGCTCCAGTTCACCGCCTTCGAGGTCGAGGTCGTCAAGACTGATTACAGGTTCCTCAACCGCCTGTTCCTCTTCGGTTTCGGTCGGGCCGGCGGAATCCTCTTCGCCGGGGCCCTCGTCGACCACATCCTCGAGGAATTCGAGCGGAACTTCATCGGGCTCTTCAGACGCCAGAAACGCATCAGCAGAGTCCTGGTCAGCTCCGGTTTCGTCCCCGGTCTGTCCATCCGCCTGATCCGCCTGTTCGGCCACAAGACTTTCGGAAGGGGCCGACGTCTCCTCGGCCAAACCTTCTGAAGAGCCGGCAGCGGCCTCCCCTTCCTCCTCAACCTCCTCGAGATCGGACAGGGCTTCTTCCACCAGCTCATCGCCCAGTATTTCCAGATTTTCCAGATTATCGTCCAGGGAGTTCCCGGCGTGGGCATCCCTGGAACCGCTCGACATCAAATCGAACAGTTTTTCGCCCTCTCCGGTGATCTCATAAATCGCCTGAAGGGTTGCAATGATGCGCCCATCATTCCCAAGGCGTCCCCGCAATTGTTCGTAGCAGCGTTTGATGCGCGCAGTCAGATCGGCCTGGACGCAGCTGTCCTTCCATTCCTCCAGCTCGTCCAAAGCCGCACCGTCTTCCCCGGCGGCCAGCAGCGCATCGACCAGATCGAGCCGGCGCTCCAGATCCTCGGGCGCCAGTTCAACCAACCTGCGGCGGGCTTCCAATTCGCCGTTGTGGTCCCGGCTTTCGTGGCAGGCACGCGCCAGCAGATCAAAGGAGGCGATATCGGGCTTGCGTTCAGCCACCCCGGTGAGAATGGCCACCGCCTCCTCAGCGGCCCCGGTTGCCACCAGCGCTTCGCCTTTGACCGCCAGAGCCTCGGGGTCTTCGGGGAAAAAGGGCAACAGCAGGTCACAGAGTTTGAGAATCTTGGCGAACTCTCCTTTGGACCGCAGGCGGTCGACCACCTCCAGAAACTCTTCGCGCGCCTTATCCTGCATGCCGCTGCGCGCGTAGGCTTCGGCCGTCTTGACCAGAACGTTGAGGTTTTCGGGGTCGAGTTCCTTCATTTTCTGCAGCACGCTGATGACCTCAGAGACCATGTCGTGCTGCTCGTAATAGCTGATAAGGCTGCGGTATTCGGCAAGGGCGTTGCCGGTCAGACCCTGTTTCTCATTGAGTTCGGCCAGCCGATGGTAAATGCGCACCTGGGCGGGATCGAGGCGCTGCATTTGTTTGTAGACAGCGATGGCCTTGAGGTAGAAGCCGTTTTCCGCGTAATACTTGGCGACCGCCTCGTATTCCTCCAGCGCTTCGTCCACCTGACGATTGCGGCTCAGCAACTCGGCGAGTTTCTGCCTGTTGCGGATGTCCTTGGGATCCAGCTCGACGATCTTCCGGTAATCCTTGATCGCCTTGGCGACCTGTCCCTTCTGGAGATTTTTCTGAGCTGAGGCAAGCAGCTTGGACTTATTGGACACGATTCCCACTCGCGAAATAAAAAGGGCTGCAGATACCTTAGGAATCTAAACCAGCCACACAAAAACTGTCAAGGAAAGCAACAGGAATTTTTTTAGAGTTGACGCCTGGTTACACCTTCGAGCATTTGGCGGATCTCCTGTCCGTATGACGCAAATCCATCACGTCCCATCAGTCCGTAGGTGTAGTTCTTGCCCGCCTCAACACCCGGCTGGTCAAGCGGGTTGACCTGGAACAGCCCCCCGGCAAAAAGGGTTTGCACCTCCAGCAGATAAAGCAGCCCACCCAAGCTTTCCGGGCTGATCCGGTCGAGAATGAAACTGCAGTTCGGTCGTCCCGCCCTGGCCAGCGCAACCTGGGTGGCGCGCTGTTCCGCCTGGATAAGTTCCGCCATGTCATGGCCGGCCAGAAAATCGAGGTGGGGAGCCTCGGGGCAGGGCAGAAAAGCGAGATTGCGCTCGTAATTTTCAATTTCGATAAAGGTCACAACCTTGTCAAAGGGGCCTTCGACATAAAGCTGCACCTGGGAATGCTGGTCGGTGGTGCCCAGGGCCTTCACCGGAGTGGGCCCGACAAAGACCTCGCGACCGTTCCGATCCCGACGCTTCCCGAGGCTTTCGGCCCAGAGCTGCCGATACCAGTCGGCGACATCACGCAGGCGGTCGCTGTAGGGCATCATCACGGAAATGGGCATACCTTTCCTGTAGGCGAGATATTGCAGGGCACCGCTGAGGTAGGCGGGATTTTCCAGCAACTCTTCCCGGGTCACCCGCCCTTCCATGTCCGCGGCCCCGGCCAGCAACCGGTCGACCTCAATGCCGACAGCCGAAAGCGGCAGCAGCCCCACCGCGGTGAAAACGGAAAAGCGCCCTCCGACACCTGGGGGGATGGGGAGAGCCTGAAGCTTTTCGGACCGGACCAGCTCCCGCAGGCCGCCCTTGTCCGGGTCGGTCACGGCAATGACATGATCCTGCCAGCGGAGTCCGGCAGAACGCAGCCAGTGACATGCAACCAGAAACTGGGCACTGGTTTCCACGGTCGACCCGGATTTGGAAATGACCAGGAAAACTGTTTCACCCGGCTCAAGCCAGTCAAGCAGGTGGGAAATGGTGTGGGGATCGACATTGTCAAGAACGTGCAGGGTGGGCCGTCCGCCCCGTTGCTCCCGGGGCAACTGGTTGTGAAAGGGGTGCGCCAGGGCCCTGAAAAGAGCCTGGGTCCCCAGAGCCGACCCGCCGATTCCCAGCACCACGACATGGGCAAAGCGTCGGCCCAGCTCCGCCCCCAGCTGGCGGGCCGCCTCCAGCGCCTCCCGGTCAAAAGGCAGATCGTAAAAAGGAAGTTCGCCACCAGAACGGCGGGCCATGAGTTGCTGATGGATGGTTTGGGTCTGGTTTCTGAGCTCTTCCAGCTCGGCCAGGGCCATGCCGCATCGTGAACCGACCTGGTCGCTCAGCATAAAGGTGTAATCGAATCGTACCCCCATGATGTCCCTCCTTGAGGCAAGTCTGGCAAAACCTGTCATTAACTATGGCAATTGTTACAGTTTTTTCAACCTCTCGACCTCCTCGGAACTCAGGGCGCGCCAGCGGCCTGTGGGGAGGTCACCCAGGTCGAGAAAGGCAAAACGGATCCGTTTCAGACGGCTGACTGGCAGACCGACGGCCTGACACATCCTGCGGACCTGCCGGTTGCGCCCTTCATGAATGGTGATTTCAAACCACTGATGCCCTGAAACCGCCCTGCGGGGACGAACCTGTGCCGGTGCGGTCAGACCATCCTCCAGCCTCACCCCCTCCTGCAAACGACGAACAATATCCGGCGTCAGATGTCCCCGCACACGCACCAGGTAGGTTTTATCCACCTGATGACGAGGATGAGCCAGACGGTGAGCCAGTGCACCGTCATTGGTCAACAGCAGCAATCCTTCCGTATTGAAATCGAGCCGCCCGACGGAAAACAGGCGATAAGGGATGTCTCTGACCAGGTCAAAGACGGTGGGTCGTCCCTGGGGGTCACGCCGGGTGGTCAGATATCCCGCCGGCTTGTTGAGCAGGTAACAGACGGCCGGCTCCGCCGAAGGCAACGGCCGGCCGTCGACAAGAATCTGGTCGCAGCGCGGATCAGCCTGGTCGCCCAGGCGGGCGGGACGACCGTTGACCTCGACCCGCCCTTCGGCAATAAGCCGCTCCGCCTGACGCCGGGAGGCGAGCCCTGCGGCGGCAATGAGTTTTTGCAGTCTCTGGCGGGTCACGATGCTTTAGTGCACGGACGGTTCGTCCGCCTCAGCGGTCGGCTCGGCAGGAACGGTTGCCGCAGCTTCTTCGGCCAGTTCGAGGTCCAGGTCACTGAATTCCTTGAGCGTTGGCAGATCTTCGAGACTGTGCAATCCAAAAACCTCAAGAAACTCCCTGGAGGTCCCGTAAATCAGCGGACGCCCGGCAACATCCTTTTTTCCAAGAATGCGAATAAGGCGCTTGTCAAGTAGGGTCTTGATAACACCGCCGGAATCGACGCCCCGCAGGTATTCGATATCCCCGCGGGTGACCGGCTGCCGGTAGGCAATGATGGCCAGACACTCCAGGGCCGCACGCGAAAACCTGAAAGGCCGGCTTTTCTGCATGGCGCGAATCTGCTCGGCGAAGCGGGCATCGGTCCGGAACTGCACGCCCCCGGCCACACGTACAAGGTGAATCCCCCGGCCGGCATAGTCTTGTTCCAGCAGGTCCAGAATCCCGTTCAGCCGTGTCCTGTCAACCTGAAGAGCCTCGGCCAGTTTATCCAGCCGGACAGGTGTGTCGGAGACAAAGACCAAAGCTTCCACCAGACTTTTCAACTCATTGGTATCCAAGGCTTTCATCCTCCACGGCATCCAGGGAAGCCTTGTCGCCATCAGCGACAGGAAAAATCCAGATATCACCGCAACGGTCCGCCTGCATCAGGCGAATGGTACGCAAGCGGACCAGTTCGAGCATGGCCAGAAAGGTGGCGACAACATCCCTGCGTGCCGGTCGTTCAGCGAACAGTTCGGTAAAGGAGAGACTTTCACGGCCGCACAGCCGATCGAGGATGTGATTGATCCTGTCAGCGATCGACACACTCTCAAAACCGATTTCATGCACCGCCTCTTTGGGCGCCCGTGCCAGAATGTCCTGCAGGGCCTCAACCAGGTCAAACAGACTGACCTCGAAATAGTCTTCGTCATCCACATCCGCCAGCTCTGGCGAGGTAAATTTGCGGGCGTAGACGTCCCGACCGAGGATTTCGCGATCGTCCAGTTCCAACGCCGCCGCACGGTACTTCTGGTATTCCAGCAACCGGCGCACCAGCTCGGCACGCGGGTCCTCTTCCTCCTCCTCCCCTTCCTCGAATTCGGACTGAGGCAGAAGGAGCCTGGACTTGATGTGCAGAAGGGTCGAGGCCATGACCAGAAACTCGCCGGCAATATCAAGGTTGAGGCTCTGCATGGCATCAAGAATGGCAAGGTACTGTTCGCAGATCCGGGTGATCTGGATATCCCAGATATCCATCTCGTTGCTGCGAATCAGGTGCAGGAGCAAATCAAGCGGGCCTTCGAAGTTTTCCAGTTTGATGTCGAGCTTCATCGCTCAGGTTCCCACCAGGATGCCTGCCATGCGGTGGACAAGAGGTGCCGCCGGTCCGGCAAGCCAGCCGACCGTCCCCCACACCAGGGGAGCAAGTACCAGACGCCACAGATCGGTATAAAAAATGAGCAGCAAAACGACAATGAAGCCAAAGGGTTCAATCCGCGCCAGAAAGGCCGCCTGCCGGTCGGGAAGGATGCCCGTAAGCACCCGGCCGCCGTCAAGGGGCGGAACGGGAATCAGGTTGAAAATGCCCAGAAGAACATTAATAAACAGGCTGGATGCCACCATCAGGGCAACCGGCTGCAAAACCTTGTCCACCAGCGACCCGGCATGAATGATTTCAGCGCCAACCACAAACAAAAGCCGCAAAAGCGCCGCACTCAGGCCGGCCAGTGTCAGATTGACCATTGGTCCGGCCAGGGCGACCCAGACCATTCCCTGCCGAGGGTTGCCAAGATTGTTGAAATTGACGGGAACCGGTCTGGCCCAGCCGAAACCGAACAGAAACAGTGCCAGGGTACCGATCGGGTCAAGATGGCGAAACGGGTTCAGCGTCAGCCGCCCCAGCAGACGGGCGGTGGGATCCCCCAGCTTGTCGGCAACCCACCCGTGCGCGACCTCATGCATGGTCACGGCAAACAGTGCCGGTGCCAGCATGATGGAAATTTTGGCCAACAGCTGTTCCACAAACGAACTCCAATCGGTTCTGGGGGCCGGAGCAACCCGGTTACAGGCGAAGCGAATCAGGGCGCGGCCTGCCCGGCGCCACACAAAGCCCGCCCCCTTGTAACAGATGGCACCAGGTGAGTCAATCGCCCCCCTTGTGCCGTTGCAACTGCCTGAAACGTCTCAGGACAAAGGCTTTTTCCTCCTGCCGGTTTCCTACCCTGCCATCCAGCTTCGCCCACAACAATTCCTCAAGCAGCCTGCGGTAAACCGGCCCCGGCGGCAGGCCCAAGGCCACAAGGTCATCCCCGTTAAGAAGAGTGCGCACGCTCCGGTAACTGTTGAGATAGGCCGTAAGCCATTGCCTGGCGGGTGCTTCCCCCTCGAGAGCCATCAGCAGCAGCACAAGTTCAACGGAAAGCTCGTGCAACAGGGAATAAATTTCGCTCGGTCGCGGTTCGGTTTTGCGCCGGCGCCAGCGCCTGAGGCGTCGACGCACGTCCATGGCGCTTTGACGCTCGTCCAGAAGCAGTTTTCTGATCCGCGGAGCGACGCTTAGCCGGCGGCAGAAAGCAACCATATCACCCTGGTCCAGCCCTGCTGTCAGGCAGAGAAGAAAAACCAGCCAGCTACGGCAAGCCTGATCGGGAAACTGCAACTGGTACCACGACACAACCTTGCAGGCATCCGCAAAAAGGCGGGCGAGACCGGCATCAGTCTCGAGTCCCGGATGGGCAAAACGTAAAAGGTCAAGCTCCTCCAGACGTTTTATTGCCGGCCAGGGATCGGCTTCCTGCAGTATCAGTTTCAACTCGCGAAACAGACGGGGCCCGCCGACGCGCTCCACAAATCCCTGACGCACAGCCCCGCGCAAAAGGTGTTCGGTCGGCCGACCGATACGGAACCCCAGCCGCTGTTCCAGGCGAACGGCCCGGAAGGCGCGCGTGGGGTCTTCGACAAAACTGAGGTTGTGCAAAACCCGGATCGCCTTGTCCTTCAAATCGCGCTGGCCGCCAAAAAAATCGAGCAGTTCACCAAAACGTTCTCCATTCAGCGCCACCGCAAGGGTGTTGATGGTGAAATCCCGGCGATACAGGTCCAGCTTGATACTGGAATATTCCACTGTAGGCAGCGCGGCAGGCCGGCTGTAATATTCGGTCCGGGCGGTCGCCACATCGACCTTGAAACCGTCGGGAAAGATAATCACCGCCGTGCCGAACTTCTCATGACTGCGGAACCGGCAGTCAAAACGCTTGGCGCAAAGGCGCGCGAAGGCAATACCATCCCCCTCAACAACAAGGTCGATATCGAGATTGTTTTTGCGCAGCAGCAGGTCCCGGACAAAGCCGCCGACAACGTAGAGTTTCATCCCCAGCTCATCCGCCACCTGTCCGAAACGAATGAGCAAATCGACGATATCCCCCGGAAGACGCTCCCTGAGAAATCGGCCCAGACGTTTGGTCTTGAGCCAGGGCCCCCATTCCGCGCGCAATCCGGAAGCTTTTGCCCGCCCCCCCCTGCGGTTCCTTTCGATCAGCTGGCGCAAAAGATCGGTCCGCGTCAGCACACCAACCAGACGGCCTTCATCCAGAATCGGCACCAGGCGCTGATTGTGTTCAACGATCAACTCCTGAATATCCTCCAGAGTCGCTCCGGTCTCGACAACCTTGAACTCGGTCTCCATATATTCCGAGACCGGATGGTGCCCCAAGCCGTGGCTGCAGGCCCGTTCCAGAATCTGCCTGCTGATCAGGCCGACCGGGTGGCCCTGGTCGACAACGGGCAAGACATTGATATGGTAGCGGGTCAACAGCTCGCGTGCTTCGTTGACAGTCTGGTGCGGCTCAATGGTCTTCGCCGGAGCCGACATCAGCTGTCCGGCCAGCTGATGCGGCTGAACATGACGCGCCAGAACCTGGGGGAGCTGATCGAGGATCTGCACCAGAGTCCGGTCCCGCACCGTTCCGGACGCGGCAAAGGCATGCCCGCCGCCGCCGAATTCCTCTAGAATTTCACCGACGTGGACGTCCGGGATACGTGAGCGGCCGACCAGAAAAACCCGGTCCCCCATGCGGGCCGCGACGATCAGGACATCAAGGTTCTCCATGTCCTTGAGTTTGTGGGCCAAAACAGCGAGATCGCCGACATAGTCACGGGTGGACGCATGGCTGATGGAAACCGCAACCTGACCGAACACCAGTTCCCGGCGGTTTTGTATCAACTGATGCAGAATATCGACCTGCTCCGCGGTCAGTTCCTGGGTCAAAAACTCGGAGACCACCTGCAACGAACCGCCACAATCGAGCAGAAAAGCGCCGGCTTCAAAATCGGCCCGGGAAACATTGGCAAACTGCAGGCTGCCGGTATCCTCATAGAGTCCCAGCAGCATCAGCGTCGCTTCATCACTGCCGGGCCGGATTCCGCGTTCCTGAAAGATCTGGCAAAACAGGGTCACGGTCGACCCGACCGGACGGATGTCCGCAAATTCCGGCTTCAAATCCGTGCCGCCGGCAGGATGATGGTCATAGATGTGAACCCTGACCCGGCCGCTGCGCGCCAGTTTGCCAAAGGGGCCGATACGGTCCGAGTGCGCGACATCGACCAGGATCAGGCGATCGACCTTGTCGAGGTCAATATCCCTGGGGCGTTTGAAATCGAGGGCATAGGCGGAACTGTGCAGGAAAAATTCCCGGAGGCTGCGTTCCTGGGCACCGGGAAAGACCAGAACAGCTTCAGGATAGAGCCGACGCGCGGCCACCATGGAGCCAAGGCAGTCGAAATCGGCATTGACATGGGTGGTGATGATGTCCATAGGTCCTTCCAGTGACGGGTAATGAGGCGTCATGGGGGCCAGAAGAAAAACAATCAGGCTTTTTCCGCCATGGCCCTCGGGGCCTCGTCCCCCGTTACCGTACTCAAGGCACCTCCAGACTGCCTATGAGGGTGCGGATATCGTCAACGCCCTCTTCCCTGCAGAAGGACTCCAGGCCGTCAATGACTTTCTGCATGGCATCCGGGTCGACAAAGTTGGCGGTTCCGACCTGAACGGCTGAAGCACCGGCAATGAGAAATTCCAGAGCGTCCTCGGCGGTGCTGATGCCGCCGACACCGATGACCGGAATGGAAACGCTTCTGACAACCTGATAGACCATGCGAACGGCGATGGGGCGAATGGCCGGTCCGGAAAGCCCTCCGGTCAAATTGGCGATACGCGGCCGGCGGCGGCGCACATCGATGGCCATACCGGTAATGGTATTGATGCAGCTGAGTGCATCGGCACCTGCGTCTTCAGCCGCTTTTGCGATTTCCGTGATGTCGGTGACGTTCGGTGTCAGTTTGACGATCAGCGGCTTGGACAGTTCTTTGCGCACAGTGCTGACCGCTTCAAAGGCAGCCTTGGGATCCGTACCAAAGACAATGCCCCCTTTTTTGACGTTGGGACAGGAAATATTGAGTTCGACACCGGCCAGTTCCGGTATGGAATCGAGTCGGCTGGCCACCTCGGCATATTCCTCAAGGGTGTTGCCGAAGAAATTGGCAATGACCGGCGTGTTGAGCTCTCGCAAAAAGGGCATTTTGTGTTCGATAAAGGCATCAACCCCGACATTTTGCAGCCCGATGGCATTGAGCATGCCGGCAACGGTTTCGGTAATCCGGGGCGTCGCATTGCCCGCCTTCGGTTTCAGTGAAAGCCCTTTGGTGACAATGGCGCCCAGATTGTTCAGGTCGATATAGGGAGCGTATTCCTCCCCGTAGCCAAAAGTCCCCGAGGCCGGCATCACGGGATTCTTCATGGAGATGCCGGCAATTTCAACGGCCAGAGAGACTGTGGTTTTGCTGCTGGAAACACTCATGATTTGCACCCCTGGCAGGAACTGTCGGTTTTCTCCATCTGCTCCCAGTCGAGCTGCTCGGCCCTGAAGACGGGGCCTTCCTTGCAGGTACACAGATAGCGGGGGGTCTGTTCGCTGTGACCTGCCCCCTTGACCACACAGCCGAGACAGGCGCCAACACCACAGGCCATCAGTGCCTCCAGCGAAACCTGAAGGGGAACCCCTTTTTGAGCACAGATCTTCTGCACCGCCTGCAGCATCGGCATCGGCCCGCAGGCAAAAACATCCGCTTCACCAATCTCGCTCAGCTTTGCCTCCAGCACATCGGTCACCAGCCCCTGCTCGCCCAGACTGCCATCCTCCGTGGCGGTATAGGTTTCAACGCCCAAACGTTCAAATTCTGTAATGGCGATAATGTCATCACGGGTTCGCCCACCCATGAGCAGGCGAACCCGGTTGTCCCCGACCAGGTCCTGCGCAAGCATGAACAACGGCACCAGGCCGATGCCGCCCCCGACCAGAATTTTCTCCCGCCCGGAGCCGCCGGGAGCGAATCCGCGTCCCAAAGGTCCAAGGATTTCGACCCGGTCGCCGGTATGCAGTTCACTCATCATCGCCGTCCCCTGCCCCACGACCTTGTAGAGAATTTCCAGATACTCAACCGGGGGCAGGCCATCTACATCCGACGGCTGAAATCCGGTACGGAAAATCCCGAAGGGGCGCCGCAGAAGGGGCAAAAGAGACAATTGCACCCGAAACATCAGAAATTGCCCGGGGCGGCAGTTGGCCACAGCTCCTGGGGCCTGGATGCGCATGCGCCAGTACCCCGGGGCGATTTCCTGGTTGGCCAGAATACGCGTCTTGAAATTCGGCATGAATCACTCTCCTGAACCCGCCTTCCGGGCGGGCCTTGACATCAGCAGGGCATCCTCACCGTCATGATAGTACCCCGGACGGATGCCGTCGACGTGAAAACCGCATTGGCGATAGAGTTCGATGGCGGCCGTGTTGCCGCGACGGACCTCGAGAAGAAATCTCTCGGCCTCAAGACAAGAAGAAAACAGCTCATTGAGCAACGAACGGGCAATGCCCTTCCGGCGGCAAGCCGGAGCGACACAGATATTGTGGATTTCCACCTCGCCCGCTATCAGCCAGCAGACCAGAAAACCGCACAGGCCGCCCTGGTTGCAGGCAACCGTCAAACGCGCCCGGTCGTTGGCCAGCTCGCGCCGAAATCGCAGTTCATCCCAGGGATGTGGCTGGCAGGCTTGTTCAATCTGGACGACCTCGGGAATATCATCCAGCCGCATCGGCCTGATTTTCGGACGCATTCAACTCCCTTTCCGCCAAATTGCCGGTATGATAGAGGAGGCGCATAAAGGTGTAAACCCTGCTTTCACCAGCACAGGCAAAGCAATTGACAGCACCACCCCGTTGATTTACAAAAAGGGCCACCCTGCAACCCGGCTGTATCAATCAGGAGAACAACCTTGTCAGAACGAAAAGAAATGACCTACAGGGATGCCGGCGTCGACATCGATGCCGGCAACCGTTTTGTCGAACTCATCAAACCCATGGTGAAAAGAGCCCGGCGCCCGGAGGTTTTGACCGACATCGGAGGCTTTGGCGGTCTGTTCAGTTTTCACGCTGACAAGTACCGCAATCCTGTTCTGGTCTCCTCCACCGATGGCGTCGGCACCAAGCTCAAGCTGGCCTTCATGCTCGACCGCCACGACACGGTCGGCATCGACCTGGTCGCCATGTGCGTCAACGACATCATCGTACAGGGAGCAGAGCCCCTGTTCTTCCTCGATTATCTCGCCACCGGCAAGCTGGCCCCGGAGAAGGCCGCCAGCATCGTCAGCGGTATCGCCGAAGGCTGTGTTCAGGCCGGATGCGCCCTCATCGGCGGCGAGACGGCGGAAATGCCCGGCATGTATGCCGAAGGTGAGTACGATTTGGCCGGTTTCACTGTCGGTGTGGTCGACAACGACAAAATCATCGACGGCTCCACAACCACGGTGGGCGACAAGGTGATCGGCATCGGCTCGACGGGCCTGCATTCCAATGGCTACTCGCTGGCGCGCAAGGTCTGCTTTGAGCATCTCAGGCTGGAACCGGACCAAACCCCGGAAGGGCTGGACCGTCCCCTTGGCGACATTCTGCTCGAACCGACCCGCATCTACGTCCGCACCATCCAGAACCTGCTGCGCGACTTCACCATCAGGGGGATGGCGCATATCACCGGCGGCGGTCTGCTTGAAAACATTCCGCGGGTGCTGCCGCGCCACTGCCGGGTGGTCATCGACACCGGCGCCTGGCCCAAGCCGGCTATCTTTGAATTTTTGCGGCGGCACGGCAATATCCAGCCGGAGGAGATGTACCGTACCTTCAACTACGGTATCGGGATGGTCCTGATCGTGCCTGCCGATTCAGCCTCTGAAATGATCGATCGGCTCCACGGGCTGGGCGAGTCGGCCTGGGTCATTGGTGAAGTCGGCGCCTGCAGCGATAATCAGCCGCAGGTTGTGCTGGAGGGTCTCTGACACCATGGCGGGAAAACTCAAAATTGGCGTTCTGGCTTCCGGCGGCGGCACCAATCTGCAGGCGATTATCGACCGCTGTCAGGACGGCAGCCTGCCGGCGGAAATTGCCCTGGTCCTGAGCAACAATCCCGGTGCCGGTGCCCTGGAACGCGCGAAGAAAGCCGGTCTTCCCACCTGCTGTATCGATCACCGCGAATATGCCAGCCGGGAGGAATTCGACCGAGCCGTCGTGGCGGCCCTGCGAACCGCCGGGGTTGAGCTGGTTGTTCTGGCCGGCTTCATGCGCCTGATTACCGATATCTTTCTGGATGCCTTCCCGGGCAGGATCATGAACATTCATCCTGCTTTGCTGCCTGCCTTTCCAGGGCTGCACGTCCAGAAAAAGGCCCTTGAATACGGTGCACGTTTTGCCGGCTGCACCGTTCATTTTGTTGACAATGGCGTCGACACCGGCCCCATCATCCTGCAGGCGGTGGTTCCCGTTCTGCAGGATGACACCGAGGAGACCCTGGCTCAGCGTATTCTCGAACAGGAACACCGTATCTACCCGCGCGCCATTGAACTGTTTGCCCAGGGGCGTCTGCGTATAGAGGGACGACGCGTACTCATCGACCCTCCCCTGTCTCCCGACCCCACCGCACTGGTCAACCCGCCGCTGGAAGGCTGACACCATGCCCCAAACAGGCGATTGCATTCTCGTCAGCGCCTGTCTGCTCGGGGTGAACTGCCGCTACGACGGGCGCAGCAAAGCCGTTCCTGAAGTGATGACCTACCTGCAACGTCATCACCTGACGCCGATACCAGTCTGCCCCGAGCAACTTGGAGGACTGCCGACCCCCAGACCGGCAAGCCAGTTTTCTTCTGGCGACGGCTGTGCGTTGTTGCAGGGCCGCGCTGTTCTGGTCAATACCACCGGAGAGGATGTCAGCAGCTCATTTCTGCAAGGGGCGCATCAGGTCCTTGCCATCGCCCGCCTGTGCGGTTGCAGCCAGGCCCTGCTCAAGGAGAGAAGCCCGTCATGCGGCGTTCACCAGGTCTGGATCGACGGCGCGCTGCAACCGGGCCAAGGCGTTACGGCGGCCTTGTTGCAAAGGGAAGGAATCGGTATTTTCCCGGAGACCGATCTGACGGGGGACGCAAACCGATGAACAGCCAGCATTATGATCTGGCGCTGCTCGGTGATGCCCCGGGCGGACGCATTGCTGCGGTTCTCGCCGCCCGCGCCGGCCTGAGAGTCCTGCACCTTGCGGGCTTCGGCTGGCCCGAGGAGCTGCTGTGGTGCTCAAGTGATCTGTTTGAAGGCCTGCTTGATCGCATTAACGGCCGGTCTTGCCTTATCCCCGCCCTGCCCGTTCAATTTCGCTCCGGCTCCCTGTGCGTGCAATTTCACGGCGAGACAACGCTGGCGGACGAACTGCACCGGGAAATGCCCGAATCGGCCAGGTCGCTGCAGGGGATAATTCAGGACCTGGCGGACCGGGGAGTGCAACTCCAGAAACTGCTCAGCGACAAAGGTCAGCCCCCTGACACCCGTATCGCATCCAAGCTGCACTGGACATTCGGTCGCCTGTTCAGAGGCCTGCCTTCAAGGCCTGGCGAGAGGCTGCTCACCCGACTGAAATCAGCCGAGGTGGATGAAGCCGAGGCGGAATTTATCGCCCTGCTGACAGGCTGTCTCAGCCTTCGTGATCCGGCCCAACTGGACCTGGATACGGTAGCCCTGCTCCTGGCCCAGCTGTTCAACCCGCATCAGATAGCGCCCACCGTGCTTGACAGGCTGCTGGAGCGCAAACTCAGGGAGGCTGGCGCTGACATTCACAACGCTTTCGAACTGACAGGTTTGCACCCGGAAAAGAGAAGATTCCGTCTCGACTTTGGCGCAGGCAGGGCCCATGCCACGACGGTCGCCCTGGCAGGGACTCCCGGCTGGGTCATTGACGGCCTGTCGGCATCGGCCATGAAATGGCCCCGGCCGGCTCTCTGGGAATTGCACGGATTTACAGGCCGTATCAGCCGTGTCCTGGCATCCAAAATACTTCTGGCCGGGCCTTTCGGACCGGTGCAGATGGTTATCGGCAGAGACGATGCGACAACCCGGATTCGCCTGCAGTCCGGATTCGGGCCGAGTGAAACAGTCGAACTGCAGTCACAATTGGCGCCTCTGTTCCCCTTTGCCGATTTCACCCCTGTGCTCAGGGAAACCGCGCTCCCCCTCACCGGGGTACAAGGGCCTCTTGGGTTGAGCAGCAAAACGAAATTGAAGGGGGGGATACAGGTTGCAGGCGGACAGCTGCTCTATCCCGGGCTGGGCACGGCAGGGGAAGCCCTGGCCGCCTTCCAGCTTTTGCACCACCTCGGCCTGAACAAAAAAAGAGGGCCTGCAAGCTGAAAAGGGTTGCATTCGGGACAGCATCGTGCTAGAAGATTGCGTTCTGAATTTCGAGGAGGTAACCGACCATGGCCAAGGTTTGTGAAGTCTGCGGAAAAAAGCCGACGACCGGTAACAATGTCAGCCACGCCCACAACAAGACCCGCAGGGTCTGGTACCCCAACCTGCAGAAGGTCAAGGCACTTCAGGACAACGGCCAGGTCCGGTCCATGAAGGTCTGCACCCGCTGCATCCGTTCAGGTGCCGTGGTCAAGGCTGTCTGAGTTTCCGCGCGTATCGACAACGAAGGGCGGCTCTCCTTGCGGGGAGCCGCCCTTTCCTTTTTCAGCCGCCTGCCTTGTCGACCTGTCAGTTTTCCGGACTGCAGGCGATCCACTCGATTTCAACGGCAACATCCTTGGGAAGCCGCGCCACCTCGACGGTGGCCCTGGCCGGTGGGCTGTCAGGGAAATACCTGCCGTAAATGTCGTTGACCACAGGAAAGTCGTTCATATCCGCCAGATAGATAGTCGTCTTGACGACATGGCGGTAGTCGAGTCCGGCGGCGGCCAATGCCGCGCCCATGTTGGCCATGACCTGCTCGGTCTGTTCGGCAATTCCACCCGATACAACAGCACCGGTTTCCGGGACGAGGGGTATCTGGCCCGAAAAGAACACCAGATTCCCCACCTGAATCCCTTGGGAATAAGGACCGATGGCGGCAGGTGCCTTGTCGGTGGCTATGACTTTCTTTTCCATGGTCATCTCTCCTTCCTGTCACTCCGAATGGACATGGGGCCCAGGCTCCAGGACATCATTTCCCGCGCAGCCGTTCAACCCGAAAGACGCCGTTGATATTGAGAATCGCCTGCTTGATGCGATTGAGCTGTTCAAGGTCCTGAACCGCGATTTCAAAGGTGTTGATCGCCTGGCGGCCCGGTTCCACCCGCGCCGTGGCGCTGAGGATATTGGCTTCATGATTGGTGATGGCCGTGGTCATTCCGGCGAGCATCCCCTTCTGGTCCTCGCAGTAAACGCGTATCTTGACGGTGCGGACCGTTTTTTTCCGCAGATCCCATTCAACACTGACACGCCTTTCCGGATCCGTTTCCTGCACCTGGGAACAATCGACGGTATGGACGGTAATACCCCGTCCCCGGGTGATAAAACCGACCACATCGTCCCCCGGCAGAGGATTACAGCATTTGGCAAACCGAACCAGCAGATCATCAACACCCTGAAGCCGTATGGCGCTGGCAGGTTTTCGCCGAATTTTCTCGGCAATTTTGCCCAGTCTGGAGGGTTTGCGTTCTGCCTCCAGCTGTTCGCGCGGAAGCAACCGGCTGACAACCTGCCCGGCCGAGACCTTGCCATAGCCGAGCGCGGCCAGCATATCGTCCCCCTGGGTAAAACCCAGGTCCTGCCAGGCCTTGTCATACTCTTCGGTTTGCATGGCCTTTTTCAGGCTCAAACCATACTTGCGCAGCTTTTTCTCCAGCAGTTCACGGCCCAGCTCAATGCTCTTCTGCCGCTGTTCCTCCTTGACCCAGTGGCGAATTTTGTTGCGTGCCTTGGAGGTACGGACGAATTTGAGCCAATCCTTGCTCGGCGTCTGGTTGGGCGAGGTCATGACTTCGACCAGATCGCCATTCTGCAGTTCGGTTTTGAGAGGGACCAGTTTGCCGTTGACCCGCGCGCCAACACAATGATGCCCGATATCGCTGTGAATCGCGTAGGCGAAGTCGACAGGGGTCGCACCGCGCGGCAGCTCCTTGACATCGCCGTTGGGCGTAAAGACGTAAACTTCTTCCGGGAAAAGGTCGACCTTGACCGCGCTGAGGAATTCCCGCGAATCGCTCAGGTCCTTCTGCCATTCAAGAATCTGTCTCAGCCAGGCAAAACGACGGTCCTGCTGGGCAACGGCGGCCACAGGTCCGCCGCCCTCTTTGTATTTCCAGTGGGCGGCTATACCCTCCTCGGCGATGCGGTGCATCTCTTCGGTACGGAGCTGTATTTCCATCCTCTCGCCATGAGGCCCCATGACCGTCGTGTGCAAAGACTGGTACATGTTGGCCTTGGGCATGGCGATGTAATCCTTGAAGCGCCCGGGAACGGGTTTCCAGAGCGCATGAACCATACCCAGGACGGCATAGCATTCCTGCACAGTTTTCAAAATGATGCGAAAGGCAATCAGATCATGCACCTGCTCAAACTCGATGCCCTGGCGGCGCATCTTGTTGAAAACGGAATAAAGATGTTTGGCCCGGCCTGACACCTGCCCTTCAATATGATTTTCTTCCAGCAGTCGCTCCAGCCTCTCCTTGACCTCGCGGATATAGCGGGTGTGCTCCTTTTTGCGCTTTTCCAGCCGGGATGCCAGGTCCTGGTATTCCTTCGGGTAAAGCCACCGGAAGGAGAGGTTTTCCAGTTCGTTTTTGATCCAGCCGATACCCATGCGGTTGGCGAGAGGAGCGAAGATTTCCATGGTCTCCTGGGCCAGCTGAAGCCGCTGGTTCTCGGGATAGGCCTCCAGGGTCCGCATGGTGTGCAGGCGGTCGGCCAGTTTCACCAGAATGACCCTGATGTCCCGGGCCATAGCCAGCAGCATTTTGCGGAAACTTTCGGCCTGCTCGCGCACGCGTTTTTTGTAGGAAATCCGGCCGATGCGTGCGACTCCGTCCACCAGCTCCGCGATATCCTCCCCAAACGCCTGCTTGATATCGCGCAGCGTCGCCCCCTCGGAATCGATGAGCTCATGAAGCAGACCAGCGACAATACTCGACAGGTCCAGCTGCAAGGTTGCCAGAATGTCGGCGACCTCTATCGAATGCTCCCAGGTTCTGCGTCCAAGAGGACGTGCGCCGGACAGACAGATATGTCTACAGAGACTGAACGCCCGCCCAAGCGTCTCCGTATCGGCCTCGGGGTGATAGGCCAACACCTTGTCGATGACGTTTTCGGGCCTGGACATGGGAAAGAAGAGACAGGCCGGCTGTCAGAACAGCCGGCTCAGGTCGGATAGCGGGTCAGGCTTTTTTGCCGGGGATTTCGAAATCGATCTGCCCTGCGGCAATCTCGCGCAAGGCCAGAACGACTTTTTTGTTATTGGACTTGTTTTCGATCAGGGGGCTGGCACCCTTGTAAAGCTGTTTGGCGCGCTTGGCCGCAACCATGCAAAGGAGAAAGCGATTGGGAATCTGGGTCAGGCAGTCTTCAACAGTAACGCGTGCCATGGATAACCTCTCTTGTTCTATCCGGATATTTTGCTGTCAGTCGCTCGTTTTTTCCGCTGCGTACCACCCGGCCGGTGCCTCACAAAAGCGCATCGTCCGGCAGCGTTCGGCGATGACGATTGATTTGAGCTGCTCCGCAGCCAGTTCAAGGTCTTCGTTGATCACCAAATAATCGTACCAGTGGGCTTCGGCAATTTCCTTTCGCGCGTTGGCAAGGCGACGCTGAATCACCTCTTCACTGTCGGTCCCCCTGCCCCGCAACCGCTGTTCAAGAACCTGCATCGACGGAGGCAATATAAAAACAAAAACAGCCGATTCAAGCGTTTTTTTCAGCTGAGCGGCCCCCTGGCAGTCAATATCCAGCAGGATATCTTCACCGGCCTGCAGTGATTCTTCCAGGACATGGCGCGAAGTACCGTAACGGTTGCCGTGCACCACAGCCCACTCGGCGAAATCTCCGGCGTCGATCATTTCCTGAAACCGATCGGAAGAAATAAAGTGGTAATCCCGACCGTCAACTTCGCCCGATCTCGCCGCACGAGTTGTGAACGAGATAGACTGTCTGATTTCCGGGAAAATGTCAATCAGGTAGCGACACAGGGTGGTTTTCCCGGCTCCGGAGGGGGCAGAGACAACGAGCAGAAATCCACGACGCTTCATGGCAGGACTCTTCATCTTGCACCAGCCTCACACGACATTCTGGACCTGTTCACGAATCTTCTCCAGCTCGGCCTTGATTTCGACGACCCAATTGCAAATCTGGGCATCACTGGCCTTGCTGCCAATCGTGTTGGCCTCCCGGTTGATTTCCTGCACCAGAAAATCCAGTTTGCGCCCAACCGGCTCACCTGACTTCAACAGCTTGCGAAACTGTCCGATATGGCTATGGAAGCGGGTGATTTCCTCACTGATATCACAACGATCGGCAAAAATGGCAAGCTCCTGAGCCAGCCGCTGGGGATCAATCTCGATATCCGGGGCTTGGCGATCGAGCCGCTGCTGCAGTTTTTCCCGCCATTCAGTCGGGACCCTGTCGGCACGCCCTTCGACCAGCACCAGCCATTTCTCGAGCGAGGTCAATCGTTCACTGAAATCTCTCGCCAAAGCCTCGCCTTCGGTGCGACGCATGGCCTTGAGCTGTTCCAACGCTTTGCCCAGTGCGGAGTCCAGGCACTGCTCCAGTTCATCCAACTGAACCTCTTCCTCAAGAACGACCAGGTCCTTCTGACGGGTCAGAATCTCCAATGTCACCGGATCATCAAGACCGAGCACATCCCGCAGCTCTTCCATAGCCTTCTTTGTCGCCTGCGCCAGAGGAAGATTGGCACGCGCCGCATACCCCTGCTCGCCGATAATGTCCAGGTTGATGTAAACATCGACCTTGCCGCGCGCCAGTTCTTCCGACAACCGCTTTTTCAACCCGGCTTCAAAAGGAGCAACCACCTTGGGCCCCTTGACACTCACATCGCAAAAACGGTGATTGACCGAACGGATTTCAACCCCAACGGTCAGGGTATTGCCGGTGGCCTGTCCTTTGCCAAACCCGGTCATGCTTGAAAGGGACATT